>NZ_JBYSZW010000059.1:0-49867 GCF_058787575.1 Cupriavidus sp. FW305-3-2-15-C-LB2
AACCGAGGCATGAACACGCCTGCCGCACGCCAGCCACGCGTGGCCTTCGTCACCATCGGGCAGGCGCCCAGGACAGACGTGGTCCCGCAGATGATTGCCGACCTGGGCCTGCCGGCCACTGTGGAAGAGTTCGGCATCCTGGACGCGCTGGGCCCGCAAGATATTGCCGCGCTGGCGCCCGCGCCCGGCGAGTACCGCTTTGCCAGCCGGCTGCGTGACGGCACGCAGGCGGTGATGGGCAAGCCGGTGGCCGAGGCCATGCTGGCCCGGCTGATGACCTCGCTGGACGACGGCCGCTTCGACGCCCTGGTGCCGCTGTGCACCGGCACCGCCCTGCCGCCGATGCGGACCCTGGTCATCGAACCGCAGCAGGTAGTGGACCATCTGACCGTGGCGCTGGCGCAGGGCTGCAAGCGGCTCGGCATCGTATTGCCGCTGGAGGCCCAGGTAAGCAGCTTCCACCTGATCCAGCCGGTGCCCTGCGAACTGCGCGTCACCCATGCCTCGCCTTATACCGACGCCAGCACCGATCGCTTCGCGCAGGCGGGCGAGACGCTGCGCGGCTGCGACCTGGTGGTGATGCACTGCATGGGCTACACCGAAGCCATGCGGGCCGAGGTGGCGCGCCATGCCGGCGCGCCGGTGCTGCTCTCCAACCGCATGGTGGCAAGGCTGCTGGGACAGGTACTGGCTGGTGCCGCGGCCTGAATCCAGGCACGAAGCGAATCCATTTTCGGGTAAGGGCAAGCCCGCTGACAGATTGCCCATGACACTGCTGGAGTGGAAGTAACAATGAAACAGGTGGCGAAGTGGATGGGGCCGCTGGCACGCGGCATGATGTGGATGAGCCTGGGCGCGGCGGTAATCCCGGGCGCGCAGGCGCAGGAGTGGAAGCCGGCCAAGCCGGTGCGCCTGCTGGTGGGCTTTGCGCCCGGCGGCTCGGCCGATCTGCTGGCGCGCCTGGTGCAGGCGCCGCTGTCGGAAAGCCTGGGGGTTCCGGTGGTGGTGGAGAACGTGCCGGGTGCGGGTGGCAATATCGCCGCCGACAAGCTGGCCAAGGCCCCGGCCGACGGCTACACCATCGGCATGGGCGCCGCCGGCGCGATGGCGGTGACCCACGTGCTCAACCCCAAGGGCACGCCATACAAGGCGGATGATTTCACGCCCATCGCCATGCTGGCCACCCAGCCGAATGTCGTGATCGTCAATCCGGCCCTGCCGGTCAAGACCATGGCCGACTTCGTCGCCTACGTCAAAAAGACGCCGCAGGTCACCTACGGCACCGCCGGCGTCGGCACGTCAAATCACCTGATTGCCGAAACCATGCTGCACCGTCTTGGCATCGACATGGTCCATGCGCCGTACAAGGGTGCCACCCCGGTGACCACCGACCTGATGGGCGGGCATATCGCCATGACGGTCGACAACATCACCACCGCGGCGACGCTGGCCAAGACCGGCAAGGTCAAGGCGCTGGCAGTCACCGGCAGCAAGCGCTCGCCCCTGTTGCCGGAGGTGCCGACGCTTGCCGAGAGCGGACTGAAGGACTTCAACATGCCGACCTGGCAAGGCATCTTCGGGCCGAAGGACCTGCCGAAGGCAATCGTGGTCCGCTACAACCAGGCGCTGGTCAAGGCCTTGGCGAACCCGGAAGTCAGGAAGAAGATGGCTGAATTCGGCTCCGAGCCCGTGGGCGATACGCCGGAGCATTTCGCCGGGTTCCTCGCCCAGGACCGCAAGATGTGGGCCGATGTCATCAAGACGGCCAAGATCACGCTCGAGTAATTGCTGACGGGGCGGCCATTTACGCCCCTCACGCAATTTACAGCTTGACCAGCCGCTCCGGCCGCAACGCGCCTTCGCGCATGCGTGCCACGCCCAGCAGCCGGGCTGGTTCGCCGGCATAGACGCGCGCCAGCGCATCCTCGGCCAGCCCGGTGTCGGCCGGCAGGTCGCGCTGAGCGATGCGCTGGCCCTGCAGGAAGCGCGCTGCAGAGACCTCGTCCAGATGCACCGGCGCACACTTCTGCAGCAAGGCGTCCACAGGTGCCAGCATGGCCGGGCGCTGCGAGTCGTCGCGCTGCTCGATCTGCTCCAGGGTCACCGCGCCGTCCAGCGTCAGGTCGCCCACGGCGATCCGGCGCAGTCCGGTCAGGTGCGCGCCGCAGCCCAGCGCTTCGCCGATGTCCTCGGCCAGCGTGCGGATATAGGTGCCCTTGCTGCACGTCACCCGCATCGTGAACGACGGGGCTTCGGGCAAGGCGCACTCCAGCAGCGCAATCGAACGGATGGTGACGCGGCGCGCCGCGCGCTCCACGGTCTGGCCGGCGCGCGCGTATTCATACAGCGGGCGGCCGTCCTTCTTCAGCGCCGAATGCATCGGCGGCACCTGTTCGATCTCGCCGAGGAAGCTTGCCAGCGCCTGCTCCACTGCGGCGCAATCGCAGGTGACCTCGCGCACGTCGAGCAGTTCGCCTTCGGCGTCGCCCGTGCTCGAGCGCGAGCCCAGCCGCACTACGGCGTCATAGGTCTTGTCCGCTTCCAGCAGGTCCTGCGAAAACTTGGTGGCTTCGCCGAAGCACAGCGGCAGCAGCCCCGTGGCAAGCGGATCCAGCGTGCCGGTATGGCCGGCCTTGGCCGCGCGCAAGAGGCGCTTGGCGCGCACCAGCGCGTCGTTGGACGACAGGCCCAGCGGCTTGTCGAGCAGCAACACACCATGGACCTCGCGGCGCGGCAGGCGCGGCGGACGGTTGGCGTTGGAATCGGTCATCGGGAGAAAGCGGGAGGCGGGACGGCGATGCGGCGCGGATGGCGGCAACGTAAAGTAGTGGCCGCGAAACCCATGCCAGGGCGGCATGGGCGCCGGCTTCAGTCGTCTTTCGAACGCGTGGCGTTCGCTTCGTTGATCAGCTTGGACATCTCGATCGCATGTTCGACCGAGGTATCGTGGAAGAAGCGCAGCGTCGGCACGGTATGGATGTGCAGGCGCTTGTACAGCAGCGAGTGCAGGTAGCCGGCCTTTTCGTTCAGGATGGCTTCCGCCTCGGCGGCTTCGGCGCCCAGCACGGTGAAGTACACCTTGGCGTGCGCGTAGTCAGGCGTCAGCGCGACCGACTGCAGCGTGACCAGGCCGAGGCGCGGGTCGCGCAGTTCGCGCTGGATCATCTCGGCCAGGTCCTTCTGGATCTGGTCGGAGATGCGGAGATTGCGGGAGGAGATACTGCCTTTCTTGGCCATTCAATACAGTCTGGTCGAGATGACAACGGCAGGCCGAAGCCTGCCGTTGCTTGCGACGCCTTACAGCGTACGCGCCACCTCTGTGATTTCGTACACCTCGAGCTGGTCGCCTTCCTGAACATCGTTGAAGTTCTTGATCGACAGACCGCACTCGAAGCCTTGCTTCACTTCCTTCACATCGTCCTTGAAACGCTTGAGCGAATCCAGCTCGCCGTCGTGGATGACCACGTTGTTGCGCAGCACGCGCACCAGCGAGTTGCGCTTGACCAGGCCGTCGGTGACCATACAGCCGGCCACCGCACCGATCTTCGGCACGCGGAACACCTGACGTACCTCGACCTGGCCGATGGTGGTCTCGCGCTTCTCCGGCGCCAGCATGCCCGACATCGCCGCCTTGATCTCGTCTACCGCATCGTAAATGATGTTGTAGTAGCGGATATCGATGCCGTTGTGCTCGGCCAGCTTGCGCGCACCGGCGTCGGCACGCACGTTGAAGCCGATGATGACCGCCTTCGAAGCCGTCGCCAGGTTGACGTCGGATTCGGAGATGCCACCCACGCCGCCATGCACGATCTGCACGCGCACTTCGGCGGTCGACAGCTTCTGCAGCGACTGCACCAGCGCTTCCTGCGAACCCTGCACGTCGGCCTTGACGATCAACGGCAGCGTCTGCACTTCGCCTTCGGCCATCTGCTCGAGCATGTTCTCCAGCTTGGCGGCCTGTTGCTTGGCCAGCTTCACGTCGCGGAACTTGCCCTGGCGGAACAGCGCGATTTCACGTGCCTTGCGCTCGTCCGGCAGCACCAGCACTTCTTCACCGGCGGCAGGCACTTCCGACAGACCCTGGATTTCCACCGGGATCGACGGGCCGGCTTCCTTGGTCGGCTTGCCGTTCTCGTCCAGCATGGCACGCACGCGGCCGTAGGCGCTGCCAGCCAGGACCACGTCGCCACGCTTGAGCGTGCCGCTGCTGACCAGGATGGTCGCGATCGGGCCCTTGCCCTTGTCCAGCTGGGCTTCCACCACCAGGCCCTTGGCCGGGGCATCCACCGGAGCGGTCAGTTCCAGCACTTCGGCTTGCAGGAGCACTTGCTCGAGCAGGTCTTCCACACCGGTACCCATCTTGGCGGAAACCGGCACGAACGGCGAATCGCCGCCGTATTCTTCCGGCACCACCTGCTCCGCCACCAGTTCCTGCTTGACGCGGTCCGGGTTGGCATCGGGCTTGTCGATCTTGTTGATCGCCACCACGATCGGCACACCGGCAGCCTTGGCATGCGCAATGGCTTCCTTGGTCTGCGGCATCACGCCGTCGTCGGCGGCCACCACCAGGATCACGATATCGGTCGCCTTGGCACCGCGGGCACGCATGGCCGTGAAGGCCTCGTGACCCGGGGTATCCAGGAACGTGATCACGCCGCGGTCGGTTTCCACATGGTAGGCACCGATGTGCTGCGTAATCCCGCCGGCTTCGCCCGCGGCCACCTTGGTGCGGCGGATGTAGTCCAGCAGCGAGGTCTTGCCGTGGTCGACGTGACCCATCACGGTCACCACCGGCGGACGCGGCAGCAGCTCGGCGTCGGTGTGTTCCTCACCGCCCACCACCAGCAGCGCTTCCGGATCGTCCAGCTTGGCGGCATACGCCTTGTGGCCCATTTCTTCCACCACGATCATGGCGGTTTCCTGGTCCAGCACCTGGTTGATGGTCACCATCTGGCCGAGCTTCATCATCTGCTTGATGACCTCGGATGCCTTGACGGCCATCTTGTGCGCCAGGTCGGCCACCGAGACGGTTTCCGGCACGTGCACTTCACGCACCACCGGCTCGGTCGGCGCCTGGAAGCTGCTGCGGCTGTCGTCGTGCTGCTGCTGCCTGCCGCCGCGGCCACGCGGGCCACCGCGCCAGCCGCCCACGCCACCCGAAGTATCGCCGCGGGTCTTCAGGCCGCTGCCCTTCTTGCGGCTGCTGTCGTCCTGCCAGCCCGCCTTCACGACCTTGCCCTTCTTGTCGGCGGTTGCCGTGGTCGTGGTCGTGGTGGCCGGCTTCTTTTCGTCCTTCTTCGCTTCCGTGGTCGCACCGGCCGGCTTCACCGGCTTGTGCAGCGTACCGGTCTGCTCGGCCTTCTTCTCTTCGGCCTTGCGCTCGGACGGCGCCTTCAGCACGCGCGGCGGCGCGTTCAGCATCTGCTGGATCGCACGGGCCTCGGCTTCGGCAGCCTCGCGGCGCTTGCGCGCAGCGACTTCCTGCTCTGCGCGGGCCTTGTCGGCGGCAGCCTTGGCTTCGTCGGCAGCCTTCTGCGCCTCGGCGCGTTCGGCGGTGACGCGTGCCTTCTCGTCCTCTGCCTTCTTGCGCGAGGAATCCTCGTTGGCCTCGGTCACGGCGCGCGACGCGGCAGCCTCTTCCTCCGCCTTGCGGGCGGCGAGTTCGGCCTGGCGGCGCTGTTCAGCCTCCAGCGCTTCCTGGCGGGCGCGGCGCTCGGCTTCCTCGCGCTCGGCTGCCTCGCGGGCGGCCTTGGCTTCAGCTTCCTGGCGCGCCAGCAGTTCGGCCTGCTGGCGTTCTTCCTCGTCGCGGCGAGCTTCCTCGACAGCATCGACGACAGGCGCCTGGGCTTCGACCGCGTCGGCCTGGGCATCGGGCGCAGCTTCGTCGCGCTTGATCAGCACGCGCTTCTTGCGCACTTCCACCTGGACCGTGCGGGTCTTGCCAGTGCCATCCGACTGGCGGATCTCGGAGGTTTCGCGCTTGGTCAGTGTGATCTTCTTGCGGGAGCTGTCGTCGGCCTGGCCGTGCGAACGCTTCAGATAGTCCAGCAGCCTGGTCTTATCCGATTCCGTGATGATGTCTTCTGGCGTCGCTTTGCCCACCCCAGCCGCCTGCAATTGTTCCAGCAGGGCAGCTGCGCTGCGACTCAGTTCTGCGGCCAGTTGGGCAACTGTTGTGCTTGCCATTCAAACCCTTTCAATGCTTGGTTTCTACGTCGGGACAAATCGTTGCGGAAAGCGCGCCCGGGCCAGGTGTAGGCCGGCCCGGCCGTGTCCCTCAGTTGAACCAATGTTCCCGTGCTTTCATGATCAGCGACTTGGCTTCTTCCTCGCTGACACCGGTCATCTCGACCAGCTCGTCCACGGCCAGTTCGGCCAGGTCGTCACGCGTATGGATATCGCCTTCGGCCAGCTTGCCGATCAGTTCCGGGTTGAGGCCGTCGAGCGAGCGCAGGTCCTGCGACACCTCTTCCACCTTTTCTTCCCGGGCCAGTTCCATCGTCAGGAGCGCATCACGCGCGCGATTGCGCAGCTCGTTGACGGTGTCTTCGTCAAAGGCCTCGATCTCCATCATTTCACTGATGGGGACATAAGCCACTTCTTCCAGCGTGGAGAAGCCTTCCTCGATCAGGATGTCGGCAACTTCCTCATCCACGTCCAGCTTGGACATGAACAGCTTGCGCACGACATCGCTCTCTTCGGCCTGCTTCTGCGCCGACTCTTCCTGCGTCATGATGTTGATCTGCCAGCCGGTCAGCTCGGTCGCCAGGCGCACGTTCTGACCGCTGCGGCCGATCGAGACGGCGAGGTTTTCCTCGTCGACCACGACGTCCATGCTGTGCTTTTCTTCATCGACCACGATCGACTGCACCTGTGCCGGTGCCAGCGCGCCGATCACGAACTGCGCCGGGTCTTCCGACCACAGCACGATGTCCACGGCCTCGCCGCCAATCTCGTTGCGCACCGCGGTGACGCGGGTACCGCGCACGCCGACGCAGGTGCCGATCGGGTCGATGCGCTTGTCATGCGCGACCACGGCGATCTTGGCGCGCACGCCCGGATCACGGGCAGCCGCCTTGATCTCCAGCAGGCCTTGTTCCATTTCCGGCACTTCGTTCTCGAAGAGCTTGATCAGGAACTCGGGCGCGGTGCGCGACAGCTCAATCTGCGGGCCGCGCGCGGCGCGGTCCACATTCAGGATATACGCACGCACGCGGTCACCGGTGCGCAGGTTTTCCTTGGGGATGATCTGGTCGCGGGCCAGCAGCGCTTCCACGCGGCCGGACTCGACGATCAGGCCCTTCTTGTCGGCGCGCTTGACCGTGCCGGTCATGATCTTCTCGCCGCGATCCAGGTAGTCGTTCAGGATCTGCTCGCGCTCGGCGTCGCGGATGCGCTGCAGGATCACCTGCTTGGCAGCCTGCGCACCGATGCGGCCGAACTCGACCGACTCGATCTGCTGCTCGATAAAGTCACCCAGCTCGATGCTGGGGTTTTCATCGCGGGCTTCGAACAGCAGGATCTGCTTGTCCGGCTCTTGCAGGCCCAGCTCGTCGGGAACGACCAGCCAGCGGCGGAAGGTTTCATGCTCGCCCGACTCGCGATCGATCGCGACACGGATATCCACGTCTTCCTCGAAACGCTTCTTGGTGGCCGAGGCGAGCGCCGCCTCCAGGGCACCGAATACCACATCCTTGTCGACGTTCTTCTCACGCGCAAGCGCATCGACGAGCAACAGAACTTCGCGGCTCATTGCTTGTTCCCTTTTCTTTGATTTCCTTTGAAGTCGATCACCGGCACCAGGCGTGCCTTGTCGACATCGGATACGGCAAATTCCAGCAGCGCCGGGCCATCTTTGCCTTCGAACTCCAGGCCAATCTTCTCCTCGCCCGCCGCGCCGGTGGGCTCGCGCAGGATGCCTGTGAAGTTCTTCTGTCCGTTGACGGGCAGGCGCAGCGTCACGCGCGCCTCCTCGCCGGCAAAGCGGACGTAGTCGGCCAGCTTCTTCAGCGGCCGGTCCAGTCCGGGCGACGAGACCTCGAGGCGTTCATAGTCGACGTTCTCGACCGTGAACACGTGGGTGAGCTGGCGGCTCACCTTTTCACAATCCTCGATGGCAATGCCGGTTTCAGGCTGATCGATATAGACACGCAGCAATCCGGCCGGGGCACGCTCGAGCTCGACCAGCTCATATCCCATGCCGCTTAGGGTGGTTTCGATCAAATCTGCCAGATGCACTGTTATCCCGAGTAATGGCCATCAACACCGTGGCAGGCAAACCCGCCGGTGCCGTCCGGGACGACCCTGCTGCAGCCCTGCCTGTCCGCCACCCCCTCGCTCCAGCGGAGAGAACCGAAAAACGGGCGAACCAAAAAAAAATGGGCGCAATGCCCATCATTCGCCCATCCTCGACGAGGATGGCTTTTTGAATAGACTTGAATTATACGCGGATTATGTCGAAAAGGCAAAAGCCAGACATTTCCGTGCACTGAATCCGGCGCCGGCGGGCGTTCAACCCGCCATGCGCCGGATTCAAGCGCTTATCGGTTGCCGCCGCGGTTGCCACCACGGTTGCCGCCGCCACCGCCACTACCGCCGCGCGGGGAACGGTTGCCGCCCGGCTTCGACGCCTTCGGCATCACATTGCCGTTGGCTTCGCCGCCGCCGCGACGCGGCTTGCCCTGACCCTGGCCACCCAGGCCGCCCTGGCCACCCTGACCGCGCATGCCACCCATACCGCCCATGCCGGCGCCACCACGTCCCTGGCGTGCGCCAGTGCCGCGCCCGCCGCCCAGGCTGGCCGCGTGCGAGGTCAGCAAGGTGGGCCCGTGGGTGATATAGCCCATCGAGGTCTTCATCGGATCCGGCTGGCTGCTGCGGCCGCCGCTACCGCCCCGGGCGCCGCCCTGGTCGAAGCGCGGCAGGCCGTCCATGCCCGTGGGCATCGGCATGCCGGCAATCGCGGCTTCGGTGCGCTGCTTGCGCCCGCCTACCTTGGTGGCGCCCTTGGGAACCTGCTCGCCCTTGCCGGGCACCTTCAGGCCGACACCGGCCATCAGCGCCTTGACGTCATTGGGCTCGACTTCCTGCCAGCGGCCGCGCTTGAGGCCACGCGGCAGCAGGAACTGGCCGTAGCGGGTGCGGATCAGGCGCGACACGGTCAGCCCGACCGCCTCGAACATGCGGCGCACTTCACGGTTGCGGCCTTCGGTCAGGGCCACGTGGTACCACTGGTTGACGCCTTCACCGCCGCCGTCGGCAATGCGCAGGAAGTTGGCCTCGCCGTCATCGAGCTTGATGCCATGCAGCAGGCGCTGGCGGTCGGCCTCGGCCAGCTCGCCCAGCGTGCGCACCGCGTACTCGCGCTCCACGCCATAGCGCGGATGCATGAAACGGTTGGCAATGTCACCCGAGGTGGTGAAGATCAGCAGGCCTTCAGTATTGAAGTCCAGGCGGCCCACCGCGACCCATTTGCCGGTCTTGATGCGCGGCAGGCTGTCGAACACAGTCGGACGGCCTTCCGGATCGGACTGGCTGACGATCTCGCCGGCGGGCTTGTGGTACAGCAGCACGCGCGGCGGCTTGGTCGACACCTTGCGGTGGATCAGCTTGCCGTTCACGCGGACCTGGTCCGCCGGCAGGATGCGCTGGCCGATATGGGCCGGCAGGCCGTTGACCGAAACGCGGCCCTGCAGGATCAGTTCTTCCATCTCGCGGCGCGAGCCCAGCCCGCCCTCGGCCAGCACCTTGTGCAGCTTGGGCGCGTCGTCGTCGGCCGACAGCTCGCGCACCGGCTTGGCCTTGGTGCGCGGAATGACGGTGTCTTCGTTGTCGTACTGCTCAGAGATCACGAAGCGGAACAGGTCTTCGCTGCTCGCCGTGGTCTTGTCCCCGCCGCCCTGGCCCTTGCGGGGCGCCTGCGGCTTGCCGCCATCCTTGCGGCGGCCCTGCTGCCGCGCACCGGTACCCTGCGCCTCGCCCGGCGCTGCCGCCTTGCCTGAGCGCTGGACCGGCTTGCGCTTGCGGCCGGGCTGCTCAGGCTTGTCGGTGCCTTCGGCCCTGGCCGCACGGTCGACCTTTTCTGCCTTGCTGGTGCCCTGGCCGCCCTGGCTACCCTGGCCACCCTCGCCCTGCCCCGTCTTGCGCTTGCCGCGGCCACGCTGGCCACCGCGCGCACCGCCCGCCGCCTGTGCGGCGCCCGCTTCACCGGCATCGGCCTGGCCGCCGGCGCCTTCGGCGCCCTCGCCGCGGTCCTGTGCCTGGCGGCGCGATGCGACCAGGTTCCTCAGCCCGCGGCGCAGCCCCTTGCGGCGGGGCGCGGCTTCGCTGCCCGATCCGGGTTCTGCGGCGCCGGTGTCGGAGGGTGCGCCCGCATTGCGGGTGTCTTGCTCAACGGAATCAGACAAGATATTCACTATCGGATGTTGCATGTTGTTCAGTTCGGCACGCGCTCGTCGTGCTCGCTCGGGTGCGGCGGGGTGCCGTTGTCCGGCAAATCGCCCCGCGCCCCGTCCGGATTGGGTGCGGCTGGTTCGGTGGAAGCGGCCTCGGCGGCATCGTCGGCTGCAGCTTGCAGCGGTTGCGCGTCAAAGCCATTGGCGCCTTGGTCGACCGGGCCGGTCGTCTCGGCTTCGTTTGCGACGGATGCTTCAGCCACATCCGCCGCATGCGCGGCGGGGTTGGCAAAAGCCTCTTCGTCGGCGCTGGCCGCCTTGTTTGCAGCCAGGTCTTCAAAATTGATGGCCTGCTGTTCCAGCAGGGTTGCCTGCGCCTGCGCCTGGGCATCTTCCAGCGGCGGCAGCTCATCCAGCGTACGCAGGCCAAGATCGTCCAGGAACGCCTTGGTGGTCGCATACAGCGCCGGCCTGCCCGGCACGTCGCGGTGTCCGATCACCTCGATCCAGCTGCGGTCCTCAAGCTTCTTGATGACTTCCGTGCTGACCGTCACGCCGCGGATTTCCTCGATATCGCCGCGGGTCACCGGCTGCCGGTAGGCAATGATCGCCAGTGTTTCCATCACCGCGCGCGAATATTTTGGCGGCTTTTCTGGATTCAGCCGATCCAGGTATTCACGCATTTCCGGCCGGCTCTGGAAGCGCCAGCCGCTGGCCAGGGCCACCAGTTCCACGCCGCGCGGCCGCCAGTCCTGGCGCAGTTCATCAAGCAGCACGCGGATGGTGTCTGCGCCGACGTCGTCGTCAAACAGCCGCCGCAGATCATTGACGCGCAACGGTTCCTGCGCGCAGATCAGCGCCGTCTCGAGGACGATCTTCGCCTCTTGGGTATTCATGTTGATGGTGTGCAGCCTGTCTTTGCACCTGCTCCCGGACGGATCCGGGGCACCGGAGATTTTGGATACAGCGGTGCGAAAGCCACCGCCATCTCATTGCGCAGCTAGCCGGATACCTGCTGCATCCAAGCCGTGCACTTCCCTATCTTTGCATCGAGTTGCCGGGCGTTCCGGCAGGAGATCGTTCGCATGCGGTTATGGGCCAGCCAGCGAACCTCTTGCGTAGCGCGTCCGCACATACCGGACGTCGCTGTCAGCGAACTGAAGGCCTCGGACGCAAGAAAAACGGGTATCGGGAGCAAGGCCGGCATCGCCAACACCGCAGTGCCAGCCGGACTTTTGAACCAGATCTTTTGAACCGGATGGACTGTGGGGACGGGACGGGCATCGAAAACCTTCCGCTTCCCCTGCCCTGAACTCACCTTCTGGTATGAAGGCCGCCTGGCGCTGCTCGCCCGCTGCTTACCGCGGCTCACAAGACACCGCGCGATACCGCAATGTTGGCGATTGTATGGCATTCCCGCCCCCGCCTGCAACCATCATCCGTTGCCCGCGCAGCGCCGGCGCCTCAGAACACCAGGCAGAATCCATGCTCGGCCAGCGAATGTGGCAACAGCACCGCTCGCGCAATGCCAAGGCCGCCGAACGCCATTACCGCCAGGCCGGCCCCCAGGCGCACGCCGGGACGTCGCGACAGCGTACGCAAATAGCCTGACAGGCCGGAGAGCACCAGCAGGTTAGGCAGTGTGCCGAGCCCGAACACGCCCATCACGAGTGCGCCGGACGCCGCATTGCCCGCCAGCAGCGCGAGCGTGAGCGCCCCATAGACCATGCCGCACGGCACCAGCCCCCACGCCAGGCCCACGCCGTATCGCCGCGCCAGGCCGCCGCGTGCGCGCACAAAGGACGGCATGCCGCGTGCCACGCCACCCAGCCGGCGCGCCACCGCTGCGCTGGCACGCGACGCCAGCCGCTCCAGCCAGTCGACGGTAAACGTGTTGCCGCGCAGCAACCGCCAGCCCGACCACAGCAGCATGACGCTGCCCGCGCCGAACAGCCAGCGCTGCACCGGCAGATAGTCCTGTTTCCACGCCGAAGCACCGACCGCGCCTAGCGCGGCCCCAAGCAGCATA
Source organism: Cupriavidus sp. FW305-3-2-15-C-LB2 (assembly GCF_058787575.1). NCBI lineage: Bacteria > Pseudomonadati > Pseudomonadota > Betaproteobacteria > Burkholderiales > Burkholderiaceae > Cupriavidus > Cupriavidus sp. FW305-3-2-15-C-LB2. The sequence continues at coordinate 12,424 of NZ_JBYSZW010000059.1, forward strand.
TAGGTCGAGATCCGGCCCAGGTGCATTATCAGCAACTCGCCGAGCCAGGCGGCACGGCTGGGCACCAGACTGATCGTCGCCGCCGCGCCGTGACGCTGCTCCACGGCCAGCGCCACGCCGCCGCACATGGCGGCGCAGTGGACCCCGCCCAGCAAAGCCAGCAGAAAAACGCTGATCAGTACGCCAAGTGTCAATTCTCACTCCCTACCACATCACATCGCACGGTAAAATGCCGTTATCGCGCCCTCGCTGCCATTTCTAGCAGGTTCCAATTGCTCACCTCCATTCCCATTACCGAGATGTCACCACGCTGCTCCACCTGTGCGATGGGGCAGCTGTGCCTTCCGGTCGGCATGTCGCAGCAAGACCTCGCCAAGATGGACACGCTGGTTCAGGAACGCATCCGTGTGCACAAGGGTGAAACCCTGTATCGCATGGGCGATCCACTCACCGCGGTCTATGCCGTGCGCTTTGGCACGCTCAAGACCCACGTCACCACTGAAGACGGCCGCTCGCAGATTACCGGCTTCCACCTGCCCGGCGAAATTGTCGGTCTCGACGGGCTGGGCGAGATGCAGCATGCCTCCGATGCCGCCGCGCTGGAGGACACCGAAGTCTGCGTGGTCCGCATGAGCGAGTTGCAGTCCCTGTCGGCAGACCTGCCGTCGCTGCAGCAGCAGTTCCTGCGCCTGATGGGCAAGGAAATCACGCATGACCAACTGATGCTGGTCACGCTGGGCTCGATGCGCGCCGAGGAACGGCTTGCCGCCTTCCTGATCAACCTCTCTGAGCGCCTGTCGGCACGCGGCTATTCGGCGTCCGAGTTCGTGATGCGCATGAGCCGCGAAGAGATCGGCAGCTACCTGGGCCTGAAGCTCGAAACCGTCAGCCGCCTGTTCTCCCGCTTTGCCGAAGCCGGCCTGATCCAGATTCGCCAGCGCCACGTCAAGCTCGTGGACATCGACGGCATCAAGCAGCTCTACAGCCGCTCCTGCTAAGCGGCCAAGGCGCTGCCAGGTACCGCATGCGGACATGGCAGCGCAGACCTCACACCGATCCGCTTATTCCAGTTCGTCGGTATCGCTGAGCCGCGACGGCATGGTGTAGAGCGTCAGTCCGCTGGACAACGCGCAGAACACCCAGGCCATCAGGAAACCAACGGTGTAGACCGATTCGCGGGACGCTTCGATCGGCTGGCCGAAGAAGTTCAGGTCACCGGGATCCACCACCGAAAACACCGTCGCGGTCGCGAACCCGGCCATCAGGAACGCCGGCCAGAGTACCCACATCAGCCAGCGCAACCTCATGGCTGCCTCACAGCGGCAGCCTTGGGCGGCGCGGCGTCGGCCTTCTCGACCACCAGGCCATGGCGCGTTGCACCCTGCACCGGCATGTCCGGATGCGTGGATGCCAGCCAGATCGTCACGCCACACGCCACCATCGCCACCAGCGGGCCGCTCATCAACAGCCACGGCCACGGCTCCTTCCACCACGGATTGCCTTGCTGACTCATCTTGCCCCCTTCATCTTGACGACCTAGCTTCACAAATCGCGCGGCACGATGAAACTGGTGGATTGCCGGATTTCGGCATGCCCCCGCTCCGTGCCTTCGCTCGTCACCGTCACGTTGATCTTGTGCGTGCCCTGCGCCGCGGCCTCGATCGGCACGCGGATCCGGATCGGCAGCAACCGGTTGGACGTCGGCGCCAGCGATTCGGCCTGCTTGTCGTATTCCACGGTCAGGTTCTTCAGTTCGTCGCTGTCGGCGCGCACGCTGATCTGCATCGGCGCTTCGGTGGTGTTGATCAGCTGCAGGCGATAGACATTCTCGATCCAGCGGCCTTCCACTTCACGGCCGAGCGCACCACGGTCGCGGATGATGTCGACCTTCAGCGGCGTGCGCAGCGCGATCGAAGCCATGAACCCGGCCAGCAACGCCACCCAGATCACGGAATAAATGACCACGCGCGGGCGCAGCAGGCGCTTGCGTGATGCCGCCGCGGACAAGCCCTTGCGCATCGCGTTTTCCGAGGTGTACCGGATCAGGCCGCGCGGATATTCCATCTTGTCCATGACCTGGTCGCAGGCGTCGATGCAGGCGCCGCAGCCGATGCACTCGTACTGCAGGCCGTCGCGGATATCGATGCCCGTCGGGCACACCTGCACGCAGATGCTGCAGTTGACGCAGTCGCCAAGCCCCGCCTTGTGGTGGTCGGTCTTGCGCGACCGGCTTCCGCGCGGCTCGCCGCGGCCGACGTCGTAGGTCACGACATAGGTATCGCGATCCACCATCACGCTCTGGAAACGCGCATACGGGCACATGTACTTGCACACCTGCTCGCGCATGAAGCCCGCATTGCCCCAGGTGGCGAACGCGTAGAACAGCATCCAGAACGACTGCCACGGCCCCAGCGACAGGCTGAGCACCTCGCCGCCCAGTTCGCGGATCGGTGCGAAATAGCCGATGAAGGTAAAGCCGGTCCAGAGCGCAATCAGCACCCACAGGAAGTGCTTGGTCGCCTTGAGACGGAACTTGCGCAGGCTCCACGGATCGCCATCGAGCCGGATGCGGGCGATGCGGTCGCCTTCGACCCGCCGCTCGATCCACATGAAGATCTCGGTGTAGACCGTCTGCGGACAGGCATAGCCGCAGAACAGCCGCCCCGCGATCGCCGTGAACAGGAACAGCGCCAGCGCCGAGATGACCAGCAGCACCGCCAGGTAGATGACGTCCTGCGGCCACAGCACCAGCCCGAAGATGTAGAACTTGCGCTCGCCAAGGTCAAACAGCACGGCCTGGCGGCCATTCCATTGGAGCCAGGGCGTGCCGTAGTAGATCAGCTGGGTCAGGATCACCAGCCAGACCCGCCAGCTGGAGAATGCGCCCGTCACCGAGCGCGGGTAGATCTTGCGGCGGACCTCGTAGAGCGTTTCGTCAGAGGTCTCGCCCGGCGCAGCGGCCGACCGTTGCAGGTCCCACGTTTGCTGGGGGGCCGCCCGGGCCATTTCTTCGGTCCCGGGTGCGTTCATGGGCATGCTCTCCCGCGAGCTGCCAGCGCCCGCTCACATGAGTCGTCGGTCATTGCCCGGCTCCGCCCCCAGTATTGGACAGACCCCAGACATAGGCCGTCAGCATCCGGATGCGTTCAGGCGTCAGGATCTCCTCATGCGCAGGCATGTGGTTGTTATGGCCCTTCAGGATTGCGTCGACGATACTGCCTTCCGAGCTGCCATACAGCCAGACGTTGTCCGCCAGGTTGGGCGCGCCGAGCGCCTGGTTGCCCTTGCCGCCGGCGCCGTGGCATGCCACGCAGGTCGTCTTGAAGGCGCCCTCGCCACGCGACGCACGGATCGGGTCCGACGACAGGCCCGACAGCGAGCGCACGTATTGCGCCACGTCGCCCGCCTGCTTGGCGTCGATGGCCGCGGCAAACGGCGGCATCACGCCATTGCGGCCCTTGGTGATGGTCTGCTGGATGATGTCGGGTTCGCCACCATAGAGCCAGTCGCTGTCTGTCAGGTTCGGAAAGCCGCGGCTGCCGCGCGCGTCCGAGCCGTGGCATTGTGCGCAGTAGTTCAGGAACAGGCGCTGGCCGATCTCGCGCGCCTGCGGATCCGCCGCCACCTGCTTGACGTCCATCTTCAGGTACTTGGAGTAGATCTCGTTCTGCATTTTCTCCTGCGCCGCGCGGTGCGCGGCAAGTTCGCCCTGCGTGGAGAACTTCAGCACGCCGGCATACGAACCCAGTCCCGGATACAGCACCAGGTAGGCCAGGCTGAAGATGCAGGCCAGCAGGAACATCCACATCCACCAGCGCGGCAATGGGTTGTTCAGCTCGCGCAGGTCACCGTCCCAGACATGGCCGGTGTCTTCAGTGCCGCCGGTGGTCTTGGCGACCTTGCGTTGCGAGAACAGCAGCCACACGCACCAGACGATGCCGATGAGCGCGATAGCGGCAATGTAATAACTCCAGAATTCGGAAATGAAATCGCTCATGGCTAGGTGTTCCGGCTCGATGTTGTCGTGGTTTCGTCAGGCAGCGCGAACGGCAGCATGGCGGATTCCCGGTTAGCGGCCTGCCGGCCGGCGGACCAGGCCCACCAGCAGATCCCCAGGAAGACGACCATCGACACGACGGTCGCAATGGCAGTGATCATGGCCATGGCTTACTCCTTGGGTGCCGCAGCCGCGGCGGAATCCACGCGGACGTTGCGGCGGTTGGTGCCCAGGCCTTGCAGGTAGGCAACCAGCGCATCTTCTTCGGTCTTGCCCTTGAGCTCGTCCGGTGCCTTGGCGATCTCGGCATCCGTGTACGGCACGCCCAGGCGCACCAGCGCGCGCATGCGGGCCTGGATGTCGTTGGTGGGCAGCTCGGCCTTTTCCAGCCACGGGTACGATGGCATCACGGATTCCGGCACCACGTCGCGCGGATTGCGCAGGTGGATGCGCTGCCAGTCATCCGAGTAGCGCCCGCCCACGCGCGCCAGGTCGGGACCGGTGCGCTTGGAGCCCCACAGGAACGGGTGGTCGTAGACCGACTCGCCCGCCGTGGAGAAGTGTCCGTAGCGCTCGGTCTCGGCCTGCAGCGTGCGGACCTGCTGCGAGTGGCAGCCGACGCAGCCTTCACGGATATAGATATCGCGGCCCATCAGCCGCAGCGGCGAATACGGGGTGATGCCCGGATCCGGCTCGGTGGTGGAGTGCTGGAAGAACAGCGGCACGATCTGGACCAGACCCGCAATGCTGACCACGAGGATCGTGCAGATGATCAGCCAGCCGATGTTCTTCTCCAGCGTTTCGTGGGAAAAGAAGCGTTGTTTGTCGGACATCTTTCTATCCTGGATTGATCAGTGGGCAGAGGCAGTGATGCTGGCCGGAATCGGCGCATCCACGGCGGGCTTGCCGACAATGGTCTTGAGCACGTTGTAGGCCATCAGCAGCATGCCGGACAGGAAGCACAGGCCACCCAGCAAGCGAATCAGGTAGAACGGGTACTTGGCCTTGACCGCTTCGACGAAGGCATAGGTCAGCGTGCCGTCAGGCTGCGTGGCGCGCCACATCAGGCCTTCCATCACCCCGGCGATCCACATCGAGGCGATATACAGCACCACGCCAATGGTCGCGATCCAGAAGTGCCACTCGATCAGCCGGACGCTGTACATCTGCTTCTCACCGAACAGACGCGGAATCAGGTAGTAGAGCGAGCCGATCGAGATCATCGCGACCCAGCCCAGCGCGCCCGAGTGCACGTGACCGATGGTCCAGTCCGTGTAGTGCGAGAGCGCGTTGACGGTCTTGATCGACATCATCGAGCCTTCGAACGTGGCCATGCCGTAGAACGACAGCGCCACCACCAGGAACTTCAGGATGGGGTCGGTGCGCAGCTTGTGCCAGGCCCCCGACAGGGTCATGATGCCGTTGATCATGCCGCCCCACGACGGCGCCAGCAGGATCAGCGAGAACACCATGCCCAGCGACTGTGCCCAGTCCGGCAGCGCGGTGTACTGCAGGTGGTGCGGGCCGGCCCACATGTAGGTGAAGTTCAGCGCCCAGAAGTGGACGATGGACAGGCGGTAGGAGTAGATCGGGCGCTCGGCCTGCTTGGGAATGAAGTAGTACATCATCCCCAGGAAGCTGGTGGTCAGGAAGAAGCCCACGGCGTTATGGCCGTACCACCACTGGATCATCGCGTCCTGCACGCCGGCATAGGCCGAGTAGGACTTCCACAGCGACACCGGCATCTCGATGTTGTTGACGATGTGCAGCAGCGCGATGGTCAGGATGTAGGCGCCAAAGAACCAGTTGGCGACGTAGATATGCCGGGTCTTGCGCTTGACGATGGTGCCGAAGAACACGATCGCGTAGGCCACCCAGACCGCGGTGATCAGCAGGTCGATCGGCCATTCCAGTTCCGCGTATTCCTTGGAGCTGGTGATCCCCAGCGGCAGCGTGATGGCGGCGGCGACGATGACCAGTTGCCAGCCCCAGAACGTGAACGCGGCCAGCGGGCCGCAGAACAGGCGGGCCTGGCAGGTGCGCTGGACCACGTAGTACGAGGTCGCGAACAGCGCGCTGCCGCCGAAGGCGAAGATCACCGCATTGGTATGCAACGGCCGCAGCCGGCCAAACGACAGCCAGGGTGTGTTGAAGTTGAGTTCGGGCCAGATCAGCTGTGCTGCCAGCAGCACGCCGACGGCCATGCCGACGATCCCCCAGACTACCGTCATGACAGCGAACTGTCTTACGACGCCGTAATTGAAGGTGTCGACGCGTGAAGACGCGGCAGTGACATCCATTCAGACCCCCAAAGCTTAGAGAAAAGAAAAAACCTACTGACAGTGTGACTTTAGAAAAACCATGCTGCATGTGCGTTGATCTTTATCAAGTCGCTCAGGGCATGCATGGAACCTGCGTGCTGGGCCCCGGTCGGAGGGCGCGCCGCGCGGCGGGTTCATGGCTTGTCGTTGTCCAGCAGGATCGATTCGGCGGGCCGGTCCAGGTCGTCGTACTGCCCGGCATGGAGGGCCCACCACAGCGCGCCCGCGATGACCACGACAAGCACCAGGCTCATCGGCACCAGCAGGTAAAGCGTTTCCATCTGTCAGACTCCCTTGTGGCGCGGCTTGCCGGCGCGCAGCAGGCGCCAGGCATTGGCCACTACCAGCAACGACGACAGCGACATGCCGATGCCGGCCATCCAGGCCGTGACCAGCCCCGTCGCTGCGAGCGGGATGGCCACGACGTTGTAGAAGAAGGCCCAGCCCAGGTTCTGGCGCACCACCCGGCGCGTCCGGCGCGACACCGCCAGTGCGGTGGCGATCTCGGCCACGCCGCCGTGCGTCAGCACCGCGTCCGCACCGGCCTGGGCCAGCGGCGCGCCGCTGCCGATGGCGATCGACACCTGGGCCTGCGCCAGCACCGGCGCATCGTTGATGCCATCGCCCACGGCCAGCACCACCGCCCCGCCCTGCTGCAGCCGCGCGACGTAGTCGCGCTTGCCTTCCGGGGTGACCGCGCCGGCTACGCAGGCTATGCCGAAGTGCGACGCCCACCAGTGGACCGCTTCGGCGTGATCGCCCGATACCAGGTGGCAGCGCACGCCAAGTTCACGCAGCCGCACGAGCAACTGCGGCGTCTGCGTCCGCTCCACATCGGCCAGGACGAAGCGCGCCAGCGGACCCGCTGGCGCGCCCAGCCACACCACGGTGGCGCCAGGATGGTCCGCGTCGCTGCGCCAGGTGTCCGGTGCCTGGCCGCTGTCGGGCGCCAGCGCCGCGACAAAGTCGGCGCGGCCGAGCCGCAGGCGTTGGCCATCGACGATCGCCTCCAGGCCCTGACCCGGGACGTTGCGCATGTCGGACACCTGGAGCGACATGCCGGAGTTACCCTGCGCCGCGGCCACCAGCGCGCGCGCGATCGGATGTTCGCCACCGCGCTCCATCGCGGTGGCCAGCGCCTGGCATCGGGTCCGATCGGCGTCAGCCAGCGGCTCGACCGCGGCCACGGCAAAGCGCCCTTCGGTCAGCGTGCCGGTCTTGTCGAGCACCACGTCGGTGACGCGCGCCAGCGTCTCCAGCGCGTGGCCGCGTGTCAGCAGCACGCCGCGGCGCGACAGCGCCGCACCGGCCGCGGCCAGCGCGGCCGGCGTGGCCAGCGACAAGGCGCACGGGCAACTGACCACCAGCACCGCAATCGTCACCAGCAAGGCGCGCGACGGATCGATCCAGAGACCCCATACCAGCCCGGTCAGCGCCGCCAGCCCCAGCAGCGTCGCCACGAACCAGCCCGCGACGCGGTCGGCCAGCGTGGCAAGGCGCGGCTTTTCAGCCAGCGCGCGGTCCAGCACCGCGACGATCTCGGCCAGGCGGGTGCCGGCGCCGACGCGCGTGATCCGCAGTTCGAGCGGGCTTGCCGTATTGAAGCTGCCGGCCAGCACGGTCTCGCCGGCGGCGCGGCGCACCGGGCGGCTCTCGCCGGTCAGCATGGATTCGTCGAGTTCGCTCGCGCCCGCCACCACGGCGCCATCGGCGGGAACGATCTCGCCGGCCTTGACGCGGATCAGATCGCCCGCACGCAGGCGCGCGACCGGCACACGCTCGCCGGCCTCACCCGTCGCGACCAACCGTTCGCAGGTGGCCGGCAGCTGGCGCGCCAGCATCTCGGCGCCGCTGCGCGAGGCCTGGCGCACGCGCAGTTCCAGGTAGCGGGCCAGCAGCAGGAAGGCGACGAACATCGTCACCGAATCGAAATACACCTCACCCACTCCGCGCACCGTGGCCAGCGCGCTGGCGGCAAAGCCGGCGCCGATGCCGATCGCCACCGGCACGTCCATACCCATGTGGCGCTGGCGCAGGCTGCGCCAGGCACCGGCAAAGATCGGCGAGGCGGCATAGAACACCACCGGCAGCGTCAGGGCGAAGCTGGCCCAGCGCATCAGCTGGAGCTGGCCAGGGTCGATGGTGGCCTCGTGCGTGTAGATCGGCCACGCATACATCATGACCTGCATCATGCCGAGCATGGCCACCGCCATGCGCATCAGCAGCCCGCGGCGCGCGCGGCGGTCCTGCTGGTCGGTGCGCGAGACTTCGAACGGCCAGGCCATGTAGCCGATGCCAGCCAGCGCGGCCAGCAGCCCCGCCACCGTCTGGGCGCCATCGCGCCAGCGCACCACCACGCGCCGCGTGGCGACATTGGCGACCGCGGACTCAACGCCCGGCTGGCGGCTCAGGTGCTGTTCGATCAGCCACGCGCAAGCGGCACAGCGGATGTTCTCTGGCGCCAGCGTGATCTCGGCGCGGCCGCTGTCCAGCGGGCGGACAAACTGGGCGCGCAACTCAGGGGTGTCGTAGGCGGCCCAGATCGGTTCGGCCTCGCGACGGGCGTCGTCGTCGATGGGGCGGGCGAAGCGGGCTTCATCCCCGTACAGGTGCGCAAAGCCGGCCGCATGGAGGGTCTGCGCCAATGCCTGGCAACCGCCGCAGCAGAACACCCGGCGGCTGCCGTCCAGCTCGGCGGCAAGCGGCTCGGTGTCCGTGACGGGCAGGCCGCAATGGAAGCAGGCCAGCCGCGCACCGGCGTCGGCAGCCGGGCCCAAGGCATCACGGAGCGCGGACGGCGGGTACGGTGCCAGTAAGCTGGCTGAAGGACTGGTGACTGGGGGCGACGACATGGGAACCTTTTTCTACCCGATGGAGGGTATATGCGGGCCCCCGAATCGACCTTGATATAGGTCAATGCGGCCCGGCAATCGTCGCGCCGGGCCGGAAAACAACGCTCAGGTGAGCGTGGTATCCATGGTGCGGCGCTCGGATTCCAGGTATTCGCGCGATTGCATCTCGATGATGCGCGATACGGTCCGATGGAACTCATTGGCCATCTGGCCTTCGGTGTAGAGTTCGTCCGCGGGCACTTCCGCCGACATCAGCAGCTTGACCTTGTGGTCGTAGAAGACATCGATCAGCCAGGTGAAGCGGCGTGCCTCGGACGACATGCGCGGCGTCATGCGCGGCACGTCGGACAGGATCACGGTGTGGAACTGGGACGCCAGCTCCAGGTAGTCGTTCTGTGAGCGCGGGCCGCCGCACAGCGTGGCAAAGTCGAACCACACCACGCCGTTGGCCTTGCGCAGCGCACGCAACTCGCGATGCTCGATATGCAGCAGCGGCGACTCGTCGGCCACGCCGGCAATCGAGGTGAAGGCGTCGCGCAGCGCGGAACTGGCCTTGGCGCCGAGCGGCGTGTGGTACGCCTGCACCTGCTCCAGCGCGCGCTTGCGATAGTCGATGCCCGCGTCGACGTTGAGCACGTCGAGCTTCCGCTGCAGCAGCGCGATGGCCGGCAGCACGCGGTCGCGGTGCAGGCCATCCGGATACAGCAGGTCCGGGCGGTAGTTGGAGGTCATCACGAACTGCACGCCGTTCTCGAACATCTGCTGCAGCAGCCGATGCAGGATCATCGCGTCGGCGACGTCGCTGACGTGGAATTCATCGAAGCAGATCAGCCGGAAGCGGCGCGCGATGCGTCTGGCCAGCTCATCCAGCGGATCGGGACGGCCGCGCAGCTCTTCGAGCTGGCGATGGACCTCGCGCATGAACTCATGGAAATGCAGCCGCGTCTTGCGCACCACCGGCACGCAGGTATAGAAGCTGTCCATCAGGAAGGACTTGCCGCGCCCCACCCCACCCCACAGGTAGACGCCCTTGGGCACGTCGGGACGGACCAGCAGCTTCTTCAGCGCATTGTTGCGGCGGCTCTTGTAGGCCACCCATTCGTCGTAGCACTGCTGCAGCCGGGCCACGGCACGCAATTGCGCTTCGTCGGACTGGTAGCCGCGCTCCTTCAGTTCCTTCTCGTAGTACTCGGTGACGTTCATGCTGACGGGTTCCTGCGGCACGGGCCGCAAGTGAAAACGGCGCGCCGCGGATGCGGCGCGCCGGTACTCAGGCAATGCGAAGCATGCGCCTTACATATTAAGCTGACGCTTGTCGACGGCCAGCGCGGCTTCGCGCATGACTTCCGACATCGACGGGTGCGGGTGGCAGACGCGGCCGATATCCTCGCTGGCGGCCTTGAACTCCATCGCCACCACGGCTTCGGCGATCAGGTCCGAGGCGTTGGCGGCAACGATGTGCACGCCCAGGATCTCGTCGGTCTTGGCGTCGGCCAGCATCTTGACGAAGCCGTCGGCGTGGCCCATGCCCAGTGCACGGCCGTTGGCCATGAACGGGAACTGGCCGGCCTTGTACTCGCGGCCTTCGGCCTTGAGCTGGGCTTCGGTCTTGCCTACCCATGCGATTTCCGGGAAGGTGTAAATCACCCACGGAACGCAGTTGTAGTCGATATGCGGCTTCTGGCCGGCGATGCGCTCGGCCACGGCCACGCCTTCGTCCTCGGCCTTGTGCGCCAGCATCGGGCCGCGCACCACGTCGCCGATGGCCCACAGGCCCGGCACCTTGGTGGCGCAGTGGTCGTCCACCTCGATGAAGCCGCGCTGGTCCGCGGCCAGGCCGACGGCGTCCAGGCCCAGGTTGTCGGTATTGGGCACGCGGCCAACCGACACGATCAGGCGATCGACCTCCAGGGTCTGCGCCTTGCCGTCCTTGTCGGTGTACTTGACGGTCACGCCGTTCTTGCCGGTCGTCACTTCGTTGACGTTCACGCCGAGGCTGAACTTCAGGCCCTGCTTGGTCAGCTGCTTCTGCGCTTCCTTGGCCACGCCTTCGTCGGCGGCGCCCAGGAACGCGGGCAGCGCTTCCAGCACGGTCACATCGGAGCCCAGGCGGCGCCACACCGAGCCCAGTTCCAGGCCGATCACGCCGGCACCGATCACGCCCAGCTTCTTCGGCACTGCGGGGAACTTGAGCGCGCCCTCGTTATCGCTGACCAGGTCATTGTCGACCTTGATGCCCGGCAGGTGGCGAGCCTTCGAACCGGTGGCGATGATGACCTGCTTGGCGGTCACGACTTCACCGGCAACGTCGACCTGGAAGCCCTCGGCGCTCTTGCCGACGAACTTGCCGTAGCCCTTGAGCAGCGTCACCTTGTTCTTGCGGAACAGGAACTCGATGCCCTTGGTCATCTTGCCAACGATGTCGTCCTTGCGCTTGAGCATCTTGGCCACGTCGACCTTGACGTCGCCCACGGTGATGCCGTGGTCGCCCAGGTGGTGCTGGACGTTCTCGAACTCCTCCGAGGAAGCCAGCAGCGCCTTGGAGGGGATGCAGCCCACGTTCAGACAGGTGCCGCCCAGGCGGGCTTCGCCCTTGGGATCGTCATACGGATTGCCTTCGCAGCAGGCCACGTTCAGGCCCAGCTGGCCGGCGCGGATGGCGGCGATGTAGCCGCCGGGGCCGGCGCCGATCACCAGCACGTCGAATTGTTTGCTCATGGAAATTCCTTTGTGGGCGCCGGCGACAGCTTGTGCCGGCGCGCCTTCATCACGGGGGAAGCGCGCCCCGCGCACGGCAGGCGTGCGCGGGGGGACCGTTAATTACAGGTCCAGCAGCAGGCGGGCCGGATCTTCCAGCGCGTCCTTCATGGCCACCAGGCCCAGCACGGCTTCACGGCCGTCGATGATGCGGTGGTCATAAGACATCGCCAGGTAGTTCATCGGGCGGATCACGATCTGGCCGTCTTCCACCACCGGGCGGTCCTTGGTGGCGTGCACGCCCAGGATGGCCGATTGCGGCGGGTTGATGATCGGGGTCGACAGCATCGAACCGAACACGCCGCCGTTGGAGATCGAGAAGGTACCGCCGGTCAGTTCTTCCAGCGACAGCTTGCCGTCACGGGCCTTGACGCCGAACTCGGCAATCTTCTTCTCGATGTCGGCCAGGCTCATCTGGTCGGCATTGCGCAGGATGGGCACCACCAGGCCACGCGGCGAACCCACGGCGATGCCGATGTCGAAGTAGCCGTGGTAGACAATGTCGTTGCCGTCGATCGAAGCATTGATCAGCGGGAACTTCTTCAGCGCGTGCACCGCGGCCTTGACGAAGAACGACATGAAGCCCAGCTTGACGCCGTGTTCCTTCTCGAAGCGGTCCTTGTACTTGTTGCGCAGGTCCATCACCGGCTTCATGTTCACTTCATTGAAGGTGGTGAGGATGGCGTTGGTCGATTGCGATTGCAGCAGGCGCTCGGCGATACGGGCGCGCAGACGGCTCATCGGCACGCGCTCTTCCGGGCGGTCGCCCAGCGCGGCAAAGTCAACCGGGGCCGAAACCTGCTGCAGCGCCGGCTTGGCGGCAGCCGGAGCCGGAGCAGCCTTGGCGGCCGGGGCAGCAGCAGCGGCCAGCGCGTCACCCTTGGTGATGCGGCCGTCCTTGCCGGTGCCTGCAACCTGGCCAGCCGACAGGCCGGCTTCTGCCATCAGCTTGGCAGCCGACGGCATCGCCACACCACCTGCGGCGGCCGGAGCGGCGACAGCAGCGGCAGGTGCCGGGGCAGCGGCGGCAGGTGCCGGAGCGGCAGCAGCCGGTGCGGCGGCGCCAGCGGTGGCTTCGGTGTCGATCTTGGCGATGATCTCATCGGCCACGACGGTGTCGCCGTCGTTCTTGACGATAATCGACAGGACACCAGCCGACGGGGCCGGCACTTCCAGCACGACCTTGTCGGTTTCGATCTCGATCAGGATTTCGTCCTGTGCAACAGCCTCGCCCGGCTTCTTCTTCCAGTTGAGCATGGTCGCTTCGGCGACCGATTCGGAGAGCTGCGGAACCTTGACGTCAACGATAGCCATGGTTGTGAATTCCTCGTGTTATGCGTGTTGTCTTTATGCTGGCTATGCCACGGCGGCCGTCTGCGCGCGCCGCCGTAGCTGCCGCTTGATTACTTGGTCAGAACAAAGCCCTTGAGCTTGGCGAAGGCAGCCTCCAGCAGCGCCTTCTGTTGCTCGTTGTGCTTTGCGTAGTAGCCCACTGCCGGCGAAGCCGAAGCGGGACGACCGGCATAACCGAGCTTCTGGCCATCCGTCATGTTTTCCATGATGTAGTGCTGCACGAAGAACCAGGCACCCTGGTTCTGCGGCTCGTCCTGGCACCACACGATTTCGGTGGCGTTCGGATACTTCTTGAGTTCTGCTGCCACGGCCTTGTGCGGGAACGGATACAGCTGTTCCAGGCGGATCACCGCCGTATCATTGGCCTCGCGTTCCTTGCGCGTGTTGACCAGGTCGTAGTAGACCTTGCCCGAGCACATGATGACGCGCTTGACCTTGCTGGCGTTGAGCTCTTCGTGGTCAGGGATGACCGTCTCGAAGTGGCCCTTGGCCAGGTCCGACAGCGGCGACACAGCGTCCTTGTTACGCAGCAGCGACTTCGGCGTCATGATCACCAGCGGCTTGCGGAACAGACGGATCATCTGTCGGCGCAGCAGGTGGAAGATCTGGGCCGGCGTGGTCGGCTGGCAGACCTGCATGTTGTGGTCCGCGCAAAGCTGCAGGAAGCGCTCGATACGGGCCGAGCTGTGTTCCGGGCCCTGGCCTTCGTAGCCGTGCGGCAGCATCAGCGTCAGGCCCGAGGCACGGCCCCACTTTACTTCACCCGACGAGATGAACTGGTCGATCACCACCTGGGCGCCGTTGACGAAGTCGCCGAACTGGGCTTCCCAGATCACCAGCGCGTTCGGTTCGGCGGCCGAGTAGCCGTATTCGAAGCCGAGCACGGCCTCTTCGGACAGCACCGAGTCGATCACCGTGAACGGTGCCTGGTTTTCCGACACGTTCTGCAGCGGCACGTAGCTGCCGGCATCCCAGCGCTCGCGGGCCTGGTCGTGCAGCACGGCGTGGCGGTGGGTGAAGGTGCCGCGGCCAGCGTCCTGGCCGGTGATACGCACCGGGTAGCCCGACGACACCAGCGAGGCGAAGGCCAGGTGCTCACCCATGCCCCAGTCCAGCGGCTGGTCGCCGCGGCCCATGTTGGCGCGGTCCTTGACGACCTTCTCCACCAGCGGGTGCAGCTTCAGGGTCTCAGGCGTGGTGGTGATGCGTTCGGCCAGGCGCTTGAGCTCGGTCACCGGCACGGCGGTGTCGGCGGCGTCGGTCCACTTGCGGTTCAGGAACGGCATCCAGTCCACGGCGAACTTGTTCTTGAAGTTCGACAGGACGGGGTCGGCGGTGTGCTTGCCGGCGTCCATCGCGGCGCGGTATGCCTTGACCTTCTCGTCGCCGAACTCGGCCGGGACCAGGTTCTGCGCGGCCAGCTTGTCAGCGTACAGCTTGCGCGTGCCGGGGTGCTGGGCGATCTTCTTGTACATCAGCGGCTGCGTGACCGCCGGGGTGTCCTGCTCGTTGTGGCCCAGCTTGCGGAAGCAGATGATGTCGACCACGACATCCTTCTTGAACTCCATGCGGAAGTCCACGGCCAGCTGCATGGCGTACACCACGGCTTCGGGATCGTCGCCGTTCACGTGCAGCACCGGGGCCTCGATCATCTTGACCACGTCCGTGCAGTACAGCGTCGAACGCGCGTCGCGCGGGTCGGAGGTAGTGAAGCCGATCTGGTTGTTGATGACAATGTGCATCGAGCCGCCCGTGCCGTAGCCGCGGGTCTGCGCGAGGTTCAGCGTCTCCATCACCACGCCCTGGCCGGCAAAGGCCGCGTCGCCGTGCACCTGCACCGGCAGCACTTCCTTGTGGCCGACTTCGCCGCGGCGTTCCTGGCGGGCCTTGGCCGAGCCTTCGACCACCGGGTTGACGATTTCCAGGTGCGACGGGTTGAACGCCAGCGACAGGTGGACCGGGCCGCCTTCGGTCGAGACATCGCTCGAGAAGCCCTTGTGGTACTTGACGTCACCGGCCGGCAGGTCGTCGACGTGCTTGCCTTCGAATTCGGCGAACAGGTCGGCGGGCATCTTGCCCAGCGTGTTGACCAGCACGTTCAGGCGGCCACGGTGGGCCATGCCGATCACGATTTCCTGCACGCCCTTGCTGCCGGCGTGCTGGATCAGCTCGTCCATGGCGGCGATGAAGCTTTCGCCGCCTTCCAGCGAGAAGCGCTTCTGGCCGACGTACTTGGTGTGCAGGAAGCGCTCCAGGCCTTCAGCCGCGGTCAGGCGGTCCAGGATGTGCTTCTTCTTTTCCAGCGTGAACACGGGCTTGGAACGCGTGGTTTCCAGGCGCTCCTGCCACCAGCGCTTCTGCGCCTGGTCGCTCACGTACATGAATTCGAAACCGATGGTGCCGCAGTAGGTTTCGCGCAGGTTGTTGAGCAGCTCGCGCAGGCTCATCGACTCCTTGCCAAAGTAGGTGTTGCTGGCATTGAAGACGATGTCGAGGTCTGCTTCGGAGAAACCGTAGAACGCCGGGTCCAGATCCGGCAGGGGCGGACGCTCCTGGCGCTTGAGCGGATCCAGGTCGGCCCAGTGCGAACCGATGTTGCGGTAGGCGGCGATCAGCTGGGTGGCAGCGACGCGCTTGCGGCCCATGTCGGAATCGGCCGAGGCAACGATGGTCCTGATGGGGCCTTGCTTGGCGCGCTCGGCGAACGAGGCAACGATGGGGGCGTGGGGGATATCCCGGCCGTTCGAGCCGTCGACCGCAGGAACGTTCTGCATGGCGTCGAAATACGCGCGCCAATTGTCGGGAACCGAGGCGGGGTTCTGGAGGTAGGCCTCGTACAGTTCTTCGACATACGGGGCGTTACCGCCGAAGAGGTACGAGTTGCTCTGATACTGCTGCATCATGGGACGCTCACTATTCTCCGGGAATGCCGGAGTTCAGCGGGTTATTCAACCTTCCGCGACACGGCTTGACCGGTTAGCGGATCGCAAACAACTCTTGGGAGCCCAACTGAGGCGCCTACACAAACGGCACCGCTTGGGTGCCGCGTGTGATGGCTTCCTCACAAGGCCCGAAAGGGCAAGTTGTGCGGGGAAGGACCTAAAGTCTTCACGGCGTTAAGAATAGCATGAATTGCCTTTGATCAATGTGGACTTTTCGCGATACGAAACACCTACCCACGACAAGTCGGTTCGCAATCAGCGAATTAGCAACACCCGCACAACAATTTGAATCAAGGCGCGATCTGGTCGACGGCGTCTGTGATCAGCCCGTCCAGGCCCCAGGCCAGCAACTGCGCCGCCCGCGCCGGATCGTTCACGGTATAGCAGAGGACCCGGAAACCGGCCGCGTGCGCGGCGGCGATCACGCCGGCATCCAGTTCGCGGTGGTTGGCATCCAGCGCCACGCAGCCCAGCCGGCGCAGCCGCTCCAGCCAGTCCGCGGGCAGCTGGTCGAGCAGCAGCGCGCGCGGCAGGTCCGGCGCGACGCGCGCCGCGGCGGCCAGCGCCTCTTCAGAAAACGATGACAGCAACGGCGGCACCGCGGCAGCCGCCCACAGCGACTGCGCGTCCAGCGCCACCGCCGCACCGGTGCGCGCCTCGGTGCCGGGCACTGGCTTGATCTCGATATTGACCATCAAGCCGTTGGCCTGGGTATAGCGTGCGATGGCCGCCAGCGTCGGCACGGGCTCGCCGGCGAAGGCGGGGCTGTGCCACGTGCCGGCGTCCAGCTGCGCGAGTTCGCCCAGTGTCAGCGCATCCACCCTGCCCTTGCCGCTGGTGGTGCGGTCCAGCGTGGCGTCGTGCATCAGCACCGGCTTGCCGTCGGCCGACAGCTTCACGTCGAACTCGAACATCCGGTAGCCAAAGCCGGCGCCGTGGCGAAACGCTGCCAGCGTGTTCTCCGGCGCCAGCTTGCCGGCGCCGCGGTGCGCGATATGGCTCGGGTACCGCCAGGCAGTGTCGGTTACGCTGGTCATGTCAGGCCTCGATGCGCTTGCCCGTATCGGGCGCAAAGAAATGCAGGTGCTCCGCCGACGACGTCACCGGCAGGCGGTCGCCGGCGCGCACGTGCGCATGGCTGTCCAGGCGCACCACCACCGCCTGTCCGCCAAGCGAGCCATAGGCAAAGGAATCCGCGCCGAGGGCCTCGACCACGCGCACATCGACTTCGGCGATGGCCTCATGCGCGGCGCACGGCTCGATATGCTCCGGGCGCAGCCCCAGCAGTGCCTGCTCCGGCAGGTGCAGCCCCATCGGCAGGTGCCCCAGCGTGGCGTTGGCGGCCTCGCCTTCCTTCGCCACCACGCGCATCTGCGCGCCAGTGTCGCCGCCGGCGTTGCGCGCCACCGGGATCAGGTTCATCGGCGGCGAGCCGATAAAGCCGGCCACGAAGGTGCTGGCCGGACGCGAATAGACTTCCAGCGGCGTGCCGATCTGCTCGACGCGTCCGGCGTTGAGCACCATCATGCGGTCGGCCAGCGTCATCGCCTCGACCTGGTCGTGCGTGACGTACAGGCTGGTGGTGCCCAGGCGCCGGTGCAGCTCCTTCAGTTCCAGCCGCATCTGCACGCGCAGCTTGGCGTCCAGGTTGGACAGCGGCTCGTCGAACAGGAACACCGCCGGCTCGCGCACGATGGCGCGGCCCATGGCCACGCGCTGGCGCTGTCCGCCCGACAGCTGGCGCGGCTTGCGGTCCAGCAGCGGCGCCAGCTCCAGGATGCCGGCGGCATGGTTCACCCGCTGCGCGATCTCGGCCTTGGCCATGCCGCGGATCTTCAGGCCGTAGGCCATGTTGTCGTATACGCTCATATGCGGATAGAGCGCGTAGTTCTGGAACACCATGGCGATGTCCCGCTCGGCCGGCTCCAGGTTATTCACGACCTTGTCGCCGATATGGATTTCGCCGCCGGTGATGGTTTCCAGCCCCGCCACCATGCGCAGCAGCGTGGACTTGCCGCAGCCCGAGGGGCCGACGATGACGATGAATTCGCCGTCGGCGATCTCCATGTCGATGCCGTGCACCACCTGGACGCTGCCGGCGTAGGTTTTCTGAACGTTGCGTAGCGACAGTTTTGCCATTGCTGTTGTCCTGCGCGTGGCTCGTGGCCACCGCGCCTTATTTTTCCGTTTCGACCAGGCCCTTGACGAACCACTTCTGCATCAGCACCACCACCACCGCCGGCGGGATCATCGCCAGCATCACGGTGGCCATCACCAGGTTCCAGTCGGTGGCCGCGTCACCCGAGCGCGAGATCATCTGCGTCACGCCCACCACCACCGGCGTCATCGACTTCTGCGTGGTGATCAGCAGCGGCCACAGGTACTGGTTCCAGCCGTAGATAAACTGGATCACGAAGAGCGCGGCGATGCTGGTGCGCGACAGCGGCAGCACCACGTCCCAGAAGAATCGCAGCGGCCCGGCGCCGTCGATGCGCGCGGCCTCGGCCAGCTCGTCCGGAATGGTCAGGAAGAACTGGCGGAACAGGAAGGTGGCGGTGGCCGACGCGATGATCGGGACGGTCAGGCCAAAGTAACTGTCCAGCATGCCGAGGTCCGACACCACCTTGTAGGTCGGCAGGATGCGCACCTCCACCGGCAGCATCAGCGTGATGAAGATCAGCCAGAAGAAGGTCTTGCGCAGCGGGAACTTGAAATAGACGATGGCAAAGGCCGAGATGATCGAGATCGCGATCTTGCCCAGCGCAATGCCCAGCGCCATGATCAGGCTGTTCTTCATCATGGTCGAGACAGGCGATGCGGCCTCGCCCACGCCCTGGAACAGCACGGTGCGATAGTTCTCGATCAGGTGGCTGCCTGGGATCAGCGTCATCGGCGCGTCCAGCACCTCTTCGGCGGTCAGCGTGGACGCAACGAAGGTCAGGTACACCGGGAACACCACGATCACGATGCCCAGGATCAGCACCGCATGGCTCAGGAAATCAAGGAAGGGGCGACGTTCTACCATGTGCTGTCTCCGTCAGTACTGGACCTTGCGTTCAACATAGCGGAACTGCACCACGGTCAGCGCGATCACGATCACCATCAGCACCACCGACTGCGCGGCCGAGCCCCCGATGTCCATGCCGCGGAAGCCGTCATGGAAGACCTTGTAGACCAGTGTGTTGGTCGAATTGAACGGGCCGCCGTGGGTGACCGCGTCGATGATCGCGAAGGTATCGAAGAACGCGTAGACCACGTTGATCACCATCAGGAAGAAGGTGGTCGGCGACAGCAGCGGGAACATGATCGACCAGAAGCGGCGCCATGGGCCGGCGCCGTCGATGGCGGCGGCCTCGATCAGCGAGCGCGGGATGCTCTGCAGACCCGCCAGGAAGAACAGGAAGTTGTAGCTGATCTGCTTCCAGGCGGCGGCCAGCACCACCAGCAGCAATGCCTGGTCGCCATTGAGCAGGAAGTTCCATTCCACGCCGAGCTTGCGCAGCGCATAGGACACCACGCCCAGCGTCGGGTTGAACATGAACATCCACAGCACGCCGGCCACGGCCGGCGCCACCGCATACGGCCAGATCAGCAACGTCTTGTAGCCGACGGCGCCGCGGATGATGCGGTCGGCAAAATAGGCCAGCAGCAGCGCGGTAGTCAGGCCCACCACGGTCACGCCCACGGCAAAGATGGCGGTGGTCTGGAACGACTCCACGTACAGCGGGTCGTTCCACAGCATGCGGAAGTTGTCGAGGCCGACGAACTCAAGGTTGATGCCGAAGGCATCCTGCTGCAGCATCGACTGGTACAGCGCCTGCCCGGCGGGCAGGAAGAAGAAGATCAGCGTGATCGCGATCTGCGGCAACACCAGCAGATACGGCAGCCACGGCGAACGGAAAACGACGCGTTTTTCCATGAACGGATTCCGGCGAATGCTGCGGGTCGCGGCATCGGACTAGGTACGGAGTTGCGGAGGGCCCCGATCGGTGAGACAGGGCCGTCCACAATGCAATCGGGCGGAGGTTTCGCCACCGCCCGATTGTCACATCAGCTTGCTGGCTATGCCGGCTTACTCGCGGGCAGTCTTCTGGAAGCGCTCCAGCAGATCATTGCCGCGGGCCACGGCCGAGTCCAGCGCCGCCTTGGGCTCCTTCTTGCCGGCCCAGACGGCTTCCAGTTCCTCGTCCACCACGGTGCGGATCTGCACCATGTTGCCCAGGCGCACGCCGCGCGACTTGTCGGTGGTCTTGACCACCATCTGCTGCACCGACACATCGGCACCCGGGTTCTTGTCGTAGTAGCCCGATTTCTTCGTCATCTCGTAGGCGGCCATCGTCACCGGCAGGTAGCCGGTGGCCTGGTGCCAGTCAGACTGGATCTCGGGGCGCGACAGGAAATTGAAGAACTTGGCCACGCCCTTGTACTCGTCGGGCTTCTTGCCGCCCATCACCCACAGCGAAGCGCCGCCGATGATGGTGTTCTGCGGGGCACCCTGCACCTCCGGGTAATACGGCAGCTGTGCCACCGCGAACGCGAACTTGGCATTCTTGCGGATATTGGCCAGCGATGCCGACGAGCCGGTGAACATCGCGCACTCGCCGTTGTAGAACTTGGCCTGCGACTCAGCCTTGCGCCCGCCGTAGCTGAAATAGCCCTTCTTCACCATGTCCTGCAGGTTGGTGATGTGCTTGACGTGCAGCGGGCTGTTGAAGAGCAGGCGCGTGTCGGTGCCGCCGAAGCCGTTGTTCTTGGTCGCGTACAGCGTGTTGTGCCAGGCCGAGAAGCTCTCCAGGTGGACCCAGCCCTGCCAGTCGGTGGTGTAGGCGCAGTTGGTGCCCGAGGCCTTGAGCTTGGCCGAGTACTGCATCACCTCGGGCCAGGTCTTGGGCGGCTTTTCCGGATCCAGGCCGGCCTTCTTGAAGGCGTCCTTGTTGTAGTAGAACACCGTGGTCGAGCTGTTGAACGGGAACGACAGCATCTCGCCCTTGGACGAGGTGTAGTAGCCCGCCACCGCCGGGATATAGGCCTTCTGGTCGAACTTCTCGCCGGCGTCCTTCATCACCGCCGATACCGGCTTGATCGCGCCCTTGGCGCTCATCATGGTGGCGGTGCCCACTTCAAACACCTGCAGGATGGCGGGCGAGCCACCGGCGCGGAAGGCCGCAATGCCCGCAGCCATGGTTTCGTCGTAGTTGCCCTTGTTGACCGGCACCACCTTGTATTCGGACTGGCTGGCGTTGAACTTGTTGGCGATCTCGTTCACCTTGTCGTTCAGGGCGCCCTGCATGGCGTGCCACCACTGGATTTCAACGGCGGCGTGGGCGCTGCCGGCCCCGGTCAGGGCTGCCAGCGCTGCGAGTTTGAGCACGGTACGGGATAAGGACATCGGTGGCTCTCCTTTGGTCTGTCTGTTCCGGTCGGTCGAAAATCCGACAGTATGTGATTTTTTTGTGACAGCGGCATGTTACGCCTGTCGCACCTGAGCTAGCAAATCAGCAGATTCACCAGTATGGCCAGTACGATGCCTTTTGCAGTGCAATAAGGGAAATTGCCGCCAGATCCGCGGTTACAATGGCCCGCCATGCAATCCCTGAACAAGCTCTCTAATTCCGTGCTGCAGCGCGTGCGCGGCGTGCTGACCGACATCGACGGCACCCTGACCACCGACGGGCGGCTGCCGGCCTCGACCTACCTGGCGCTCGACGGGCTGCGCCGCGCGGGCCTGCACGTGATCCCGGTCACCGGGCGCTGCATCGCCTGGGCCGAGATCCTGACCCGGCTGTGGCCGGTCGACGCCATCATCGGCGAGAACGGTGCGTTCTACTCGCACTTGCACAACGGCCGCCTGCAGACCCGCTTCCTGGACGATGCCGCCACGCGCGCGCGCAACCTGGAGCGCATCGAAGCGCTGGGCCAGCGCATCGTGCGCGAAGTGCCGGGCTGCGCGCTGGCCTCGGACCAGGCCTGGCATGCCGCCGACCTGGCCATCGACCATGCCGAGGACGTCGCGCCGTTGCCTGCAGACGCCGTGGCCCGCATCGCCGCCATCATGCGCGAGGCCGGCATGACCGCCACGGTCAGCTCGATCCATGTCAACGGCTGGTTCGGCCTGCACGACAAGCTGTCGATGAGCAGGCTGTGCGTGGCCGAACTGCTGGGCGAAGACGTGGACGCGCGCCGCGACGAATGGCTGTTTATCGGCGATTCGGCCAACGATGCCAGCATGTTCGCCCACTTTCCGCTGTCGGTTGGCGTGGCCAATGTGCGCGACATCCTGCCGCAGCTGCCGGTGCCGCCGGCCTATATCACCGCAGCGGCCGGTGGCGAGGGCTTTGCCGAGATGGCGCAGCGGCTGGTCGAAGCGCGCGGCTGAACACCTCACGCAAAACAAGAAAACCGGCCGGGAAAGTCCCGGCCGGTTTTTCTTGTCACCCGCCCTGCCCTGGCTCAGTCGAACCCAAGCTCCTGCAGCTTGCGCGTGATGGTATTGCGCCCGATCCCGAGCCGGGTCGCCGCCTCGACGCGGCGCCCGCGCGTGACACCCAGCGCGGCCTCCAGCACGGCCTTCTCGAAGCGGCGCGTCAGCACATCCATGACCTCCGGCTGGCCGGCTTCGAGCATTGCCCGTGCTTCGCCGGCGAGCAGGCTTTCCCAGCCGGCCGAGGCCAGGGCCGGGACCACCGTCGCCACGGACGCGGGCCGGACTGCGGTGGCCGTGTCGGCCTCTGCCACCGTCGTCGCGTAGCCGCCGTAGTCGGCCAGGTCAGGCGCGCTTTCATACTCGGGCGCGCGCGCTTCGGCAACGCGCTCGGGCCGCGGCGCATTGACCGGCTCGCTGGTGCCGGCTTCCAGCATCTCGCGCGGCAGGTCCTTGACCTCGATGGTCTGGGCCGGCGCCATCACGGTCAGCCAGTTGCACAGGTTCTCCAGCTGGCGCACGTTGCCGGGGAATGGCAGCGTGCTGACATAGGCCAGCGCTTCGTCGGACATGCGCTTGGGCTCGACGCCCAGTTCCTTGGCGCTCTTCTGCAGGAAATGACGCGCCAGCAGCGTGATGTCCTCCGGGCGTTCGCGCAGCGGCGGCAGGCGCAGCCGGATCACGTTCAGGCGGTGGAACAAGTCTTCGCGGAACAGCCCTTCCTTGACGCGCAGCTCCAGGTTCTGGTGGGTGGCGGCAATCACGCGCACATTGGCGCGCAAGGGGTTGTGGCCGCCGACACGATAGAAGTTGCCATCGGACAGCACGCGCAGCAGGCGCGTCTGCAGGTCGAACGGCATGTCGCCGATTTCGTCGAGGAACAGCGTGCCGCCCTCGGCCTGCTCGAAGCGGCCGCGCCGCATGGTCTGCGCACCGGTGAAGGCGCCGCGCTCATGGCCGAACAGTTCGGATTCGAGCAGGTCCTTGGGGATGGCTGCGGTATTGAGCGCGATAAAGGGCCCGTTGGCACGCGGGCTGTGCTTGTGCAGCGCGCGTGCGACCAGCTCCTTGCCGGTGCCAGACTCGCCGGTGATCATCACCGTCACGTTGGACTGCGAGAGCCGGCCGATGGCGCGGAACACGTCCTGCATCGCCGGCGCCTGGCCGAGGATCTCGGGCGCATCGACGAGGCGGTCGTCCAGTTCTTCCTCGCGCAGGCTTTCTTCCAGCGCGCGGCGGATCAGCTCAACCGCCTTGTCGACATCGAAGGGCTTGGCCAGGTATTCGAAGGCACCGCCCTGGAACGCGGCCACGGCGCTGTCCAGGTCAGAGTAGGCCGTCATCACGATGACCGGCAGGCCCGGATGCCGCGCCTTGATGGCCTGCAGCAGGTCCAGGCCCGATCCGCCGGGCATGCGGATATCCGATATCAGCACCTGGGGCTGGTCTTCTTCCAGCGCGGCCAGCGCATCCCGCACATTGGTGAAGCTGCGCGAGAGCAGGCTTTCACGGGCCAGGGCCTTTTCCAGGACCCAGCGGATTGATTGATCGTCGTCGACTATCCAGATCGGCTTCATGTGCGTCGCTTGTCTGCTCGGTGTCATTTGGTCTTCCGCATGCCCGGCCACGGCGGATGCACCATCGCTCGCGGACGGCAGCAAAAGCTAGTGCAGCGGCAGCAGGATGCGGAAGTCGGTACAGCCCGGCCTGCTCTCGCATTCGATCAAGCCCTCGTGCTGCTGCACGAAGGTTTGAGCGAGTGTGAGACCGAGTCCGCTGCCGCCATCCCTGCCCGATACCAGCGGATAGAAGATGCGTTCGCGGATGTCTTCGGAAATTCCCGGGCCGTTGTCGATGACATGCAAGTCCAATGCCAGCTTGAACAAGCGCTTGGCAATCGTGACCTGGCGCGCCACGCGCGTGCGCAGCACGATCTGTGCATCGCCGCGCGCCATGCGGTCGGCCAGCGCCTGCGCGGCGTTGTGCACGATGTTGAGCACGGCCTGGATCAGTTGCTCCATGTCGCCCTGCAGCTCGGGCAGGCTGGCGTCGTAGTCGCGCACGATCTCCAGCCCGTTGGGGAACTCCGCCAGCACCACCGAGCGCACGCGCTCCAGCACTTCGTGGATATTCAGGCTGGACACGATATGCGGATGCCGGTGCGGCTCCAGCAGCCGGTCCACCAGCGTCTGCAGCCGGTCCGATTCCTTGATGATGACCTGCGTGTATTCGCGCAGCGAGCGCTCCGGCAGCTCGAACTCCAGCAGCTGCGCCGCGCCGCGAATGCCGCCCAGCGGGTTCTTGATTTCGTGGGCCAGGTTGCGGATCAGTTCCTTGTTGGCCGAGGTCAGGTCCAGGATGCGTTCTTCGCGTTCGCTGCGCACCTTCTGTTCATTGGGCAGGATTTCCACCACCACGGTGTCGCCGACCGCTTCCAGCGCGGAGATCACCACGTGCACATGGGCCGGCTCCTGCAGCGGCGGGTGCAGGATCAGGTCCTGCCGGCGCACGTCGAACTGCCGCGTGACCACGGTGTCGATCATGCTGTGCAGCTCATCGGAACGCCCGAACAGGTCAGGCAGCGTCAGCTCCACCATGCCCTTGCGCGACACGCCGAAGGTGGCTTCAGCGGCCGGGTTCGCAAAGACGACGCGCAGCCCCGGCTGCTGCACCAGCAGCACCGGGTTGGCCACTACGTCCAGGCCGGCATGGAACGCCACGGCGCCCATGGTCAGCACCTGGGCGCTGCCTTCGGCCGGCGCCGCATCAGCCGCCGGCGATTCGCCACGGGCGCCGTCGGCACCGCTGGCCTTGCGCGACACTCCGCGAATCAGGCGACGCATAAGACTAGTCCTTCAAATTGCCAAGCTCGCGCCGCAGCGACGCCGCATTGGCCTCGCTGCGGGCGATGTCGTCGCGCAGCGCTGCCGTGCGATCGAGGTATTTCTGATAGTTGCGCTCATTGCCCTGGCGCTCCGGCTGGCCGTTGTTGTACTCGGCACGCAGCGCCTGCAGCTTGGCCTCTTCGGCCTGCAGCTCCTGCGAGAGCACCGCGCGGCGCTCACCGTCGCGGCTCTTCTGCGTGGCACTGTCCACGCGCGGGAAGCTGGTGCCGCCAGCCGCCGCGCCGGCGGTGCTGCCAGCGCCCTTGGCCGGCGCAGCGATACGCCCGCCCGGGACCGTCACCACCTCCGGCAGGTTCAGCTTCTTGCAGCCCTTGCCCGCGTTGCCATTGCGATACTCGGGCACGCCATTGGGCCCGGTGCAGACATAGACGTCCGAGGACTGCGCGGAAGACTGCCCGGCCCACGCGCCCAGCGTCAGCGCCACGGCACTCACCAGAACAGGGAATCCGAGACGAAATTGGTGCAGAGATCGGGGCAAGGTCAGGGTCCGGCGGGCCGTGCGTGAAGAGGCGTCCATGAACATGGCGTTAGGTTTGAACGGGATGGAACACGATTCCCCATTCTAGCGAGCAAAGCAAAAAGGGACAGCCGAAGCCGCCCCTTTCTGGTGCAACTGTTGCCCGGCCACAACCTGCGTCATTCCCGGGCAAAGGCCGCTTACAGCGAGTAGTACATTTCGAACTCGACCGGGTGCGTGGTCATGCGGAAACGCGTGACTTCTTCCATCTTCAGTTCGATGTAGGCATCGATCATCGAGTTCGAGAACACGCCGCCGCGGGTCAGGAACTCGCGGTCGTTGTCCAGGTACTCCAGCGCCTGGTCCAGGCTCGAGCACACGGTCGGGATCTTTGCATCCTCTTCCGGCGGCAGGTCGTACAGGTTCTTGTCGGCAGCTTCGCCCGGGTGGATCTTGTTCATCACGCCATCCAGGCCGGCCATCAGCAGCGCCGAGAAGCCCAGGTACGGGTTCATCAGCGGATCCGGGAAGCGGGTCTCGATGCGGCGGCCCTTCGGGTTGGCCACATACGGGATGCGGATCGAAGCCGAGCGGTTGCGGGCCGAGTAGGCCAGCTTCACCGGAGCTTCGAAGCCCGGCACCAGGCGCTTGTACGAGTTCGTGCCCGGGTTGGTGATGGCATTCAGGGCACGGGCGTGCTTGATGATGCCGCCGATGTAGTACAGCGCGAATTCCGACAGGCCGGCGTAGCCGTTGCCCGCGAACAGGTTCTGGCCGTCCTTCCACACGGACTGGTGCACGTGCATGCCCGAACCGTTGTCGCCAACGATCGGCTTCGGCATGAAGGTGGCGGTCTTGCCGTAGGTGTGGGCGACGTTCTGGATCACGTACTTCTGCATCTGGGTCCAGTCGGCGCGCTGCACCAGCGTGCTGAAGCGGGTGCCGATTTCGTTCTGGCCCTGACCAGCCACTTCGTGGTGGTGGACTTCAACGGGGATGCCCAGCGATTCCAGGATCAGGCACATTTCCGAACGCATGTCCTGGAAGGTGTCGATCGGGGCGACCGGGAAGTAGCCGCCCTTCTTGCCCGGACGGTGGCCGCTGTTGCCGTGCTCGAATTCCTTGGCCGACGACCACGGGGCTTCTTCGGAATGGATCTTCACGAAGCAGCCTTGCATGTCGACGTTCCAGGTCACGCCGTCGAAGATGAAAAACTCGGGCTCCGGACCAAAGAAAGCGGTGTCGCCCAGGCCGGTGCTCTTCAGGTAGGCTTCGGCGCGCTTGGCGATGGAACGCGGGTCGCGGTCATAGCCCTTGCCGTCCGACGGCTCGACCACGTCGCAGGACAGCACCAGCGTCGGCTCTTCGTAGAACGGGTCGATGTGGGCGGTGTTCGAATCCGGCATCAGCAGCATGTCCGAAGCTTCGATACCCTTCCAGCCGGCGATCGACGAACCGTCGAAGGCGTGGCCGCTTTCGAACTTGTCTTCATCGAAGTGCGACACGGGCACGGACACGTGTTGCTCCTTGCCTTTGGTATCGGTGAAACGGAAATCGACGAACTTGACGTCGTTTTCCTTCACCAGCTTCATCACGTCTGCAACGCTGTGGGCCATGCCAATCTCCTGGATATTCGGCGGAAGTCTGAGAAAGCCAATTCTTGGGCCTGTCGTCACCGGCGCCGATGCATGCTCTGCCGCGCCGTCCCGACCAGCCACGAAAGGACGAAGAATGTTAGCAGAAAGCGTGCCATGCGAACGCCCCACCGCCACCGGCAGCCCGAAAAAAGTGCAACGTCGGCGAACCGCGCACCGCGGCGGCGTAAGAGAAGCAGCGGCTCGGCTGCCGAGTGGCGCACCGGTTACACGCATTCCGGCGTAGCGCCTCCTAATAAAACACCACAATGGTGCATTCAGCAAGGCGTCGCACTTGAACAGTGCGGATGCACCAAAAGGAGTCACCCGACGCCCCAACAGCAGTCAATGAGGCTTCGAATCGGCCCGGCGCTATAGAATAGTGCGTTGCGGCTTTGCCGCCTCCAATTCCATTCCTCAAATTTGTCACGCAGATGACCACCCGAGACGATCTCCTCCAGGCCGCCCGCCAGCGCCAGCAACAGAACCAGCTCCCGTATTTTGGCGCGCTGTCGCCGCAGGAAGCCTTTGCGCTGCTGCAGAACGATCCTTCCGCCGTGCTGGTCGACGTGCGCACCCAGGCCGAACTGGACTGGGTCGGCGGCGTTGACGTGCCGGATGCGCAGTTCGCCCATGTCGAATGGATGTCCTATCCGGGCGGTGCGCAGAATGCCCGCTTTGTCGAAGAGCTGAGGGCACGCGTTCCGGCCGACGTGCCGGTGCTGTTCCTGTGCCGCAGCGCGGCGCGCTCCAAGCACGCCGCGCGCGTGGCCACCGACGCCGGCTACCACTTCGCCATGGACGTGCTGGAAGGCTTCGAGGGCAACCGCGACGACCACCACCACCGCAAGACTGTTGAAGGCTGGTGCGTGCGCGGACTGCCGTGGCACGGCGCCTGATCGCGGTCGGGCCAGAATGAGAGAAGGGGCAGCCAAGGCTGCCCCTTCTTCTTGCGACCCGTGCCGCCTTAAGCCTGCGCCGCTTCGCGCGGCGGCTGCTCCACGATCTCGAACCCCATCGCCTGCACGCCTGCGAGCAGCATCGCATAGGCCGGTGCCAGCAGATCGGCCGGGCCCTTGACCCCCAGGTCGATATGGCGGCGCGCGAAGCGGTCGCCGCGCTGCACGTCGCCGACCGAGGGCAGGCTGAACACGCGGATGCCCGGATGCGCCGCTTCGACCTTCTCCATCAGCGGCGTCAGCGTGGACTCCGGCGCCTCGAACACGTAGAAGGCCCGCTCCTGCTGCTGCACCTGGTGGAACAGGTGCGCATAGTCGTGGTCCAGCACCCATTCCATCATCGGCCATGCCATCACCGGGAATCCCGGCATGAAGTGATGGTGACCGACCGAAAAGCCCGGGATGCGGTTGTAGCTGTTGGGAATGATGCGCGCGCCCTTGGGGAACTCGCCCATTTTGAAGCGGTGCTGGTTTTCCGGCTGATTCAGGTCGGCCTTGACCGGGTCGCCGCCGGCGGTCTCGGCAATGCGCAGCGCAATCAGTTCGCGCGCCTCGGGATGCAGCACCAGCGGCACGCCCAGCGCGGCGGCCACGCACTGGCGGGTGTGATCGTCCGGCGTGGCGCCGATGCCGCCGGTGCAGAACACCACGTCCGGGCCGGCCAGCGTGCGCCGCAGCGTGGCGGTGATGCGGGCTCGGTCATCGCCGACGTATTCGGCCCAGTCCAGCGCCAGCCCGCGCGCGCCCAGCAGTTCGATGGTGCGGCGCAGATGCTTGTCTTCACGCCGCCCCGACAGGATCTCGTCGCCAATGACGATCAGGCCAAAACCCATATTGCCCTCGCTTCAGGAATTTTCGATGCGGCGCACGTCGCTCGGCGCCAGGTCGATGACGTCGCCGTCAAGCGCCGGCTGGTCCGGCTGATGCGCCGGCGGCTGGGCCGGCACCGCCGCGCGCTCGGCCCGCAGCTGCGCCAGCGCGCGCAGGCAGAAGTGGCCGAACCACAGCGCCGAGAAGATAAAGATCAGCACATACAGCCACAGCGTGCCGGCCAGCACGAACGGAAACAGGAAGATCACCGCCGCCGACGACACCCACAGCAGCGTCGGCGCCGAGCCCAGCAGCCCCACCGCCACCCCGATCACCAGCAGCGGCGTGCGGTGGCGGCGCAACAGCGTCTTGCGCTCTTCGGCGCTGGCGTGGTCGGCGAGCGCGTCATACGTCATCACGCGGTAGGTCAGCCAGCCCCACAGCACCGGCGGGATCAGCGCAAAGAACGGCGGGATCAGCCACAGCGGCAGCGTCACCAGCACCAGCACCAGGAACACCAGCGTGCTGCCCAGCGACTGGAACACGCTGCCCAGGATGCTGCCGCCATGGGCCTTGGCCAGGTCCGGGTAGCTGCGCTCCAGGTGGCGCACCACCGCCGGCACCGAGAACACGCCGATAAACATCAGCATCGAGGCAATCACCAGCGGGATTGCCAGTGCCGCCACGAACAGCGGCGCCACGATGGTGCGCATCGATTGCAGGCCGAACCAGTCGAGCGCGCTGTAGATCCAGCTGGTCAGGATGGAGGTTTCCAGGAAGCTGCGCGTGGCGCCCATGATGGGGTCCCAGCCCCACCAGAGCAGACCGCCCCACAGCAGCGTGGCCAGGACGAAAGGCAGCACGGTCAGCATCAGCATGCGGGGATGCAGCTGGCTGACCAGCGCGCGGCCAAACGAGCGGAAGATATCGTTCATGCAGTCGAAGGCAGACAGGAGGAAAGGCGCCGGGCGCGGCAGAAGTCCGACTGGGCCGGACCGGCGGCAACCCGGAACACTAGCATACGCCGCTTGCCGCCGCGGCGCGCCGTGTTGCGCCGCGGGTGGAGGACTACCTCCAGACCCGCCGTTTCAGCGCAGCCGCAGCAGCCGCTTGATGCCGTACCACTGGTGCGCCAGGAAGCCCGCGCCGTAGTCGTGGCCCTTGCCCAGCGGCGGCGGCAGCTGGTCGCGGATGCCGGTCGGGTGGTAGGTCTCGGTGAAGACCGCGGTGCCGAGCAGCATGTCCCACCACGGGAAGATCACGCCGTAGTTGCAGCCGCCCAGCTTGGCCGGTGCGCCGTCGGCCTCATGGCCGATGCCCACGGCGTGGTGGGTGCGATGAAAGCGCGGCGAGATCAGCAGCCGCTCGCCGATGGCGCCGAATTGCAGTCGCACGTTGGCATGCTGCAGGCTCTGCAGCAACTGCGACAACGCCACCAGCAGCACGTACTGCGACGGCTCCACGCCCACGCCCAGCGCCACCAGCGCGAACACCAGATCGCGCAGCATGTCGTCCAGCAGGTGGTTGCGGTTGTCGCTCCACAGCGTCATCTGGCGCTGGCTGTGGTGCACCGCATGCAGATGCCACCACCAGCGGAACGAATGCGACAGCCGGTGGTACCAGTAGTCGAGGAAGTCGAACAGCAGCAGGTAGACAAAGAAGCTGACCAGCGGCACCGAGGTCACGCCCGGCCACCAGTCTTCCACATTGATGCGGTGCCAGCCCATCAGCCGCAGGTCGCCTTCCAGGGCGTCGGTCAGCGGCGCGAGCAGGAAGAACATGGCCAGCCGGAACAGCCCGAGCCGGTGGATCACCGTGTAGAAGATATCGGTGCGGATGCCGGCGCGGTCGGATACCGGCTCGACCGGGCGCCATTTCTCCAGCGGCCCCAGGATCAATGCCATCACCACGATCTGCACCAGGCCCACCAGCAGCCACTCGGTGCCGGTGAAGGCTTCCTCGGCATAGCGGCCAAACCCGAGGTCGTAGACCACGGGCAGCACCACGTCCTGGAACAGCGTGCCCTCGACCTGGCCGATCCAGCCGTTCAGCGTCTCCCACATCAGCGCCTGCCCTCCTTTTGCCCGACTGGCTGCGGCCTGGCGATCCAGTCGCGGTAGGCCGGGTGCTCGCGCAGCGTCGCGAAACAGAATCCCTTGCGCTCAAGGCCGGCGAGCAGCGGCTCCAGCACGCCGGGCGCCCACGGATCCTTGCGCGACCAGATGCCCAGGTGCGCCATGGTGATATCGCCGTCGCGCAGGTTGGCCAGCGCGCGTTCCAGCAGCGCCGCGTTGGGATAGCGGTCGGACGACAGCTCGTCGCCCAGGAACCCGGCCGGCGCCCAGCCGACGTGGCGGAAGCCGCACTGCTCGGCCCATTGCACCGTCTGCGGGGCGGTGCGCCCGCCCGGGGCGCGCCACAGCGGCACCATGGCGGCGCCGGTCATGCCGTGGAAGGCGTCGGCGCTGCGCCGCAGCTCCTGGCAGAATCCGGCCGCGTCCATGACCATGTCCTTGCCCGCCTGCGTGCCGAACTGCGGCCTCATGGTCACATGCCCGGCGTGCACGCTGCGCAGGTAGACATGGTCGAAGGTATGCGTGCCAAAGGCGTGGCCGTCGGCCACCAGTGACTTCCAGTACGGCGCCCAGGATGGGTCCAGCGAACTGTCCTGGCGCACGGTCGGCTCATTGGCCAGGAAGAAGGTGGCGCGGATATGGTGGCGGCGCAGCGTATCGGCGATCAACTGCGCCTGGCTCATGCTGCCGGTGTCGAAGGTCAGGTAAAGCGTGCCGGCCGGGCACGCCTTGGCGCCAGGCTTGGGCACGTCAGCCGCCTGCAGCGCCGACGGCAGGACGCAGGCAAGCGCCAGCGCAGCCAGCAGCCTGCCCAGCCGTCCGGATCGCGATGCCCTGGTATCGTCCATGGTCCCTGCCCTGCCCGGTCAATACAGCGGCGCGCGAGTGCGGAAATAGATGCCGTGCGGCGAGCGCCCGACGCGCACGGTCTTGACCAGCTTGCGGCTGGCCACGTCGACCAGGCCGACCGAGCGCGCCCAGCGGAAGGTGACCCACAGCGTCTTGCCGTCGGCGGTCAGCTCCATGTCGTCCGGGCCCGGCGGCAGGCCGGTGATGTCGCCGACCTTGGCCAGCGTCTGCTGGTCGATAATGCTGATGCTGCTCGTGACCCGGTTGCTGAGGAACAGGTGGCGCTTGTCGCCGACCGCGCGGAAGTTGTGCGCGCCCTTGCCGGTCTGGATCTGCTTGACCACCGTGCGCGTGCGCCAGTCGATCACGGCCACGTAATCAGCCCCGGTCATGCCGACCAGCAGGTATTTCTGGTCCGGCGTGACCCAGATGCCCGCCGGCGCCGAGCCGGTTTCCATGCGCCACATCACGTTCTGCGTGACCAGGTCGATGGCTGCGACCTCATTGGAGTCCTGCAGCGTGATGAAGGCGATGCGGCTGTCGGCGGTAAAGGCGATATGGCTGGGGGTCTTGGCCAGCGGGAACTGCTTGGCCAGCTTCAGCGCCTTGCCGTCCCAGCGGTAGAGGTCGACACGGTCGAGCCGGTTGCCGGTGGCGACAAACCACTTCTGGTCCGGCGAGAAGCCGATCTGGTACGGGTCGTCGACATTGGGCACGCGCTGCTGGACCTTGCCCGAGACCGGGTCCAGGAACACCAGGTCGTTGCCGACCGCGTTGGCAACGATCAGCGACTTGTCGTCCGGCGTTGCGATCAGGTGGTGCGGTTCCTTGCCGATCGGGAAGGTCTCCAGCACCTTCTGCGTATCTTTGTCGATCAGCGTGACGGTTGCATCACCTGAATTCAGGATCACAACCACTTCCGCCGATGCCGGTGCGGCCAGCAGGCCCAGCGCCAGGGCGCCCACCGTGAAACCACCAGCTACAACACGACGCAATGCGAACCGCAGCGCAAACATAAGACCCGCCAGAAGAAGACTGAACCGGCGATTCTAACGGTTGAGCACGAAAATCCGCTGACGCCGCGGCCGAACTCGATCAAGATTTTGGCAGATTGTTGCGCCGGAGCGACCATTTGCGGTTCGCCCCGGCATTGCGCCCCGCGCCGGCGCTCAGCGCTGCATCGATTCCCACACTTTCTGCAGCCGCTTGACCGACATCGGCACCGGTGTGCGCAGCTCCTGGGCGAACAGCGCGATGCGCAGCTCCTCCAGCATCCAGCGGAATTCCTCCAGCCGCGCGTCCTCGCCGCCGCGGCCCTGAGTGCGCAGCTGCTTTTCGGCCCGCTGCCACTGCTGCACCAGCGGCGCCATCTCCTGCGTGCGCTGGGTGTCGCGCGCCGGGTCGCCCTTGAGCTTGTCCACCCGCATGGCGATGCCCTTCAGGTAGCGCGGGAAATGGACCAGTTGCGTGTATGGGGTCTCGTCGACAAAGCGCTTGCCCATCAGCCGCCCGAGCTGCGCTTCCATGTCCGCATGGGGCCCGGCGAACGGCTTGGCCTGCAGCAGCTTGCGCGGCAGTCCGGCGTACTCGGCCAGGATGGTCCCCACCAGCCGCGCGATCTCCTGCGCCAGCAGCGACAGCCGGGTGCGGCCCTCATCCTTGCGTGCATTGAACTCGGCCTCGTTGCGCGGCAGCGGCGCCTGCATGCAGGCACGCTCCAGCGCCAGCATCACGACCTGTTCGCGCAGCATCTCCTGCGTGCCCAGCGTCATGTACTGCATCGCCATCTGCTGCAGGCCCGGGATGTTCTTCTCGATGAACTTGACCTGCTCGCGCAGCTGCAGCGCAAACAGCCGGCGCAGCCCCAGGTGGTGGACGCGGGCGGCTTCCTGCGGGTCGTCGAAGACTTCCACGTCGCAGTGCGTGCCGCGATCGACCAGCGCGGGGTAGCCGAACAGGGTCTGGCTGCCCTTGCGGATCTCCAGCAGCTCGGGCAGCTCACCGAAGGTCCAGCCGGTCAGGCCCTCGTACTTGCCGGGCTCGGCCGCGGCCAGCGGCGCCGCCTGCTCCGGGGCCTGGGTTGCCGCCTGTGCCGCGGCTTGCGCGGCCACCCGCTGGAACGACTGCTGCGCCTGCCCGCCCAGCTCGGCGCGCAGCTGGGCCAGGTTGCGGCCCATCTCAAGCTGGCGGCCGTGCTCGTCGACCACCTTGAAGTTCATCGTATGGTGCGCGGGCAGCGTTTCCAGCTTGAAGTCGGCGCGCTTGACCATGGTGCCGGTCTGCTCGCGGATATCGGCAATCAGCACGTCCAGCAGCTCGCCCTCGCCAAGCGGCTGGCGCGCGACAAAGGCCGCGGCATATTCCGGCAGCGGCACGCAGTGGCGGCGCAGCTTCTGCGGCAGCGACTTGAGCAGCAGGTGCACCTTCTCCTTGATCATGCCCGGCACCAGCCAGTCGGCGCGCTCCTGGCGCACCTGGTTGAGTGCGTACAGCGGCACGGTCAGGGTCACGCCGTCGCGGTGGCTGCCTGGCTCGAAGTGGTAGGTCAGCCCCATGTCCACCCCGGCCACGTTCATGGCCTTGGGGAACAGGTCGGTGGTGATGCCGGCCGCCTCGTGCCGCATCAGCTCGTCGCGGTTCAGGTACAGCAGCTTGCGGTCCTTGCCGCTCTCTGCCTGGTACCACTGCTCGAAGCTGGCCTGCTGGCAGATGTCGGCGGGAATCGCGCGATCGTAGAAGGCGTAGATCAGTTCGTCGTCGACCAGCACGTCCTGGCGGCGCGACTTGTGCTCCAGGTTCTCGATCTCGCGCACCAGGCGCTGGTTGTGCGCGTAGAACGGCAGGCGCGTGTCGAACTCGCCCTCGACCAGCGCACGGCGGATAAAGATCTCGCGCGCTTCCTGCGGGTTCATCGGGCCGTAGTGCACGCGCCGGTGCTGGTAGACCACCAGCCCGTACAGCGTGGCGCGCTCCAGCGCCAGCACCTGGCCCGCCTTCTTTTCCCAGTGCGGATCGCTCCAGCTGACCTTGAGCAGGTGACGGCCCACCTGTTCCAGCCACTCCGGCTCGATGCGCGCCAGCGTGCGCGCGAACAGCCGGCTGGTCTCGACCAGCTCGGCCGCGACGATCCAGCGCCCGACCTTGCGCGCGATCAGCGAGCCCGGCCACAGGTGGAACTTGATGCCGCGCGCGCCCAGGTATTCGCGGCCCTTGCCGTCGCCATCCTCGATGCGGCAGCCGACATTGCCCAGCAGGCCGGTCAGCAGCGCCTTGTGCACCTGCTCATAGGTGGGCTCGCTGTCGTTCAGGCGCCAGCCCTGCTCGGTCACCGTGGTCAGCAGTTGCGAATGCACGTCGCGCCACTCGCGCAGCCGCAGGTGCGACAGGAAGTGGGCGCGGCACTGGTCCTGCAGCTGGCGGTTGGACTTCTTGTGCGCGACCGCGTCCTCGAACCACTTCCACAGCTTGACCCAGCCCAGGAACTCGGACTTCTCGTCCATGAACTTGCGGTGCGCCTGGTCGGCGGCTTCCTGCGCCTCCTGCGGGCGGTCGCGCGGGTCCTGCACCGACAGCGCGCTGGCGATGACCAGCACCTCGCGCAGGCAGTGATGCTCGCGCGCGGCCAGGATCATGCGCGCCACGCGCGGGTCCAGCGGCAGCTTGGCCAGCTGGCGCCCGGTGCCGGTAAGCTGGTTGGCGTCGTCGACCGCGCCCAGTTCCTGCAGCAGCTGGTAGCCGTCGGCAACGGCGCGGCCCAGCGGCGGCTCGATAAACGGGAACGACTCGATCTCGGTCAGCCGCAGCGCCTTCATGCGCAGGATCACCGCGGCCAGCGACGAGCGCAGGATCTCGGGGTCGGTAAAGCGCGGCCGGCCGGCGAAATCGGACTCCTCATACAGCCGGATGCACACGCCGTTGGCAACCCGGCCGCAACGGCCGGCGCGCTGGTTGGCAGCGGCCTGCGAGATCGACTCGACCTGCAGTTGCTCGACCTTGTTGCGGTACGAGTAGCGCTTGACCCGCGCCAGCCCGGTATCGACCACGTAGCGGATGCCCGGCACCGTCAGCGAGGTTTCGGCGACGTTGGTCGCCAGCACGATGCGCCGCGCGTTGGACGGCTTGAACACCCGCTCCTGCTCCTGCACCGACAGCCGCGCAAACAGCGGCAGGATCTCGGTATGCGGCGGGTGGTGCTTGCGCAGCGCCTCGGCGGCTTCGCGGATCTCGCGCTCGCCGGGCAGGAACACCAGCACATCGCCCGGGCCGACGCGGCACACCTCGTCGACCGCCTCGACAATGCCGTCGTACAGGTCGCGCTCGCGCGCCTGCGGGCTGCGCGGCGCGCCCGCGGGCACGTCCTCGGTGATCGGACGGTAGCGCACTTCCACCGGGTACAGGCGGCCGCTGACCTCGATCACCGGCGCCGGCTTGTCGCCCGAGGCGAAATGCTGGGCAAAGCGCTGGGCATCGATGGTGGCCGAGGTGATGATCACCTTCAGGTCCGGGCGCTTCGGCAGGATCTGGCGCAGGTAGCCGATCAGGAAGTCGATGTTCAGGCTGCGCTCGTGCGCCTCATCGATGATCAGCGTGTCGTAGGCGCGCAGCAGCGGATCGTTCTGAGTCTCGGCCAGCAGGATGCCGTCGGTCATCAGCTTGACCGACGCCCCCGACGACATGGTGTCGTTGAAACGCACCTGGTAGCCCACGTGCTCGCCCAGCGGCGTGCCGATCTCCTGCGCAATGCGTTTGGCGGTCGAGGTGGCGGCGATGCGCCGCGGCTGGGTGTGGCCGATCAGCCCCCCACCCTCGCGCCCCGGGCCGCGCCCGATCGACAGGCAGATCTTGGGCAGCTGGGTGGTCTTGCCCGAGCCGGTCTCGCCCGAGACGATCACCACCTGGTTGGCCAGCAGCGCCGCGGCGATCTCGTCGCGGCGGCCGGAGACCGGCAGGGCCTCCGGGAAGGTGATGGGCGGCAGCGGGTTGACCGGCCTTGGCGCACGCGGCGCACGCGCCTCGCGGGGACCGCGTGGCGGGCGCTGCCCGGCTTCACCGGCCGGCCGGGCAGCGGCTGGCTGCGCACGGACGTCCGGCTTCCTGGCCGGGCCTGGGGC
>NZ_JBYSZW010000060.1:0-48803 GCF_058787575.1 Cupriavidus sp. FW305-3-2-15-C-LB2
CGGCTGGGGTGGCGGTTCAGGCGGTCCGACGAAGCTCGGGTCGACAGCGGAGCTGGTGCCGGCCAGGGTTGCCGGCGCGCTGCCGTCAGGCTGCACGCCGGGCTGGGCAGCCGGCTCGCCCGTGGTACCTGGCGCCGGTGCCGCTGGCACGGTCACGCTGGCCGCGGGTGCCGCTTCGCCGGCGATCAGCGCCGCCAGTGGATCCTCCGTGCTTGCCGTGGCCGGCGTGGCAGGCTCGGCGGCTTGCGCCGAACCAGCGGTCACCACCGGCGGCACCGCCGGACGCGGTTCGATGCGGGGCGGCGGGGTGGTCGCGCTGGTCGTCGCATCCCCGGTCTGCGCGCACGCGACCAGGCCCCACGCGGCCAGCACGGCAAAACCGAGGCGGCGCAGGGGCAGGCCACCGCGTCCGGCAGGGCCGGGACAAAGCGGGATGGCGGGAATCCGACGAGAGACTGGCGGCAATTCGGACAGCAATTCAGTCAAGCAACATCGATGGCCGGAGCAGGCAAGGGCTCCGGAGGCGGGACTGTTTTTTATCAGCCGACCCATTTGACCGCAAGCCGGGTTACAAAATCCATCACACTGTGCGCCGTCTCACAATGCGAAAAACCCCCGGATATGGCGCGATTGACTAGCGAAAACCCGCACTTGCGCGATACCCCGTGGCGAAAGAGCCACCGCTATAATCGGCTGGCTTGTCTTTCGGGTAAGACAGCCCTTTGCCGTGGCCCGCGTCCGGCGCCAGGCATGCTGGGCACGCCGCCGTGCCCGTTCGCAACAGGCACAGCGTTGCGCAAGCCGCTGTACCCCGGCGGCTGGTGCGTCACGGTCCGGCGCGCGGCATCATGCAAGCCGCGAGCCTGCATCCGAATCAATATCTATAAGAGGAGAAGTGGAGATGGAACGTCGTTCCTTTCTGTTGAAAGCGTCGGCCGTGGCCGCCACCGGGGCACTGGCCGCGTGCGGCAAGGGTGAAGAGAAGGCTGCACCTGCCGCCGCCAGCGGGCCGGCAGCGCCGGCCGTGGTCGGCAGCAACCCGGCCGTGGAATGGCGCCTGGCCTCGAGCTTCCCCAAGTCGCTCGACACCATCTTCGGCGGTTCCGAACTGCTGTCGGCCCGCGTCAAGGAACTGACCGACGGCAAGTTCAACATCAAGGTCTTTGCCGCCGGTGAAATCGTGCCGGGCCTGCAGGTGCTGGACGCGGTGCAGAACAACACCGTGCAGATAGGCCACACCGCCGGCTACTACTACTTCGGCAAGAACCCGACGCTGTGCTTCGACACCACGGTGCCGTTCGGCCTGACCGCACGCCAGCAGAACGCCTGGATGATGCAGGGCAACGGCATGAAGCTGATGCGCGAGTTCTTCAAGGAATACAACGTCGTCAATTTCCTGGGCGGCAACACCAATGCACAGATGGGCGGCTGGTTCCGCAAGGAAATCAAGACCGTGGCCGACCTGCAGGGCCTGAAGTACCGCATCGCCGGCTTTGCCGGCGTGGTGCTGTCGCGCCTGGGCGTGGTGCCGCAGCAGATCGCCGGCGGCGACATCTACCCTGCGCTGGAAAAGGGCACCATCGATGCAGCCGAGTGGGTGGGCCCGTACGATGACGAGAAGCTGGGCTTCTACAAGGTGGCGCCGTACTACTACTACCCGGGCTGGTGGGAAGGCAGCGCGCAGCTGTCGTTCTACGCCTCGGCCACCGAGTACGAGAAGCTGCCGGCGCTGTACAAGCGCGCGCTGGAAACCGCCACCATCGAGGCGCACACCAACATGATGGCCAAGTACGACACGGTCAACCCGCAGGCGCTGGCCCGCCTGCTGGAAAACGGCGTCAAGCTGCGCCCGTTCTCCAAGGAGATCATGGAGGCCTGCTTCAAGGCGACCCAGGAATCCTACGCCGACGAAACCGCCAAGAACCCGTCGTTCAAGAAGATCTACGACGACTGGCGCGTGTTCCGCAACAACCAGGCCGCCTGGTTCAACGTGGCCGAGCAGGGCTTCGCGCAGTTCAGCTTCGCGCGCAAGCTGTAAGCGGCACACTGCCCCGGGCCGCACGGGGCTTGCCGCAAACCCCATGTTCCCTCGGGAGCATGGGGTTTTTTGTTGGCCACGGCAGGCGGGCGCCCGCCGGGCGGGGATCGCGCGGCGCCGGTAGAATCGCCGGCATCTACCGGAAATCCCTATGCAACTCGGCATTCTCTACGCCCTCCTGGCCTACATCATCTGGGGGCTGCTCCCGCTCTATATCAAATCGCTGCCCGGCATTGCGCCGCTGGAGATCCTGCTGCACCGGATGGTGTGGTCGCTGGTATTCCTCGGCCTGATCCTGACCTGGCGGCACCAGTGGGCGTGGCTCGGCCGGGTGCTCAGGGACCGGCGCCTGCTGCTGTCGTTCGGCGCCAGCGCGGCGCTGCTGTGCGCCAACTGGTTCCTCTACATCTGGGCGGTGTCGGCCAACCGCGTGGTCGATGCCAGCCTGGGCTACTTCATCAACCCGCTGTTCAGCGTGCTGCTGGGCGTGGTCTTCCTGCACGAGCGGCTGCGCCTGGTGCAATGGCTGTCG
This sequence comes from Cupriavidus sp. FW305-3-2-15-C-LB2, assembly GCF_058787575.1. NCBI lineage: Bacteria > Pseudomonadati > Pseudomonadota > Betaproteobacteria > Burkholderiales > Burkholderiaceae > Cupriavidus > Cupriavidus sp. FW305-3-2-15-C-LB2. The sequence goes on from NZ_JBYSZW010000060.1 coordinate 2,571, forward strand.
ATCGCGGTAGCCGCGGCCGGTGTGGCCTGGCTGACGGTGGCGGCAGGCCAGCTGCCGTGGATCGCGCTGGGGCTGGCGGCCAGCTTCGGCGGCTATGGCCTGCTGCGCAAGACCGGCGCGCTGGGTGCGCTGGAAGGGCTGTCGCTGGAGACGCTGCTGCTGTTCCCGCTGGCCGCGGCGGCACTGGCCTGGCTGTTCGCGACCGGCCAGGACAGCTTCACCCACGCAGCGCCGGGTACGCAGTGGCTGCTGCTGCTGGCCGGGCCGGTCACGGCGGTGCCGCTGCTGTTCTTTGCGGCCGGCGCGCGGCGCATTCCGCTGTCGTTGCTGGGCCTGCTGCAGTACACCGGGCCGACGCTGCAGCTGCTGCTGGGCGTGTGGCTGTGGAACGAGCCGTTCCCGGCGCAGAAGCAGGTCGGCTACGCGCTGATCTGGCTATCGCTGGCCTTGTATGCAGCCGAGGGGCTATGGATGAATACGCGGCAGAAGCCCGCTATCATCCAGTCGATCAATGAAACCAACTAGAAATCAACTCATTTCATTTGTCACACGCATAACTGATACGGTGCCTGGCCACCATGTCTGCCCCGCCTGATGCCACCCCCGCAGTCCAGCGCAAGATCATCCATTGCGACTGCGACTGTTTCTACGCCTCGGTCGAGATGCGCGACGACCCCTCGCTGCGCGGCCGCCCGATGGCCGTGGGCGGCTCGCCCGACCGGCGCGGGGTGATTGCCACCTGCAACTATGAAGCGCGCGCCTTTGGCGTGCGTTCGGCGATGCCGTCGGCGCAGGCGCTCAAGCGTTGCCCGGACCTGCTGATCGTGCGCCCGGCGATGGACAAGTACCGCGAGGTCTCGCGCCGGATCTTCGCGATCTATCGCGAATACACCACGCTGGTCGAACCGCTGTCGCTGGACGAAGCCTACCTGGACGTGAGCCTTTGCACCCGCCACGCCGGCAGCGCCACCCGCATCGCCGAGGAAATCCGCCAGCGTGTGCGCGATGAAGTGGGCGTGACGGTATCGGCCGGGGTGGGGCCGAGCAAGTTCGTGGCCAAGATCGCCAGCGACTGGAACAAGCCCGACGGGCTGTTCGTGGTCAAGCCGGCGGCGGTCGATGGCTTTGTCGCCGCGCTGCCGGTGGAACGCATCCACGGCGTAGGCAAGGTCACCGCGGCCAAGCTGCGGCGCCTGGGTGCCGGGACCTGCGGCGACCTGCGGCCGTGGTCGCCGGACCGGCTGCACCGCGAGTTCGGCGTTTTCGGGGCGCGGCTCTACAAGCTGTGCCGCGGGGTCGACGAGCGCGAGGTCACGCCCGAGCGCGAGCGCAAGTCGATCAGCGTGGAAGAGACCTATGCCGACGACCTGCCCGACCTGCAGGCCTGCATGGCCGAGCTGGAACCGCTCATCGCCATGCTGGAAGCCCGCATTGAGCGGGCTCAGGCACACGACACCATCGACAAGCTGACCGTGAAGCTGCGCTTCTCTGACTTCCGCCAGACCACGGTGGAATGCCGCGGCCACGCGCCGGACCGCACCGTCTACGCGCGCCTGCTGGCCGAGGGCCATGCGCGCCGGGGCTTGCCAGTGCGGCTGCTGGGGGTGGGGGTAGGGACCAGCGACCGGGATACGTCGCAGCTGGAACTGTTCGACTGAGCGCAGGATTATTCTAGCGAATAATCAACACCCCTTAAATCATGGTGTATTGATAAATCGCATCAATAGCCAAGCTATTGCAGGTCGTTGCGCATCACCAGCAGCCACGGCATATGCGAATTGGTGACGCCGTCGAGCCGGCCCGAATCGCCCAGCTCGATCTCCTCCATCGACACCGACTGCTGGACATTGCCGCCGATGGCACGCACCACGCGCGTGGCCGGATCCACGCCGACCACGATGTCGCAGTGCATAGGGGTGGTGCCGAAGCCGATTTCGGCGATGTCCTCCAGATAGCGGTCGCGTCCGCGCCCGGCGCAGATGATGTCGCCGGGCCGGGGCATGGCGGGGACGGGCTCGATATGGAAGGCTGGCCTGGGCAGGATGCCGTCGCGGGCATCGACCACGTACATCGAGTGCGACTGCCCGGTCAGGAACTGGCGCTCGTCCAGCCCCGCCTTGCGCAGCACCCATGAGATAAACACCGCCGACCAGGCCCAGGATCCCTGCGTCACCTGCCGGCAGCCGGGCGCTTCGCCGACGATGCCCCAGTAGCGGCGCGCCAGCGAGCAGCCCAGGGGCGTGGCTTCCATGCCGGTGCCGTCCGGAAAGGACAGGCAGCTGGCGGCCGGTGGCGGATTGCCGTTGGTCTTGGATTCGGTATCGGTGGTGGCGGCAGCGGGTGCCCCGGCCTCCGCGGGGGACGGTGGCTGGGCCTCCGGGATCTCTGGCAGTGGCGCAGGCAGTTCCGGTGCGGGCACCGGGCTGTAGGTGACGCAGGAGGTGTCGTCCCGGCCCAGCCGCACCACCTGCCCGCCCCAGCGGGCCCATTCCTGCGTGGCGATCTCGACGATGCGTTCGCGCGGCGTGGCGCCCGGGCGCGTCACCGGCCTTTCGGTGTCGGGCAGCGCGCGCGCCTGCGGCCGCACTGGCTCGCTGACGGTGGTGCAGGCACTCAGCAGTGCCAGCGCCACGGCAACACAGGCCGCGCGCATGGTGCCTGCAGCCTGTGGAGAAAGCTGTGGAACCGGCTGTGGAAAGCGCTGTGCATAACGCTGTGGAGATCTGCGGCGCGGCGGACGGGCAAGCATGGAGGCCCCATGTGGCACGGCACCCGGTCCGGCCTGTCACGGCCACGGCTGGACGCCTGTTGGAAGACTTCGCGCGCGATCGCTCCGGCGACGGATTCAGCGATGCGGCGGATACTGCAGAAAATCAGCTTACCGCTGTGGATAACGTCCCCCGCCTGGCGCTCGCCAGCGCCCTCGGGCACCGGGCGGCGGCATGGCGGGGTCTGACAATTCGGGCCCTGCAGTGCAGCCCGTCAGGCTCACTGGTTGACAGCGTCCTTGAACTTCTGGCCAGCCTTGAACTTCACGGTCTTGGCTGCTTCGACCTTGATTTCTTCGCCGGTACGCGGGTTGCGCGCCATGCGCTCGCCACGCTCGCCCTTGCTGAACGTGCCAAAGCCGATGAGGCTCAGCGTTTCGCCCTTGGCCACGGCGTCCATGATGGCCGACAGGGTCACGTTCAGTGCCTGTTCCGCCTTGGACTTGGTCAGACCGTCCACCCCGGCTGCGATAGCGTCGATCAGTTCGGTTTTCGTCATGCTTCACTCCGTATCGAGTTGATAAAACACAGGCGTCCGCATGCCGGGCGGCCTGACTGGCACCGCTCCGGCAAAGACACCGCGGGCCACATGATACCGTGTCGGACAAGGCGCACCGGGAACAGATTGTTACCTGGCAGTTTCCGCGAGGCCGCGCCAGGCTGGGCTTCGCGGCAAATCGACGCAGCTGGGTACAGCCATCGCAAGCCGCGGAAGGTGACGAAAGCGTCCTAAGCTGACAGGCAGGGCCCCCAGGTCGCGCAGGCGAGATAGCGGGCGGGCCGCGTACCTAGCCTCTCACCCATCCCTCGCCAGAGGCCCTCAGAGGCCCTCTGCGCACGCGCAGGCGCATTGGACAGGGCTGGAGAGCGAGTGACGGCCAGAAACGCTTGCAGGCGCTCTGGCAGCCTCGGAGGCGCAGACTGCACTATGTTGCATGTTGTCGGATCATTGGGCTGGCGGCGAACCGAGCCGCTATTCGGCGCATGCATGGCACCTTGCCGGGGCGGTTTACGGACCGGCTCCAGATCCTGCGGGCGGCGTATACGCGCAAGTCGGTGTGGTTCGGCGTATACGCCCGAGGTATACGCCGAATCTTCAAATCCAAAACCACAAAGCTTCGCGCTATCGCGACGTTTACAGTCCCGGCCATTTGGATGATGCCTTGGGGGCATTCTTTTGCTGACGCCGTTGGTTCGTTCTTTCGGTTTACCTTTTTCTTTCATGTATACAAATAGTAGTAGTAAGTAAACACCCGCCCCCGCTGTGGAAAACCACGTAAACGTCTTTCGGTTCAACGGTTTACGTAAACGAGAAGTGGTCGTATCCAATGTTGGTCGAGGTGGATGACTCAGCCATCCGGAGGAGGCCAGTGCCGCAAGCCCTCCGACTTATGCCTGAGGCATCCCCATGCCAGCCCCAGGCAGCCCACATCCAATCCGCGTGCTTGTCCACAGTTTGAGGCGGGGTTATCCACACGCGGGGACGTAAACGGGCGTCGCGGCTGAGGCGGAAATGGGGTGCCGTATACGTGTCAATCGCAACCAGGGCGTATACGGTGAGGTCGCCGGAAAGGGGGGTTACGTATACGTGTCACGGTTGCACCGGTATCATCCCCGATCGCGCCGGAACGGCCGGCACAGCGGGCCACTCAGGCAAACAGGCGACGAGCACGGAAAGGCAAATGGCGGACAAGGCAAAGCGCAAGGCAGCGGACGAGGGCAAGAAGAAGACGGCGAGCGACCGGATCGAGGTGCGCCAGTCAGGCGTGCACGGCAAGGGCGTCTATGCGATCGGCCAGATCGCCGAAGGCGAACGCGTGATCGAGTACAAGGGCGAGCACATTTCGTGGAAGAAGGCGCTGGAGCGCCATCCGCACGATCCCAGCGATCCCAACCACACTTTCTACTTCAGCCTGGACGACGGCAGCGTCATCGACGCCAAGTACGGCGGCAACCGCGCGCGCTGGATCAACCACGCCTGCGAACCCAATTGCGAAGCGCGCGAGAAAAAGGGCCGCGTCTTCATCCACGCGCTGCGCGACATTGCCGAGGGCGAGGAGTTGTTCTACGACTACGGCCTGGTCATCGACGCGCGCTATACCGCCAAGCTGAAGAAGGAGTTCGAGTGCCGCTGCGGCAGCCCGCAATGCCGCGGCACCATGCTGGCACCGAAGGAAAAGAAGAAGAAGGCCAAGTAAGGCGCGCGTCCCAACCCGCGCCTCCGCCAGCGCAGCGGCGGGTTCAGGCCACCGATCCTGGCGGTTCGCAGGGGATCCGGATCACGAAGCGCATGGTCGGCCGCCGTTCGGGCGCGCCGTCCGCGGCCGGGGCATCGCCGGCCGCACCTGGAACCGGCGGCACGTCCTCGATGCGGATGGTGCCCTGGTGCAGCGTCACGATCTCATGGACGATGGCCAGCCCCAGCCCGGCGCCGCCGCTATGGGCTGCCCGCCCGCCGCCCGGCTCAGGGGCGCGGTCGCCGCGGAAGAAGCGCTTGAAGACTTCCTCGCGCCGCTGCGGCGGGATGCCGGGGCCGTTGTCTTCCACCATCACCACCGCCATGCCGCGGTGACCCATGGCCTCGCCGCCGGCGCGCACCGTGATGCGCCCGCCCGCGGGCACGTACTTCACCGCGTTGTCGATCAGGTTGGACAGGGCCTCGCGCATCAGCAGCCGGTTGCCGCGCACCACCGCGGGCGCGCTGCCGGTGAAGGTGGGGCCGGGCAGGATCTCGAAGCCCAGGTCGATGCGTTGCGCCAGCGCCTGCGGCACCCACTCGGCGCCGATCTCGAAGGCCAGCTCGGCCAGGTCGAAGTGTTCCACCGGCCCGAGACGCTCCAGCGACAGCCCCGGCTCGGCGCGCGCCAGCGACAGCAGCTGGTTGGACAGCCGCACCGCGCGGTCGGCGGCGGTCTGCACCTCGCGCAGCGCATGCCGGGCAACTTCCAGCGAATCGGCTTCCTGGGCCCGGTCGGCATGCAGCTTGACCGCGGTCAGCGGGGTGCGCAGCTGGTGCGCGGCATCGGCAATGAACTTGCGTTGCGCGTCGAGCGCGTCGCGCAGCCGCGCCAGCAGCGCATTGAGGCCGCGGATCAGCGGCGCCACCTCGGCCGGCACCTGGGTCTCGTCGAGCGCGGCGAGTGAGCGGGCAGTCTGCCGGTTGAGCTTGTCGGCCAGGATCTGCAGCGGCACCAGCTCTTCCTTGAGCACGTGCGACAGGATCAGGCTGCCGACCAGCAGCAGCAGGATCAGCGGCACCGACACCGACAGCAGGATCTCGTTGGCGGCGGTCTCGCGCCGGTCCAGCAGCTCCGCCACCTCCACCACGATCGGCCCGCGCGCGGGTTTGCCGGCCTCGCTGGTGCCGAGTTCGTCCACCGCGGCGCTGGGCAGCATCACCGGCAGCCGCACCGCGCGCACCTGGCGTCCGCTGAACCAGGCGTAGAACAGGCGCGCATCGTGCAGCGTGGTCTGGCCGGTGCCGTAGCCCAGCCAGGTGTCCATGCCGCCGATCAGCCCGTCGGGGCCATGGATGCGCCAGTAGATGCGGTCGGTGCCCTCGGCCTCGACCAGCGTCTGCGCGATCATCGGGATGTCGTGCTCCAGGCGCGGGCCGGCAATGCGGATCTGCTGGGCGATGTTGTTGGCCACGCCATACAGCGCGCGGTCGAACACCTGCGTGGTGTAGTGCGCCGCCAGCCAGTACGACAGCGAGCCGCTGGTCAGCACCAGTGCAAACAGCGGCGTGGCCAGAGCGCGCAGCAGGTGCGCGCGCAGGCTGATGTTGGAGCCGGGGCGGGACGCCTGGCGCGTCGCCGCGGGGGTGTCGCCGGCGGCGGAGGCCGGGGGCACGTTCCGCGTTGCGATGCGGGAGGCCGTGCGCCAGGAAACCCGGGAGGAGGTGCGGGAGCGAGGCCACATTGCCGGCTAGGCCGAAGGGCAGGGCCGCGTGTCGGATGACCGTGGCGGCCGGAGCGGTTTCATTGTCCGGCGCGGATCTGCAGCAGGTAGCCGAAGCCGCGCACGGTGACGATCTCGACATCGCTGTCCTCGAGCTTCTTGCGCACGCGGTGCACATAGACCTCGATCGCGGTGTCGCCCACGGTGTCGCCGCCTTCGCCGGCGGGGTGGGCAAAGGTGGCCAGGTGGTCCTGCAGCTGCGCCTTGCTGACCACGCGGCCCTGGCGCTGCAGCAGCAGTTCCAGCACCGCGAACTCGCGCGGCGACAGCTCCAGCGGGCGGGCGTCGATAAACATGCGGCGGTCGTTGCCCGACAGCCGCAGGCGCCCCAGGCGCACGTCGCGCTCGGGGGCGGCCTCACCGTGCTGGCTGCGGCGCAGCAGCACGCGCACGCGCGCTTCCAGCTCGGGCAGGGCGAACGGTTTGATCAGGTAGTCGTCGGCGCCGGCGTTCAGGCCTGAGAGCTTGTCTTCCAGCTCGTCGCGCGCGGTCAGGATGATGACCGGGGTGGTGCGGTTGCGGGCGCGGTAGCGCGCCAGCAGGGTCATGCCGTCGATGCCGGGCAGGCCCAGGTCGAGGATGACCAGGTCGTGCTGCTCGCGCAGCAGGTGTTCGGTGGCATAGACGCCGTCGTGGACGACGCGCATCTGGTGGCCAGCGCGGGACAGGCCGGCTTCGACGCCGCTGGCAATCTGGCGGTCGTCCTCGATCAGCAGGATACGCATGGCGGCAGCTCGGGCAGGAAGTTGGGCATGGCTGGAGGGAAGGCCTCTTGGCGCACACGGGAGGTGCGGGCCTGCCGCAGATTGTACTAGGCGCGGGCCTCCGCTTCCTTACGGATTGCCTACAGCGGCCCGATCCGGCGCTGCCGCCGCGCCCGCGCTTAGTCGGTCACCGCGTCGGCGGCGCGCTCGATGAAGTGGGCCAGGTCGATATCGCGCTGGGTCAGGCCGTTGGCATCGTGCGTGGACAGCGTGATGTCGACCCGGTTGTAGACGTTGAACCATTCCGGGTGGTGGTCGGCCTTCTCGGCCTGGATCGCCACGCGGGTCATGAAGCCGAAGGCGGCATTGAAGTCATGGAAGGTGAAGCGCTTGAAGATCGCGTCGCGGTCCGGGACGGTGGTCCAGCCGGGCAGGTCTGCCAGCAGCGTGGCACGGGCTTGCGGGGAAAGCGGAGTCATAGGGGGCTCGATCTGGTCGTAACGAAAACGAAGGCCGCAAATCAATGCGGACAGCCGGCCCGCCCGCGCCGTAGCGGCGGGCATGCCGGCATTGTTTCACAAAGCGGGAAGCGGGGCAGGGCGCCCCGGGTTTGCCGGCAAGGGGCCGGATCAGATGTCTTCGGTATCGGCCCAGCCTTCGCGGGTGCCGACATTGAGCACCTGGTCGCCCGGGGCCACGTCGCCCGCGCCCAGCGTCGGCTGCGCGCGCAGTTCTTCGTACAGCGGCGCAAAGTCCGGCCGGGTGGCGTCGAACAGCTGTTCGAAGCTGTCGATCACGAAGTAGGTCTTCTGGAAGGTGTCGATGCGGTAGCGCGTGCGCATGATGCGGCGCACATCGAAGCCGATCCGGTTGGGGCTGGCCGAATCCAGGCTGTAGATCGACTCGCCCTGGCTCGACAGGATGCCCGCTCCGTAGATGCGCAGGCCCTGCGCGGTGCGGATCAGACCGAATTCAACCGTGTACCAGTACAGCCGCGACAGCATGTCCAGCGCGCCCAGCCCGTTCGCCTTCAGGCCGCCCTTGCCGTAGGCCTCCATATAGTCGGCAAAGACCGGGTTGATCAGCAGCGGCACATGGCCGAACACGTCGTGGAAGCAGTCCGGCTCCTGCAGGTAGTCCAGCTGCTCGGGCTTGCGCATCCACCAGCTGGCCGGGAAGCGGCGGTTGGCCAGGTGCTCGAAGAACACCTGGTCCGGCACCAGGCCGGGCACGGCCACGACCTGCCAGCCGGTGGCGCGCATCAGGGTTTCATTGAGCTGGTCGAAATCGGGGACGCGGTCCTTGTCCATGCCCAGCGTGGCCAGGCCCTGCAGGAATTCATCGCTGACACGGCCCTGCAGCATCGCGGCCTGGCGCTCGTACAGCTTGCGCCAGATGGCGTGGTCGGTGCTGGTGTAGCGGTGCACCGGCTGGGCGATGGTGAAGTCCGGGCGCAGTTCCTGGCCGGACAGCAGGCCGGCGTCGAACTGTTCCTTGAGCTTGTCGGTCAGGGTGCCCTGGAAGGCGCCGGGGGCTTCGGTGGCCGTGGCGATGGACATAGGTACGCGTCTCCTTGTAATGCGTGCTTGCTGCATCGGTGGCAGCATCAATGCGGATTTACTGCGTAGTTTAGACACCCAGGCGCGCAGAAAGGCCGCAAAATCCGCTTGTATTGGTCTTGTGACGCATATAATGTGCATTATTCAACTGAAGAATGCGGGATTTGTGTATGACTGCCTCCGGCGTCTCCCTGGACCCCTTCGACCTCGCGCTGCTGGCCGTCCTGCAGGCCGACGGCCGCACCACCCACCAGCAACTGGCCGAACGCGTGCACCTGTCGCCCAGCCAGGTCGGGCGTCGGCTGGCGCGGCTGGAAGCCGACGGCGTCATCACCGGCTACCGCGTCAACCTGTCATCGCAGGCGCTGGGCCTGGGGGTGATGGTCTTTATCAGCGTCAAGCTGGCCCACCATGCCGACACCATCATCGAACGCTTCCGCGAAGAGATCCTGCTGCTGGAAGAGGTGCAGGAGTGCTATTCGGTGGCCGGCGAGGCTGACTACCTGATCCGCGTGGTCGTGCCCGACCTGCCCACGCTGGCCGAATTCACCATGAAGCGGCTGATGCGGGTGCCGGGCGTGGAAAGCGTGCGTTCGAACATCGTGCTGACCGCGATCAAGTGCGACGGCCCGCTGCCGCTGTCGCACCTGCGCTGAATCTTTTCCTGCGGCGCGTTGCAGGTTTGCGTGCCGGTCTTGCGCTCCTGTGGCGTGCGTGTCACCCTCGCCGGGTGCCGCAAACGTGGCGGGAACGGAGGATGGCAGGATGAAGGGAATCGTCGCCCGAGCCGATCGGGGTCTTGGCAGGATGCCAATGCAATTGCATGCGCGGCGCGCAGTCCTGGCCCTGGTGGCCACGCTTGGAATCTTGGCAGCGGGCGGCGCGCAGGCCGCGCAGGTGACGCGCTTCTCCCCTGAAGGCACGGTCGGGCAGGTGCGGCAGGTGGCGATCCGCTTTGACGAGGCCATGGTGCCGATGGGCGACGTCCAGGCCACCGCGCCCGCGGCGGTTTCCTGCACCGGTGCCGGCACCGGCGGGCAGGCCCGCTGGATCGATGCGAAGAACTGGGTCTATGACTTTGCCAGCGACCTGCCGCCGGGCGTGCGCTGCACCGTGCGCATGCGCACCGGCCTGCGCAGCGTGGCCGGCACCGCCTATGCCGGCAAGCCGGAGTACCGTTTCGAGACCGGCGGCCCGACGGTCGTGTCCAGCCGGCCTGCGGGCGGCGAGATCGAGGAAGACCAGGTCTTTGCGCTGCGCTTCAATGGCGCCGCCACCGCGGCCTCGGTGCGCGAGCACGCCTGGTGCCAGGCGCAGGGGCTGGGCGAGCGCATCCCGGTGCGCTTGCTCGCCGGCAAGGAGCGCGATGCCGTGCTCGACGCCATCCACTGGGAGCGCATCGCCAAGCAGGCGCCCGATGCCGTGCACCTGCTTGCCTGCCAGCAGCGGCTGCCGGCCGCGGCGCGGGTGCAGCTGGTGCTGGGCGCGGGCATTGCCACGCCCTCCGGCGTGGCCACGCGCGACGAGCGCCGCTTCGACTACACCGTGCGCGAACCCTTCACCGCCAGCTTCAGCTGCGAGCGTGAACACGCGCAGTCGCCGTGCACGCCGCTGCGGCCGATGTCGGTCAGCTTCTCCTCGCCGGTGCCGCGCAAGCTGGCCGAGAGCGTGGTGCTGAAGACGCCGTCCGGCCCGCGCGCGCCGCAGTTCGGTCCCGACCTGGCGCCGGACGCCAGCGTCAGCGCGCTGACCTTTGCCGCGCCGTTCGCGGAGAAGGCCCAGTTCACCATCGAAGTGCCGCGCAACCTGAAGGACGACAGCGGCCGCACGCTGGCCAATGCCGACCTGTTCCCGCTCAAGGTGGCCACGGCATCGATGCCGCCGCTGGCCAAGTTTGCCGCGGCGCCGTTTGGCGTGGTGGAACGCTTCGGCGAGCTGCCGCGCGGCAAGGCGCCGGCCGACTACCCGCCGCTGCTGCCGGTGACGCTGCGCAACGTCGAGGCCGACCTCGCCGTGCGCGGCGTGCAGGCCAGGGCCGGCACCGTGATGAAGCTGCGCGTGGACGACGACACGGCCGTGATGCAGTGGTTTGGCCTGGTGCGCCGCATGCATGAGGCCAGCTATACCCGGGCCGAGCTCGACGCCGTGCTGGCGGGCCGCTCCCCGTATCGCGTCAACAACCCGCGCAATGCGGTGTCGATCGAGACGCGCTCGGTGTCTCTGCTCGAGCGCGCCCCCGGCGTGCAGAAGCTGGCCGTGCCCAAGCCTTCGGGCGATGCGCCGCGGCCGTTCGAGGTGGTGGGCATCCCGCTGCCGGAACCGGGCTTCCATGTGGTGGAGATCGCCTCGCCGATGCTGGGCGAGTCGCTGCTGGGCAAGCGTGCGCCGATGTACGTGCGCACCGCGGCGCTGGTCACCAACCTGGGCGTGCATTTCAAGCTCGGCCGCAGCGCCGGCAATGAAGACGATGGCAGCCGCAGCGGGCTGGCCTGGGTCACCGCACTGGACGACGGCAAGCCGGTTGCCGATGCCGCCGTGGCGGTGCGCGACTGCAGCGGCCGCCTGCTGGGCGAAGGGCGTACCGATGCCAGCGGCGTGGTGCGCTTTGCCAGGCTGGCTGCCGCGCCCGAGGGCGCCTGCGAGCAGAACGGGCTGTCGGGCTATTTCGTCTCGGCCCGCATCGGCGTCGGCCACCCGCAGGCACGCGGCAAGGCCGACATGGCCTTCGTGATGTCGGACTGGAACCGCGGCATCGAGAGCTGGCGCTTCAATGTGCCGACCGACACCGGCACCGCACCCACGGTGCGCGCCCACACCATCTTCGACCGCACGCTGCTGCGCGCCGGCGAGACCGTGTCGATGAAGCACGTGATCCGCGCCGAGACCGCGCAGGGCTTTGCCCTGCCGCCGGCCAGCCGACCGCTCCCCACGCGCGTGGTGATCCGCCATGAAGGCAGTGGCCAGACCTACGAGCTGCCGCTGCAATGGCGCCAGACCGCGACCGGCGGGCGCAGCGCGGAAAGCAGCTTCCAGGTGCCGGCGGCGGCCAAGCTGGGGGTCTACAGCGTCGAGCTGGAAACGCAGAAGGGCGAAGGCGCGCAGGACAATGGCGGTGCGCGCGGCTACACCAGTGGCAGTTTCCGGGTCGAGGCATTCCGCTTGCCGGTGCTGGCCGGCACGCTACAGGTGGCAGGCAAGGCGGGGCCCATGGTGGCGCCTGCCGAACTGCCGGTCGGCGTGGAGATCCACTACCTCTCCGGCGGCGGTGCGGCCGGGCTGCCCGTGCGCGTGTCCGCGCTGCTGCGCGACAAGTACGTCAGCTTCCCCGGCTATGACGAGTTCTCGTTCAACCCGCCGCGCGCGCAGCGCGAAAGCGCCAGCGGCGACGAGGAGATGGATGAGGACGAGCAGGGCGATGCCAGTGCCGACAGCCAGAAGCTGGTTGCCGACAAGCTGCCGGTGACGCTCGACAAGAACGGCAACGGCACCGTCACGCTGCGCAAGCTGCCCAAGATTGAAGCCCCGCGCGACCTGCTGCTCGAAGCCGGCTTTGCCGACCCCAACGGCGAGATCCAGACGCTGCGCCAGACCGTGCCGGTGTGGCCGGCGGCGGTGGTGGCCGGCATCCGCACCGATGGCTGGGTCTCGGTCAAGCAGAAGCTGGCCGTGCACGGCGTGGTGCTGGACGTCAACGGCAAGCCGGTGGCGGATGCGCCGGTCAAGATCAACGCGCGGGCACGCATCACCACCTCGGCGCGCAAGCGCGTGGTGGGCGGCTTCTACCGCTATGACAACCGCTCCGAAACGCGCGACCTCGGCACCGTGTGCGAGACCCGCACCGATGCGCAGGGCCGTGCGCGCTGCGACGTGGCGCTGGAGCAGGCCGGCCAGATCGAACTGGTGGCGAGCGCGCGCGACAAGGACGGGCGCACCGCGCAGGCGGCCTCGACGGTCTGGGTCACGCGCCAGGGCGAGCTCTGGTTCGGCGGCGAGAACCATGACCGCATCGACCTGCTGCCGGAGAAGAAGTCCTACGCGCCGGGCGACACCGCCGTGTTCCAGGTGCGCATGCCGTTCCGCCATGCCACCGCGCTGTTGGCGGTGGAGCGCGAGGGCATCTACCAGACCCAGGTGGTGGAACTGCATGGCAGCGATCCCACCGTGCGCGTGCAGGTGAAGCCGGAGTGGGGGCCCAACGTCTACGTGTCGGTGCTGGCCTTGCGCGGGCGCCTGCATGAGGTGCCCTGGTATTCGTTCTTCACCTGGGGCTGGCGCCAGCCGGGCGAGTGGTGGCGCGCGTTCCGCAGCGAGGGCCGCGAATACGCCGCGCCGACCGCGCTGGTGGACCTGTCCAAGCCGGCCTTCCGGCTGGGGCTCGCCGAGATCCGCGTCGGCAATGCGGGCCACCGGCTCGACGTTACCGTGACGCCGGACAAGGCCAGCTATCCGGTGCGCGGCAAGGCGCGCGTGGCGATCCAGGTGAAGCTGCCAGACGGCAAGCCCGCCGCCAACGGCGAAGTGGCGCTGGCCGCGGTGGACCAGGCCTTGCTGGAACTGATGCCCAACACCAGCTGGGATCTGCTCGATGCGATGCTGCAGCGGCGCGGCTACGGCGTGGAAACGTCGACCGCGCAGATGGAGATCATCGGGCGCCGCCACTACGGGCGCAAGGCGGTGCCGGCGGGCGGCGGCGGCGGCAAGAGTCCCACGCGCGAGCTGTTCGACACGCTGCTGGTATGGAACCCGCGCGTGCAGCTCGACGCCGAGGGCCGCGCCAGCATCGAGGTGCCGCTCAACGATTCGTTGACCAGCTTCCGCATCGTCGCGGTGGCGGACCTCGGCCTCGGCCGCTTCGGCACGGGCAGCGCCACCATCGCCGCCACGCAGGACCTGCAGGTGATTTCCGGCCTGCCGCTGCTGGTGCGCGAGGACGACCGCTACCGAGCCATGTTCACGCTGCGCAATACCACCAGGCGCGCAATGACGGTGCAGGCCAGCGCGCGCGGCACGCTGCTCGGCAATGAGGCCAGCCTGCCGGCGCAGACCGTGCAGATCCCTGCCGGCGAAGCGCGCGAGATCGGCTGGGACGTGACCGCGCCAGCGTTGCTGGCGTACTCACGCAGCGGCACCGTGATGTGGGAAGTGCAGGCGAGCGAGCAGGGCACGGGGGGCGCGGCCGACCGCATCAAGGTGTCGCAGCAGATCGTGCCGGCGGTGCCGGTGACAGTGCAGCAGGCCACGCTGGCGCAGGTGTCGCCGTCGCTGTCGGTGCCGCTCAAGGCACCGCCGGGCGCGCTGGCGGATCCTGCGGGCAAGGTGCGCGGCGGGCTGCAGGTGAACTTCCAGTCGTCGCTGGCGGGCGGCATGCCGGGCGTGCGCGAGTGGTTCCGCAACTACCCGTTCACCTGCCTGGAGCAGCGCGCATCGAAGGCCATCGGCCTGAACGACACCGCCGCGTGGGACGCGCTGATGACGCAGCTGCCGTCCTACCTCGATGCCAACGGGCTGGCCTCGTACTTCCCGCTGAACGCCGACGGCGACTTCGGCAGCGAAGTGCTGACCGCCTACCTGCTGGCGGTCACCGACGAGGCCGCGCGCGCCGGGCTGGCGCTGCGCATCCCCGACGCGCAGCGCACGCAGATGGAGCGCGGGCTGACCGACTTCGTCGAAGGCCGCATCCGCCGCGACAGCTGGGCCCCGGTGGCCGGCACGCAGTACCTGGACGCGCGCAAGCTGGCCGCGCTAGAGGCGCTGTCGCGCACCGGCCATGCTCAGGCGCGCATGCTGGGCTCGATCCAGATCCTGCCGGCGCAGTGGCCGACCTCGGCGCTGCTGGACTGGACCCTGCTGCTCACGCGCATGCAGGACATCCCGCAGCGCGAGCAACGCCTGGCCGAGGCGCAGCAGCTGCTGCGCTCGCGCCTGACGGTGCAGGGCACGCGCCTGGCGTTCTCCACCGAGCGCAACGACAACTGGTGGTGGATGATGGCCGGCGGCGACACCAATGCCGCGCGCCTGCTGGCGCTGGCGTCGGAACTGCCGGGCTGGAAGGAAGATGCGCCGCAACTGGCCACCGGGCTGCTGGGCCGGCAGGTGCATGGTGCCTGGGGCACCACCACTGCCAACGCGTGGGGCATGCTGGCGGTGACGCGCTTCTCGCAGGCGTTCGAGAAGACACCGGTGGCGGGCACCACGCGGGCGAGCGTGAGCAATGCGGCCGACGCCTCGCGCAGTTTCGACTGGGCGCGCGCGCAGCGCACCGACGGTATGGCTCAGGGCAGCGTCGAGCTGCCGTGGCCGACCGGCGCCGACGGCGGCACGCTGCAGGTGGAGCACGCCGGCGCCGGCCAACCGTGGGCCACGGTGCGGGCGCTGGCGGCGGTGCCGGTGACCGCGCCGCTGGCCGCGGGCTACCGCATCAGGCGCACCGTGACGCCGCAGGAGCAGGCGGTGCAGGGCAAGTGGTCGCGCGGCGATGTGTACCGCGTCAAGCTGGAGATCGATGCGCAGGCCGACATGACCTGGGTGGTGGTCAGCGATCCGGTGCCTGCCGGCGCCACCATCCTCGGCAGCGGCCTGGGCCGTGACTCCACGATCGCCACGCGCGGCGAGCGGCGCAAGGGCGCGGCCTGGCCGGCCTACACCGAGCGCACGCCGCAGGCCTACCGCGAGTACTTCGGCTACCTGCCCAAGGGCACGGTATCGGTCGAATACACGGTGCGGCTGAACAACGCCGGCGACTTCGCGCTGCCGCCCACGCGCGTGGAAGCGCTGTACGCGCCCGACGTGTTCGGTGTGGCGCCCAATGCGCGGCTGGCGGTGGGGGCGCGCCCATGAGCTGGCTGGCAATGATGATGCCGGCACGCGTGCGCGAGTGGTGGCTCGCGGGCACGCTGGCCGGCATCATCTACGGCGCGCTGCTGGTGCAGGTGGCGATCGAGCTGCCTGAAGGCGCGCCGCTGACCGGGCATATCGCCATGCAGCCCGCGTGGAAGACCGCGATGGCGCTGCTGCTGGCACGCGCCGCGTGGTTCCACCGGCCGCTGGTTGAGCGCCGCTGGCTGGTCACTGCGCTGCTGTTCTCGGCCCTGGGCGACCTCCTGCTGGCGCTGCCGACGCTGACGTTTTCGTTCATGGGCGGGCTTGGCGCCTTTTTGCTCGCGCACCTGGCCTACCTGCGCGTGCTGGTGCCGCTGGCGGGCGACACGCGTCCGCACCGGCTGATTGCGTGCGGCGCCATGCTGGGCGTGGCGGGCACCATGCTGGGCCGCTTCTGGCCCAATATGGGCCCGCTGACGGTGCCGGTGGCGGTATACGTGGGCGTGCTTGCGGCGATGGCCTGCAGCGCGCTGGTGGCGCGCCTGCCCACGCCGCTGGCGGCGCTGGGGGCGCTGTGCTTTGCCGCATCGGACATGATGATCGGCATCGCGCGCTTCCTGGTGCCGTTCGAATCTTTCCAGCTTGGCATCTGGTGGACCTACGCCGCGGCCCAGGTGCTGCTGGTGGCGGGCATCGTGGCGGGACGCGAGCAGGCATGAAGCAGCGCTGTATTCGCATGGTGCTGGCGACGGCGTTGATCTGGTCCGCGCCGGCCATGGCGCTGCCGTCCTTCGAGCAAGTCCGTACCGACTGGCGCAGTGCCGACGTGGTGGTGCTGGACCGCCACGGCGATACCGTGGGCCGCGTGCGCGACGACTTCCGCGCGCGCCGCGGCGACTGGGTCGCGCTGGCCGATACCTCGCCCGCGCTGCGCACTGCCATCGTGCTGTCGGAGGACCGGCGCTTCTATGCCCACAGCGGGGTCGACTGGCAGGGCGTGGCGGCCGCGGCCTGGGCCAACCTGTGGAACACACGCACGCGCGGCGCCTCGACGCTGACCATGCAGCTGGCGGGCCTGCTCGATGAGGACCTGCGCCGGCCGGGCGCGCCGGGGCAGGGCCGCAGCTTGACGCAGAAGCTGGGGCAGGCCGCCGGTGCGGCGGCGCTGGAGCGCAGCTGGAGCAAGGACCAGATCCTGGAGGGCTACCTGAACCTGGTGCCGTTCCGCGGCGAGCTGGTGGGCCTGTCTGCGATGTCGCAGGTGCTGTTCGGCAAGTACCCCGAAGGGCTCAACGCGAGGGAATCGGCCCTGGCGGTGGCGCTGGTGCGCGCGCCCAATGCCAAGGCCGCCCAGGTGGCAAGCCGCGCCTGCGGCATCCTGCGCGAGATGCGCCTGCCGCGCGAGTGTGAAGGCCTGGAAGGCTTTGCGCAACTGGCGCTGCTGCGCACCGGGCCGGTCGCACAGCGCGCCGCGGCCGCCACGCCATCGGCGTCGTCGCCGCAGCTGGCACCGCACCTGGCACGGCGCCTGGTCGGCGAAGCGCGCTCGCAACTGGCCGCGGGCGTACCCATGCCTTCTGCGCGCATCGCGTCCACGCTCGATGCCCGCCTGCAGCGCGAGGCTGCCACCAGCCTGGACCGGCACCTGCGCGAACTGGCCGGGCGCAATGTCGAGGACGGCGCGGTGGTGGTGATCGACAATGCCAGCGGCGACGTGCTAGCCTATGTGGGCTCGTCGGGCACGCTGTCAGGCGCCGCGCAGGTGGACCACGCGGCGGCGCTGCGGCAGGCGGGCTCGACGCTCAAGCCCTTCCTGTACGAGCAGGCGCTGGAAGAGAAGCGGCTGACCGCGGCTTCGCTGCTGGACGACCGGCCGGTGAACCTGCCGGTCGGCGGCGGGCTCTACGTGCCGCAGAACTACGACCACCGCTATGCCGGCTGGGTCAGCCTGCGCGCGGCGCTGGCCGCGTCGCTGAACGTGCCCGCAGTGCGCACGCTGGTGATGGTGACCCCGCACCGCTTCCACAAGCGGCTGGTGGCGTTGGGGCTGCCGTTGACCGAGGCCGGCGACTACTACGGGTTCAGCCTGGCGCTGGGCAGCGCCGACGTGTCGCTGCTGGCGCTGACCAATGCGTACCGGGCACTGGCCAATGGCGGGCGCTACGCGCCGCCACGGCTGCGGGAAGGGGCGCCGCCAGCCGCATCGATGACAGTGGTGATGCAACCAGGCGCCAGCTACGTGATTGCCGACATCCTGTCGGACCGCCATGCGCGCGCGCGCACCTTCGGCCTGGACAGCCCGCTCACCACGCGCTTCTGGACCGCGGTGAAGACCGGCACCAGCAAGGACATGCGCGACAACTGGTGCATCGGCTGGTCGCAGCACTACACCGTGGGCGTGTGGGTCGGCAATGCCAGCGGCGCCAGCATGCACGAGGTCTCGGGCGTATCGGGCGCAGCGCCGGTCTGGCACGACATCATGGAAGCGCTGCACCGCACGCGCGCCAGCCACGCGCCCGCCATGCCCGACGGCGTGCAGCGCGTGGCGCTGAGCTTCGACGACGGGCTGGAGCCGGCGCGCGATGAAGTCTTTCTGGCCGGCACGGCGATCCGGCGCGTCAGCGTGAGCGCACCCGCCGCGCGCCCGACCGCACCCGTGATCGCCAATCCCGCCGACGGCACCGTGTTTGCGCTGGACCCCGACATGCCGCCCGCGGCGCAGCGGGTCTGGTTCCATGCCGAGGGCGTGGCCGGCCAGACCGCGCGCACGGTCAGCTGGCGCATGGACGGCAAGCCGCTGGGGCGCGGCGGCGAGGTGGCATGGCTGCCGTGGCCGGGGTGGCACCAGGTGGAGCTGCTCGATGCGTCTGGCAAGGTGGTGGACCGCATCGGCATCGAGGTGCGTGGCGCGTCAGTGCGCGCGCCGGTGCCAGCGGCCAAACGCTGAGGCCGCTGGCGCTCTGTGCGCAATAATGGCGCTTCGCAACGTCTTGCCGGAGCCAGCGCATGTCCCTCGTCCCCCTCGATGCCGCCAGCACCGCGGCGCGCCTGCCGTATCCCGAACTGGCGCAAGCCATCGCCGACATGCTGGCCGAGCTGCGCGACGGCACCGCCATGGCGCCGCCGCGCATTGCGCTGCCGGTGGGCGATGCGCAAGGGGGCGAAGGCACGCTGCTGGTGATGCCCGCGCGCAACCGCAGCCTGGTGATGACCAAGAACATCACCGTCCATCCCGGCAACCCGCGGCGCGGGCTGCCCAATATCCTCGGCGAGGTGGTGGTGGCCGACGCGCACACCGGCGCGCGCATCGCCATGCTCGACGGCCCCACGGTGACGGGACGGCGCACTGCGGCCGTGTCGCTGCTGGCGGCGCAGTGCTTTGCCGCGCGCAAGGATTGCGAGTTGCTGATCGTCGGCGCCGGCGTGCAGGCGCTGACGCACCTGGAGGCCTTCGTGGTCGGGCTGGGCGTGCGCAAGGTGTGGCTGCATTCGCGCACGCGCGACAAGGCCGAGGCACTGGCCGCGCACGCGCGCACGCTGGGCGTGGAAGCGCAGGTAGCCGAGTCGGTCGCTGCAGTATTGCCTCGTGTATCGATGGTGGTCACGGTCACGTCCAGCCGCAGCCCGGTGCTGCCGGACCTGGACAGCGGCCTCTGGCGCGACGATCACTTCATTGCCGCGGTCGGTGCGTTCCGGCCCGACATGTGCGAACTGCCGCCGGCGCTGTGCCATGCGGCCGCGGATAGCGGGCGGCTGCTGGCCGATACCCTGTTCGGGATCGAGGACGAAGCCGGCGACCTGCTGCAGGCCGGCATCGACTGGGCCGACGTGCAGCCGTTCGAGACCGCGATCCTGCAGGCCGATGCCATCCGTGCGCGGGCCGGCAGCCCGCTGGTGTTCAAGAGCGTGGGCTACGCGCTGTGGGACCTGGCGGCCTGCGTGCTGGCCAGCCGCGGGTGACTACCCCGCGCCATCGCGGGCACGCAGCCAGTCGCTGAAAAGCTCGCGCGCCGGTGCCAGGAAGCCGGCGATCGGTTCGCTGCGGTCGCTGGCATACCAGTGGCAGTAGCAGCCGTGGATGGTCGCCACCACCAGGCGCGCCATCGGCGCGGGCAGTGGGCGCCCGGGGGCGGACAGCGCATCGACCAGGTCCTGCACATGCGCGTCCCAGCTGCGGCGGATCTCCTCGCGCACGCTGGGCGGCACGCTGCCTGAGAACAGCAAGGCCAGCACGACACCCTTGGCTTCCGGATTGGCCGTGAAATAGTCGGCCACCCGGTCGAAGGCGTTTTCCAGCCGCCGCGCCGCGGTCTTGCCCCGGTGCGGCTCCGTGCCGAGCTCCTCGCCGATATCCCGGAACAGGCTGGTTGCGGCCTCCGCCAGCAGCATTTCCTTGCTGCCGAAATGCCACAACAGGCTGCTCTTGGCCACGCCGGCCTCGGCGGAAATCTGGTCGAGGGTCACCTCGGCGTAGCCGTGTGCGCTGATCAGTCCGCGCGTCACGGCAAGGACGCGTTCCCGGGTTTCCAGGCCGCGGCGGTTCTTGGTGACGGAGGCTGGAGGCTTTTGTGCGGCCGGGCGGGTCGGTGGCATGGGCGGGGGCGGAAGACAGGTGGTGCCGGCAGCAATTTATGAGTATTCGGGCCGGATGCCTATTTGACAGCGGCCGGGTCTGCCAGCAAACTCCAGTATTGTACTGAATGTTCAGCACAATTACGGAAGTGTTGCAGGCCGGATACGGACATCCGGCCCAGGATTTCCAGGAGACCAGGATGTCGTACCCGACTGCCATTGCCGCAGCCGCCGCCGCGCTGGCTGCAGCCGCCATCAGCCTTGCCGGCACCGCCGGCGCCGCACCTGCCCCGGCCACCGCGGGCAATCCCGCCACCGATGCCACCGCCCGTGCCAATGCGGCCGTGCTGCAACAGCTGCCGTTCCAGGACCGGCGTGACTTCGAGGCCGCGCGCCGTGGCTTTATCGGCACGCTGGATAACACCGAGATCCGCGATGCCAAGGGCAATGTGGTTTGGGCGCTGGCCCCCTATGGCTTCCTCAAGCAAGACCGGGCGCCGGCCACCGTGAACCCCAGCCTGTGGCGCCAGGCGCAGCTGAACATGCACAACGGGCTGTTCCAGGTGACGGATCGGATCTACCAGATCCGTGGCTTCGATATCGCCAACATGACGATCATCGAGGGCGATACCGGCCTGATCGTGATCGACCCGCTGACAGCGATGGAGACCTCGCGCGCCGGCCTCGACCTGTACTTCAAGCACCGGCCCAGGAAGCCCGTGGTCGCGGTGATCTATACGCACAGCCATGGCGACCACTTCGGTGGGGTCAAGGGCGTCGTCAGCGAAGACGACGTCAAGGCCGGGCGGGTCAAGGTGCTGGCCCCGGAAGGTTTCATGGAAGAGGCCGTCAGCGAGAACGTCTTCGCCGGCAACGCCATGAGCCGGCGCGCGCAGTACATGTATGGCTTCAACCTGCCGCGCTCGGCAACCGGGCAGGTGGATGCGGGGCTGGGCAAGGGGGTGGCGCACGGCACGCTGACGCTGATCCCGCCAACGGACCTGATCCACAAGACCGGCGAGACGCGCACCATCGATGGTGTGCAGATCGAATTCCTGATGGCGCCGGGCACCGAGGCCCCGGCCGAGATGCTGATGTACTTCCCGCAGTGGAAGGCACTGTGCGCCGCCGAGGACGCCACCCACAACCTGCACAACCTGTACACCATCCGCGGCGCCCAGGTGCGCGACGCCAACCAGTGGTGGCGCGCGCTGGACGAGACCATCGACCGCTTCGGCGGCCGCACCGAGGTCCTGTTCGCCCAGCACCACTGGCCTACCTGGGGCCGCCAGGACATCGTCACTTACCTGGGCAAGCAGCGCGACGGCTACAAGTACATCCATGACCAGTCGCTGCGGCTGGCCAACATGGGCTATGTGCCGGCCGAGATCGCCGAGCGCGTGAAGCTGCCGCCGTCGCTGGCCGCCGAATGGCATCTGCGCGACTACTACGGCACCGTCAGCCACAACGCCAAGGCGGTATACCAGCGCTACCTCGGCTGGTATGACGCCAACCCTGCCAACCTGAACCCGCTGCCGCCGGAAGAGGCGGGCAAGCGCTATGTCGAATTCATGGGCGGCGCGGCGCGCGTGCTGGAGCAGGCGCGTGCGGCGTATGCGCGTGGCGAATACCGCTGGGTGGCCGAGGTGGTCAAGCACGTGGTCTTTGCCGATCCGTCCAACCAGGCTGCCCGCCGGCTGGAAGCCGACGCGTTGGAGCAGCTCGGCTACCAGGCCGAATCCTCGACCTGGCGCAATGCCTACCTGACCGGTGCCGCCGAACTGCGCAGCGGCCCGCCCCAGGCCGGCCGCCGCGCCGGCAGCCCGGACGTGCTGCGCGCCATGACCGACACCATGTTCCTGGACTACCTGGCGATCAGCCTGAATGGCGACCGCGCCGCGGGCAAGACGCTGGCGCTGAACTGGGTACAGCCGGACACCGGCAAGCGCTTTGCGCTGACGGTGGAGAACGGCGTGTTCCGCTACAAGCCCGACGCGCAGCACGCGTCCCCGCAGGCCACGCTTACCATGCCGCGCGCCGTGCTGATGGGCGTGCTGGCCGGCCAGACCACACTGCAGGCCGAGACCCAGGCGGGCCGCGCCCGTGTGGACGGCGACCCGCAGGCGCTGGCGACGTGGACGGCGCTGATGGACAAGTCCGAGCCGAACTTCAGCATCGTGACACCCTAACCGCACCGAGATGGGGCAGGCGCGCGGCCACTGTTGCGTGCCCGCCCTATAAAACCGCTCTTGCCTGAGGGTTTTTTCCTGCGCGCGGCATAAACCGTTGTGCGGATGCCTCGGTGAACGGCCCTGAGAGCCGCTCCCATGCTGGTTTCTTAGTGGTTAACCCTCCCTTTAGGGGGCGTCCTCTACGAATCAGTGTCATCGGTGAAACAGTCGTGCTCCGGCTGGCCGGATAATGCACACGGCAGTAACCGAAAGAGGAGTAAGAGGATTATGAAATCGACCTATAAGAAGATGCTGGCGGCAGGCGCTGTCATGGCGCTGGCCGGAGCCGCACACGCGCAGTCCGCCGGCAGCAATATCGTCAGTCTGGGCTGGTTCCGCGTGATGCCGAACAGCTCCGCCGATCCGCTGACTGTCGACAGCATCAACGGCCGCCCGGTCGGCATGACCCGGCCGAACACCGGCGCGGAGATCGAATCTGCCGACACGCTGGGCCTGGCCTTCACGCACTTCTTCACCGACAACATCTCCGGTGAAATCGTCGCGGGCATTCCGCCCAAGCATGACGTCAAGGGCACCGGCAACTATGCCCAGTATGGCAAGCTCGGTTCGGTCAAGCAGTGGAGCCCGGCGCTGCTGGTCAAGTACCACTTCTTCGACGCCAAGACCAGGTTCCGTCCCTATGTCGGCATCGGCGTGAACTACACCTGGTTCACCGACGAGACCATCACCAACCAGAACTTCGTGAACCGCGAGTTCTTGCCGGGTGCGCGCATGACCGCCAGCGCCAAGCCGTCGTGGAACCCGGTCTTCAACATCGGCGCCAACTACGCCATCAACGACAACTGGTTCGTCGGCCTGTCGGTCTCGTACGTGCCGCTGTCGACCCGCGCGTCCTTCACCACGCAGGCGGGCCCGGTAACGATCCAGTCACACACCAAGATCAAGATCGATCCGGTGGTGACCTTCCTGAACGTGGGCTACCGCTTCTGAGCGCGGCACACTGACGGCAGAAAGGGCACCCGGGGGTGCCCTTTCTTGTTGGCGCCGGCTGCGGTGGCCAGCTTACGCCACCGACTTGACCGGATAGCCGGCCTCTTCGATGGCATCGCGCAGGGCCTCTGGGTCGGCGCTGCTCTCGACGCGTACGGCCTGGGCGGGCACATCCGCGCTGACACGCGCGGCCGGGTCAACCGCCTGTACGGCACGCGTGATGGCGCCCACGCAGTGGTTGCACGACATGCCTTCGACCTGGAACTGGATCATGGTGGGACTCTCCTGAACGGGATGGGACGGGCGGCGGGTGCCGCGACAGATGCAGTTTGAACCTTCCCATGGTGGGAAGCGCAAGAGGAATTTGTTGGCGCCGATGTGACGGTAACACCCTGTGCATCCGGCCTTGACCTTCCAATGATGGTAAGGTCCATGATGCTGACATCGACACTGTGGATGACTCAGGACCCATGCCAAATTCCAGCGCTGTGCTCGCATCACAACCTGTCCGGCCGGCCGACGAAATGCCCGAATGGCGCCTGCCGGTCGACGGCATGACCTGCGCCTCATGCGTGCGCCGCGTGGAGAACGCGCTGGCCCGGGTGCCGGGCGTGCGCGACGTGGCCGTCAACCTGGCAACTGAAGCCGCAACGCTGCGCGCCGACTCGGGCGCGGTGCTGCCGGCCGCCGCCCGTGCCGTGGCCGATGCCGGCTACACGGTGCCGCAGGACACCATCGAACTGAATATTGCCGACATGACCTGCGCCTCATGCGTGTCCCGGGTCGAAAAGGCGCTGCGCGCCGTGCCGGGCGTGATGGAGGCGCAGGTCAACCTGGCGACCGAGCGCGCCAGCGTCACGCTGCTGCGCGGCGCGGCGGATACTGCGGCGCTGGTGGCCGCGGTCGCGCGCGCGGGCTATGGTGCGACGCCGGTGGCCGATGCCGCATCGCAGGCGCCGCAGGCCGCGCAGGGCACTGCCTTCTGGGATGGCCCCTGGCCGGTGGCGATCTCGGCGGCGCTGTCGCTGCCGCTGGTGGCACCCATGGTGCTGGAATGGCTCGGCGTGCACTGGATGCTGCCGGCATGGGTGCAGTGGCTGCTGGCCACGCCGGTGCAGTTCGTGTTCGGCTGGCGCTTCTACAAGGCTGGCTGGAAGGCGGTGCGCGCCGGCGCCGGCAATATGGATTTGCTGGTGGCGCTGGGCACGACGGCGGCCTATGGGCTGTCGCTGTGGCTGATGTGGCGCACGCCGGCCGACGCCATGCCGCACCTGTACTTCGAAAGCGCGGCGGTGGTGATCACGCTGGTGCGCCTGGGCAAGTGGCTGGAGACCCGCGCCAAGCGCCAGACCGCCGATGCCATCCGCGCGCTCGCGGCGCTGCGTCCCGATACTGCCCGCGTGCGCCGCGGCGGCGTGGAGCAGAGCGTGCCGCTGGCGGCGGTGCGCGTGGGCGACGAGGTGGTGGTGCGCCCCGGCGAGCGCATCCCGGTGGACGCCGAGGTGATCGAAGGCAACAGCCACGCGGACGAATCGATGCTGACCGGTGAAAGCGTCCCGGTGCCGAAGAAGCCCGGCGACCGCATCACCGGCGGCGCCATCAATTTCGAAGGGCTGCTGGTTGCGCGCACCGAGGCGGTGGGCGCCGAGACCGTGCTGGCACGCATCATCCGCATGGTCGAGCACGCACAGGCGGCCAAGGCGCCGATCCAGCGCATGGTCGACCAGGTCAGCGCGGTGTTCGTGCCGGTGGTGCTGGGCATCGCGCTGCTGACGGTGCTGGGCTGGGGCCTCTTTGCCGGCGACTGGGAAACCGCATTGCTCAACGCGGTGGCGGTGCTGGTGATCGCCTGCCCGTGCGCGCTGGGCCTGGCCACGCCCACGGCAATCATGGCCGGCACCGGCGCCGGCGCGCGCGCCGGCATCCTGATCAAGGATGCCGAGGCACTGGAGGTGGCGCACCGCGTCAGCGTGGTGGCATTCGACAAGACCGGCACGCTCACGGTCGGCAAGCCGGAAGTGGTGGCGCTGCATGCGGCCGATCCCGCCGATGCCGACGGCAGCGCGCTGCTGGCGCGGCTGGCCGCGCTGCAGGCCGGCAGCGAGCATCCGCTGGCCCGCGCCGTGCTGGCCGCAGCGCAGGCGCGCGGCATTGCCGCGCCGCAGGCCACGGAAGTGCAGGCCCTGCCAGGCCGCGGCATTGCCGGCGTGGTGGACGGCCAGGCGCTGCAACTGGGCAGCGAGCGCCTGCGTGAGGCGCTGGGCGCAGCGGCAGGCACGCTGGCAACGCTGGCGGAGCAGTTGCGCGCGGACGGCCGTACCGTGTCGTGGCTGGTCGAAACCACGCTGCCGCGCGTGGCCGGGCTGGTCGCGTTCGGCGATGCCATCAAGCCGGGCGCGCCGGCGGCGATCGCCAGGCTGCGCGCGGCCGGTGTGCGCACCGTGATGCTGACCGGCGACAATGCCGGCGCGGCGGCGCGCGTGGCGCAGGCGCTGGGGCTGGACGACGTGCAGGCCGAGGTGCTGCCCGAGGACAAGGCTGCCCGGGTGCAGGCGCTGGGGCGCGATGGCGCGGTGGTGGCGATGGTGGGCGACGGCATCAACGATGCGCCGGCGCTGGCGGCGGCGGATGTGGGCATTGCCATGTCGACCGGCACCGACGTGGCCATGCACGCCGCCGGCATCACGCTGATGCGCGGCGACCCGGCGCTGGTGGCCGATGCGCTGGCGGTCTCGCACCGCACCGTGCGCAAGATCCGGCAGAACCTGTTCTGGGCTTTTTTCTACAACGTGGTAGGCATTCCGCTGGCAGCGGCCGGGTTGCTGAATCCGGTGGTGGCGGGTGCGGCGATGGCTTTCTCCAGTGTCAGCGTGGTCAGCAATGCGCTGCTGCTGCGCCGCTGGCGTCCGCAGGCCGGGGCTGCCACGGCACAGGGAGGCGAGCGATGAATATCGGCGAAGCGGCGCAGGCGTCGGGCGTGTCGGCCAAGATGATCCGGCACTATGAATCGATCGGTCTGGTGGCGGCACCGCCGCGCACCGAGGGCGGCTACCGTCGCTATGACGAACGCGCGGTGCACAACTTGCGCTTCGTGCGGCGCGCCCGTAATCTGGGATTCTCGCTCGACGAAATCCGCAACCTGCTGTCGCTTTGGCATGACCGCGGCCGCGCCAGTGCCGACGTCAAGGCGCTGACGCTGCGGCATGTGGCCGACCTTGAGCTGCGCATCGCTGAACTGGCCGCCATGCGCGACACGCTGCGCGAGCTGGCGCAGCACTGCAGCGGCGACGATCGGCCGGATTGCCCGATCCTCGCCGATATGGCGCAGCCGGAAGCGCAGGGCAGGCTTGCCTGCCACGGTTGAGCGGGACAGAGTGCAAGGCAGGCAGCAGGCAGCACCACAAAGAATAACGACAGCCGGCGCCAGCCTTTTGCTGGCGCTCCGTGCCGGGAGGAGACTTGCGCGAATGGAACAACCGATGACGGACGATCCTGCTATTGCCGGTGTTGCCGGCATGCCTGCCGATACCCCAGCCGGCACGCACGCGCCGGTACAGAGCCGCCAGCGCATGCGCGACGGCACCGAGCTGCTGCTGCGCACCTGGCAGCCCGATCCGGCGCGCTTTGCCGAGCCGCTCGGCTCGGTGCTGCTGGTGCATGGGCTTGCCGAGCATGCCGGACGCTACCAGCATGTGGCCGATGTGCTGTGCGGGCTGGGCCTGCGCGTGCGCGCGCACGACCTGCGCGGCCATGGCGCCAGCGGCGGCGCGCGCATGGTGGCGGACCATCAGGATGCCTACCTCGACGACCTCGCCGAGATCTACGATGCCGCGGTGCCGGGCTGGAACGAGTTGCCGATCCTGCTCGGCCACAGCATGGGCGGGATGATCGCGGCGCGCCTTGCCACCGCGCGCGTGCGCCCGGTGCGCGCGCTGGTGCTGTCCTCGCCTGCGCTGGCGCTGCGCCTGTCGGGCCCGATGCTGGCGCTGCACCGCGTGCTGCTGGCGCTGGCGCCGCGGCTGCGCGTGCCCAATCCGATCGATGCGCGGCTCTTGTCGCACGATCCCGCCGTGGTGGCCGCCTACCGCTCAGACCCGCTGGTGCAGACCACCATCACCGCCAGCGTACTGGAGAGCTTTATCCGCGGCATGGCGCAGGCCCAGGCCGATGCCGCGCTGCTGGAGGCCCCCATGCTGATGCTGGTCGGCGGCGCCGACCGCGTGGTGGACCCGGCCGGCAGCCGCAGCTTCTTCGACCACGCGCCGCCGGAGTTGCGCGAACAGGTCTGGTTCGAGCACGGCTACCACGAGATCTTCAATGAAGCGCAGCCGCTGCGCGGCGAAGTGTTCGCGGCGCTGACCGGCTGGCTGCAGCGTCACCTGCAGCAGCAGGGACACTAAGTCCGGAACACCGACTCGGCCACGCCGAACACTGCCGCGACGACCGGGTCGTCGCGGCGCGTGGCCAGGCATACCAGCGTCAGCTCGGTCTGCACCGAGACCCCTTCAACGATCACCAGCCCGTGCGCATGCGATTCGCGCAGCGCGATCGCGTCGCGCACCAGCGACAGCCCCACGCCGGAGCGCACCAGGTCCAGCATCGAAGCCTCCTGGTCGACATGCGCCACCTTGGGCACGCCGGCCGGGTCGACGCCGGCCTGCGCAAAGCGCGCGGACAAGAGCCGGTTGTGTGCCGATTCGGGCGGCGTCCAGATCCACGGCAGCGTTGCCAGCTGCGCCCATGAGCGCAGCGCGGTGCGCTCTTTCCAGCCCTTGGGTGCCACCACATAGTAGGAGAACGGCGTCAGCGTCAGCGCATGGAAGCCGGCGTCAGGCGGCTGGCCCAGGTAGAAGCCCACGTCGAGCGCGCCGCTGCGTACCTGTTGCAGCACCCAGCCCGACATGCCGTGGCGCAGTTCTGTGCCGATCTGCGGGTGGCGTTCCACCAGCGTGCGCAGCATCGGGCCCAGCCGCGTGAATTCCGGATCGAGGATGGTGCCGATCGCCAGCCGGCCGCGCACGGTGTGATGCATCGCGCTGACGGTGTGCTGCAGGTCGCCCACGCCGTCGAGGATGCGTTCGGCCAGCGGCAGCAGTGCGGCGCCGTCGGCGGTCAGCGTCAGGCCCGCGGCAGTGCGCTCGAACAGCCGGATGCGCCACGCCGATTGCAGCGCCTTCAACTGCAGGCTGACTGCGGGCTGGGTCAGGTGCAGCCGCTGCGCGGCGCGGGTCAGGTTGCCCTCGCGCGCGACGGCAACGAAGGCGCGCAGGTGGTGGAGGTCCAAGGCAGTGTCGGGGCGAAAGGTGGCGCAGGGGCGAGGCGTGGTGCGGCGCAATATTTTGCGCGGCTTATATTGCGATTGACGATAAATCATTGGACGGGGCCGCGCAACTGCACCAAGCTTGCGCTCAATACGGCCCGGCACGCCTTGTGCGGCGCGGCATCGATGCCAGTGCGAGACTGGAGGATGTTTGCGCCAGCGTCTTCACCAGACGCAAAGATCGGGCGAGCCGCATGCCGTCAGCGACCCAGCATTCAGGAGCGGAAGTGGAAGACATCCTTGCAGAAGCCAGCGCGGTGCAGACCATCATCGGCCATAGCATCGCAGGCCGGCAGACACGCGGCGCATCGCAGCGTCTGGCCGATATCTATAACCCCGCCACCGGCGAAGTCGCCGCGCGCGTGGCACTGGCCACCGCGCAGGACGTGGCCGACGCCGTCGCCGCCGCCCATGCCGCATTCCCCGCCTGGGCCGACACCCCGCCGCTGCGCCGCGCGCGCATCCTGTTCAAGTTCAAGGAACTGCTCGACCAGCACCACGACGACCTGGCCGCGCTGATCACGCGCGAGCACGGCAAGGTGTTCTCGGACGCCAGGGGCGAAGTCACGCGCGGCATCGAGGTGGTGGAATTCGCTTGCGGCATCCCCAACCTGCTCAAGACCGACTTCACCGACAACATCGGCGGCGGCATCGATAACTGGAACCTGCGCCAGCCGCTGGGCGTGGTGGCCGGCATCACGCCGTTCAACTTCCCGGTGATGGTGCCGATGTGGATGTTCCCGGTGGCGCTGGCGTGCGGCAATACCTTCGTGCTGAAGCCGTCGGAACGTGATCCGTCGCCGAGCCTGCTGATTGCCGACCTGCTGCGCCAGGCTGGTTTGCCCGATGGCGTGTTCAATGTCGTGCAGGGCGACAAGGAAGCGGTCGATGCACTGCTGGCGCATCCGGATGTGCAGGCGCTGTCGTTCGTCGGTTCGACGCCGATTGCCGAGTACATCTATACGGAAGGCACCAAACACGGCAAGCGCGTGCAGGCATTGGGCGGCGCCAAGAACCACCTGGTGGTGATGCCCGATGCCGATCTCGACCAGGCGGTCGATGCGCTGATCGGTGCCGCGTATGGTTCTGCCGGCGAACGCTGCATGGCGATCTCGGTCGCCGTGGCCGTGGGCGATGTCGCTGACAAGCTCGTGCCGCGCCTCGCCGAACGTGCGAGCTCGCTGAAGATCCGCAACGGCATGGAGTCCGACGCCGAAATGGGTCCGCTGGTGACCGCTGCGCACAAGGCGAAGGTGGAGGGCTATATCGCCAAGGGCGTGGAAGAGGGCGCGACGCTGGTCACGGATGGCCGCGGTCATACCGTACCCGGCCATGAGAACGGCTTCTATGTCGGCGGCACGCTGTTCGACCACGTCAAGCCGGATATGACGATCTACAAGGAAGAGATCTTCGGCCCGGTGCTGTCGGTAGTGCGCGTGCATGACTTTGCCGAAGCGGTGGCGCTGATCAATGCGCATGAATACGGCAACGGCGTGTCGTGCTACACCAGCGACGGCGGCATCGCGCGTGCATTCGCGCGGCAGATCCAGGTCGGCATGGTCGGCATCAACGTGCCGATCCCGGTGCCGATGGCGTGGCATTCTTTCGGTGGCTGGAAGCGATCGCTGTTCGGCGACCATCACGCCTATGGCGAAGAGGGTGTGCGCTTCTACACGCGCTACAAGAGCGTGATGCAGCGTTGGCCGGATTCGATCGCCAAGGGCGCCGAGTTCACTATGCCGGTGGCGAAATAAGCGGCAACTATGATGACAAGAACAGCGATGGAGACATTCGACTACATCATCGTGGGGGCCGGTTCGGCAGGCTGTGTCCTGGCCAACCGCCTGACGCAGGATGCGGACGTCAGCGTGCTGCTGCTGGAGGCCGGCGGCAAGGACGACTACCACTGGATCCATATCCCGGTGGGCTACCTGTACTGCATCGGCAACCCGCGCACCGACTGGCTCTATCGCACCGAGGCCGAGGCCGGCCTGAACGGCCGCTCGCTCGGCTATCCGCGCGGGCGCGTGCTGGGCGGTTGCTCGTCGATCAACGGCATGATCTATATGCGCGGCCAGCGCGAGGATTATGACGAGTGGGCGCGGCTCACCGGTGATGCGGGCTGGCGCTGGGACAATGTGCTGCCGTTGTTCAAGCGCAGCGAGGACCACCACCGCGGCCCGAGCGAATTCCATGGCGCCGGCGGCGAATGGCGCGTGGAAGGCCAGCGCCTGCGCTGGGACATCCTGGAGCGCTTTGCCGATGCCGCCGAAGAGGCGGGGATTCCGCGCACGGAGGACTTCAACCGCGGCGACAACTTCGGCGTCGGCTATTTTGAAGTGAACCAGCGCCGCGGCATCCGCTGGAACACGGCCAAGGCGTTCCTGCGGCGTGCGTCGGAGCGTCCCAACCTGACCATTGTCACCGGGGCGCAGGTGAGCGGGCTGACTTTCGACGGGCGCCGCTGCACCGGCGTGAACTATATCGGCGGCGGCCGGCCGCACACGGTGGCGGCCACGCAGGAAGTGATCCTCGCCGCGGGCGCGGTCAATACGCCGCAGCTGCTGGAGCTGTCGGGCATCGGCCAGGCCGAGCGCCTGCAGGCGCTGGGTATCCCGGTGCGCCATGCGCTGCCCGGCGTGGGCGAGAACCTGCAGGACCACCTGCAACTGCGCTCGGTGGTGAAGGTCAGCGGCGTGCGCACGCTCAACACGCGCGCCGCGAGCCTGTGGGGCAAGTTCTGCATCGGCGTGCAGTACGCCTTCAACCAGAGCGGGCCGATGAGCATGGCGCCGTCGCAGCTGGGCGCCTTTGCGCGCTCGGACCCGGCGCAGGCGCGGCCGAACGTGGAGTACCACGTGCAGCCCTTGTCGCTGGACAAGTTCGGCGACCCGCTGCATGCGTTCAATGCCTTTACCGCGAGTGCCTGCAACCTGCGGCCGACCTCGCGCGGCAGCGTGCATGTCGGCAGCGCGGATTTCCGCCAGGCGCCGGTGATCGCGCCCAATTACCTGGCGACCGACGAGGATCGGAAAGTCGCGGCCGACTCCATCCGGCTCACGCGCCGCATCGTGGCGTCGCCGGCGCTGGCACCGTTCCAGCCCGAGGAATGGCTGCCGGGCCCGGCATTCCAGACCGACGAACAGCTGGCCGAAGCGGCCGGCAATATCGGCACCACCATCTTCCATCCGGTGGGCACCTGCAAGATGGGCCGCGCCGACGACCGGATGGCCGTGGTCGACCATCGCCTGCGCGTGCTGGGCATCGATGGCCTGCGCGTGGTCGATGCCTCGGTGATGCCGCTGATCACATCGGGCAACACCAATTCGCCGACCATCATGATCGCCGAGCGCGCCAGCGACCTGATCCGCGAAGACCGCCGGCAGGGCCTGGCGGCGGCGGAAGTATTGGTGCAACCGGCGCCGGCGGCAGCCGCTGCAGGCGCCTGACATGAGCGCGCCACGGGTCGCAGGCGGGGCCGTGACCGAGTGGCGCAGCCTGCTCATGTGCGCCTGCAAAAAAACTGACACTTGGTTCATGTTTCATAGTGCAAACCCCGATGTTTTGCGATGCAACAGGCGCACACAATAGACGCCTCACAGGGTGCGTCGGCAGCACATCGAAGCCATCGCCGCAACCTTGCGCGGGAGCCGCCCCGCACCAATACAGAAAGCCGCAGGCAGGGCCGCAAGCACGGCCAGCCTGGCGGAACAAGCGGCAGCAAGGGCCTACAAGGCCGGTTCGGACCATTGTCAGTGCCGGGCATCACCCCGGCAGTTCAGCAAGAGGGCGGGCAGGAGACATGAACCAGCAGGAAACCATCCTGGAAACGCGGAACCTCACCAAGGAGTTCAAGGGGTTCACGGCGGTGAGCGACGTCAACCTGCAGGTGCGCCGCGGGTCGATCCATGCGTTGATCGGGCCCAACGGCGCGGGCAAGACGACTTGCTTCAACCTGCTCACCAAGTTTCTGGAGCCGACCACCGGCACCATCCTTTTCAACGGCATCGACATCACCCGTGAAAAGCCCGCGCAGATCGCGCGGCGCGGCGTGATCCGTTCGTTCCAGATCTCGGCGGTATTCCCGCACCTGACGGTGATGGAGAACGTGCGCATCGGGCTGCAGCGCCAGCTCGGCACGGCGTACCAGTTCTGGCGCAGCGAGCGCTCGCTGGACGTGCTTAATGACCGCGCCATGGAGCTGCTAGAGCAGGTCGGCCTGACCGAGTTCGCGCAGACGCTGACGGTGAACCTGCCGTACGGCCGCAAGCGCGCGCTGGAGATCGCCACCACGCTGGCGATGGAGCCCGAGCTGATGCTGCTCGACGAGCCCACGCAGGGCATGGGCCACGAAGACGTGGACCGCGTCACGCAGCTGATCAGGAAGGTCTCGGCGGGCCGCACCATCCTGATGGTGGAACACAACATGAGCGTGGTCTCGTCGATCGCTGACAAGATCACCGTGCTGCAGCGTGGCGCGATCCTGGCCGAAGGCCCGTATGCCGAAGTGTCCAGGGACCCGCGCGTGATGGAGGCCTACATGGGCACCGTCGACGCGGAACTGCAGGGCGCGCACTGAGAGGGCCGGGGAACATATGACGACATCCAACACACCCGCGCTCGAGATCAAGGGCCTGCACGCCTGGTACGGCGAATCGCACATCCTGCACGGCGTGGATTTGACCGTGAACCGCGGCGAAGTGGTCACGCTGCTGGGCCGCAACGGCGCTGGCCGCACCACCACGCTGCGCGCGATCATGGGACTGACCGGCGCGCGCAAGGGCTCGATCAAGGTCAATGGCCACGAGACCATCAGCCTGCCCACGCACAAGATCGCGCACTACGGCATTGGCTATTGCCCCGAAGAGCGGGCGATCTTCTCCAGCCTCTCATGCGAAGAGAACCTGATGCTGCCGCCGGTGCTGAAGGGCGCCGACACCAGCAAGGGCATGAGCGAAACCGATATCTACGAGATGTTCCCGAACCTGAAGGAGCGCCGCCAGAGCCAGGGCACGCGTCTTTCCGGCGGCGAGCAGCAGATGCTGGCGGTCGGGCGCATCCTGCGCACCGGCGCCAACCTGCTGCTGCTCGATGAAATCTCGGAAGGGTTGGCACCGGTGATCGTGCAGGCGCTTGCGCGCATGATCCTGATGCTCAAGCAGAAGGGGTACACGGTGGTGATGGTGGAGCAGAACTTCCGCTTTGCCGCGCCGCTGGCTGACCGCTTCTACGTGATGGAGCACGGCAGCATCGTCGAGCGCTTCGCGGCCAATGAGCTGGAGGCCAAGATGCCGGTGCTGCACGAACTGCTCGGGGTCTGATCCGCACGGATCATGGGTTGATGTTTGGCAGGAACGGGTGGCGCGCACGCCGCCGCAAATCAGGAGACATAGACATGAAAAAGACTCGGCTCGCGGCCGCGATGGCGGCCATTGCCATGGGTGCGGTTTCCTTCAGCGCCGTTGCCCAGGTGTCCGGTGACACCGTGAAGATCGGCTACATCACCGACATGTCGGGCCTGTACGCCGACATCGACGGCCCCGGCGGCCTGGAAGCCATCAAGATGGCGGTCGAGGACCGCGGCGGCAAGGTGCTGGGCAAGCCCATCGAGATTGTCTCTGCCGACCACCAGAACAAGGCCGACATCGCCGCCTCGAAGGCGCGCGAATGGATGGACCAGCAGGGCCTGGACCTGCTGCTGGGCGGTACCAACTCGGGCACCGCGCTGGCGATGAACAAGGTGGCTTCGGAGAAGAAGCGCGTCTACATCAACATCGGCGCCGGCACCGCGCGCCTGACCAACGAAGAGTGCTCGCCGTACACGGTGCACTACGCCTATGACACGGTGGCGCTGGCCAAGGGCACCGGCAGCGCGGTGGTCAAGCAGGGCGGCAAGTCGTGGTTCTTCCTGACCGCCGACTACGCCTTCGGCCATTCGCTGGAAAGCGATACCGCGGCGGTGGTCAAGGCCAGCGGTGGCACGGTGGCGGGCCAGGTGCGCCATCCGCTGTCGGCATCGGACTTCTCGTCGTTCCTGCTGCAGGCGCAGTCGTCCAAGGCGCAGATCCTGGGCCTGGCCAACGCCGGCGGCGACACCATCAATGCGATCAAGGCGGCCAAGGAATTCGGCATCACCAAGTCGATGAAGATCGCCGGCCTGCTGATGTTCATCAACGATGTGCACAGCCTCGGGTTGAAGAACACCGAAGGCCTGCTGATGACCGACAGCTGGTACTGGGACATGAACGACGACACCCGCAAGTTCGCCAACCGCTTCTTCGGCAAGATGAAGAAGATGCCGAGCAGCCTGCAGGCCGCGGACTACTCGGCGGCCAGCACCTACCTGAAGGCGGTGGAAGCGGCCAAGACCGACGATCCGGACAAGGTCATGGCCGAGTTGAAGAAGATGAAGATCAACGACTTCTATACCAAGGGCTATATCCGCCAGGACGGCCGTGGCATCCACGACATGTACCTGATGCAGGTGAAGACCGCGGCAGAGTCGAAGAAGCCGTGGGACTACCTGAAGGTGGTCGCGACCATTCCGGGTGACCAGGCCTTCACCACGGTGGCCGAGTCGAAGTGCGCAATGCTGAAGAAGTAAGCTGATGTGAGATCTGCCGGCGGCGCGCCACCTGCGTGCCGCCGGCATCGGACGCGGTTCCTTGCTGCGGTGTTCGCCAACGGTGTTCGCCGCAGCGTTCGCATTACCTGGCACCAACCGCAGCAATTCCCGCCATACAACGGCGGTATCAACGGCACTCCGCGATGGACATCTTCGGAATCCCCTTGCCGGCCATGCTTTCCCAGCTATTGCTGGGGCTGGTCAACGGCGCCTTCTATGCGATGCTGAGCCTGGGCCTGGCGGTTATCTTCGGCCTGCTCAACGTCATCAATTTCGCGCACGGCGCGCTCTTCATGCTGGGCGCCGTGCTGGCCTGGATGGGCATGGAGTACGCCGGGCTGAACTACTGGATCATGCTGCTGCTGTCGCCGCTGGTCGTCGCCGCACTGGGCGTGGTGATCGAGAAGACCATGCTGCGCTGGATCTACAAGCTCGACCATATCTACGGCCTGCTGCTGACGCTGGGCATCACGCTGGTGATCGAGGGCATCTTCCGCTCGATCTACGGCGTCTCCGGGCTGCCGTACTCGACGCCGGATGCGCTGCAGGGCGCGACCGACCTGGGCTTCATGATCCTGCCCAACTACCGCGCGTGGGTCGTGGTGGCGTCGCTGGTGGTGTGCTTTGCCACCTGGTACGTGATCGAGAAGACAAAGCTGGGCGCCTACCTGCGCGCCGGCACCGAGAACCCCAAGATGGTCGAGGCCTTCGGCGTCAACGTGCCGCTGATGGTGACCCTGACCTACGGCTTCGGCGTGGCGCTGGCCGCGTTTGCCGGGGTGCTGGCCGCGCCGGTGATCCAGATCTCGCCGCTGATGGGCCAGAACCTGATCATCATCGTGTTCGCGGTGGTGGTGATCGGCGGCATGGGCTCGATCATGGGCTCGATCCTGACCGGCCTGGGGCTGGGCGTGGTCGAGGGGCTGACCAAGGTGTTTTATCCGGAAGCGTCGTCGACCGTGGTGTTCTTCATCATGGTGATCGTGCTGCTGCTGCGCCCGGCCGGGCTGTTCGGGAAGGAGAAGTGATGAGCGCACCCTCCACATCATCGACGCCATCCACGGTGGCGGCCAACGCGGGCAACGCAGGAAAGGGACAAGGCGTGCAGAAGAAACTGTTGTACGGATTGCTGCTGCTGGCACTGGTGGCCGCGCCGCTGGCAGGTGCGTATCCGGTGTTCGTGCTCAAGGTGCTGTGCTTCGCGTTGTTTGCGTGCGCCTTCAACCTGCTGATCGGTTATACCGGGCTGCTGTCGTTCGGCCATGCGGCCTTCTTCGGCGGCGCTGGCTACGCGGCCGGCCATGCCATGAAGGTCTGGGGCGTGACCCCGGAAATCGGCCTGATCCTGGGCACCGGTGCGGGCGCGCTGATCGGCTACGTGGTGGGCTCGCTGGCCATCCGCCGGCAGGGCATCTACTTCTCGATGATCACGCTGGCGCTGGCGCAGATGCTGTTCTTTATCTGCCTGCAGGCGCCGTTCACCGGTGGCGAGGACGGCCTGCAGGGCATCCCGCGCGGCAAGCTGTTCGGTGTGCTGCCGCTGTCGGACGACCTGACGCTGTACTACGTCGCGCTGGCGATCATCGTGGCCGCCTTTGCGCTGATCGTGCGCACGGTGCATTCGCCGTTCGGCCAGATTCTGAAGGCGATCAAGGAGAACGAGCCGCGCGCGATCTCGCTGGGCTATGACGTCGACCGCTTCAAGCTGACCGCCTTCGTGCTGTCGGCGGCGCTGTCGGGGCTGGCCGGCTCGATCAAGGCGCTGGTGCTGGGCTTCGAGACGCTGACCGACGTGCACTGGTCGATGTCCGGCTCGGTCATCCTGATGACACTGGTCGGCGGCCTGGGCACATTGTCGGGCCCGATTGTCGGTGCCTTCGTGGTGGTCGCGCTGGAGAACAAGCTGGGCGACATCGGCAACTTCCTGGCGTCGGTCACCGGCATCTCCTGGTTCGGCACGCTGGGCGAGTCGGTGACGATGGTGACCGGCGTGATCTTCGTGATCTGCGTGCTGACTTTCCGCCGTGGCATCATGGGCGAGCTGCTGGCGCGCTTCGGGGGCCACTCGGGCAAGCGGGAGTAACCCGGCAGGAGTGACCGCGGGTCGACATGCCCGATTCTGGGGCTAGGGTTTTTTCTAGCTTGTCCTCGATGCACCGCTTCGTTACATTCCATATACGGTTTTCGCAGGTTAAATGGAGGCGGAAGCGAGGAGACGACAGGCGCGCACCCGGTGTCGGGTAGCAGCGTTATAAATAAAGGGCGTTGCCGGGTGATCCTCGGCAACGCTTTTTTCATTTGGGCCTCCCAATCGCTGCTGTGGCGCTTTCGCCCCATCATGGGGCATCCAGGCTGCACCGGCATCACCTGGCTACCCTCCACATGCGACAATGCGGGCGCTCTCATTGCCCGCCATGCCTGCCGCACCTGATTCCCCCGACTCCCCAGCCGTTCCGGATCATCCCGACGCGCCCGCGCCGCAGGGTTTGGTACGCCTCGGACTGGGCGCCGACGCAGCCACGCTGGAAGCCTGGCTGGCTACGGTGCAGCCACTGCCGGTGCCCGCCGCGCGCGCGCGCCGGCTGATGCTGGACGAGCTGCTGGCCCAGTCCGGTCGCGGCATCTGCCTGCTGGTGGATGATGCGCAGGCTCCGCACGATCTGCTGGCGTGCCTGCCGGTGGCGCTGCTCCCGAGCCTGGAGCTTGCCGGGCTGGCCGCTTGCGGCATGGAGTGGTGGGTACGGCCCGGGCTGGACGGCGGGGCCCGCCGCGCCTGCCTTGAGGCCTGTTGTGCCACGCTGGCCGACTGGGGCCGCGCGCACGGTATCCGTCACGCGCTGCTGGCGCCGGGGCTGGCGGCAGGGCAAGGCGGCGCGCCGCCGGGCTTCAGCCCGCATGGCAACGGCATGTGGCACCGCAGCCTGGTGCCTGCGGCCAAGGTGCTGGGCTGAACTGATACCGCCCGGCAGCGCGCCGGCCCGCCCGCACCGATCTCCTCCGATCCTATCCCTTTTCGCTTCCCTGCTTCCTGCAATGACGGAATTCGCATTCCTGGCGGTTGCCGCCTTTCTCGCCGGCCTGATTGACGCGGTCGCCGGCGGCGGCGGCCTGGTACAGATCCCGGCGATGTTCTCGGCCTATCCCAATGTCGCGCCGGCCACGCTGCTGGGCACCAACAAGATGGGCTCGATCGCGGGCACCGCCAACGCGGCGCTGCGCTACGGCCGCAGCGTGCGCATCTACTGGGGAGCGACCGCGCCCGCGGTGGTGGCGGCCCTTGTCTTCTCGATGGCCGGTGCCTGGGCGCTGACCAAGATTCCGGCCGAACCGCTGCGCAAGGCGTTGCCATTCGTGCTGGTGGTGTTGCTGGTCTACACCGTGGCCAAGAAGGACCTGGGTACGGAACACGCGCCGACGCTGTCGGGGTCGCGCGAGCGCGTCGCGGCGCTGCTGGCCGGTGCCGCCATCGGCTTCTATGACGGCGTGTTCGGCCCGGGTACCGGCAGCTTCCTGATGATCGCGTTCGTGCGGGTGTTCGGCTATGACTTCCTGCACGCGGCGGCCTCGACCAAGGTGGTCAACCTTGCCACCAACCTGGCGGCGCTGCTGTTGCTGGCCAGCAAGGGCCATATCTGGTGGCAACTGGGCCTGGTGATGGCAGTGGCCAACATCGCCGGCAGCCAGGTGGGCAGCAAGCTGGCCCTGCGCCACGGCAGCGCCTTCGTGCGCAAGGTGTTTATCGTGGTGGTGAGCGCGCTGATCCTGAAGACCGCCTGGGACGCGTTCCTGCGCTGACGGCGAAGCCGGGCGGCGCTCGCGATGCGGGTTAATCCTCCCTTTTCGCGCCAAGTCGCTGTGCTAGACTCGATCCGAATTCCCGACCGCACGGTCGGTGAATAGCCGGATCGCGCCGATCCGGGGGAGTGGTGCGGACGGGGAAACTGGGGAGCGGCCTTGCGTCGTTCCTGGCTGTAGCGCAGGTGCCGGCGATGTGCCTGTGTTGACCCGAGGGGTCGATCAAGGCCCACTGAACCGGATGGAATGCGCACCCGCTGGGCTGCGCCTCATCCAGTTCAGTGGACCAGGGCATCCGCCGGTGGACGCCGGACGGATGCCTTTCCGTTTCAGGAACCGAGGAGACAAGATGGATTTCAAGCGCGCCAGCCTGCTGGCAATCGCTGCGGCGAGCCTGGTTGCCGGTGCAGCCCAGGCACAGGTCAAGGTCGGGGTGACGGTGTCGGCCACGGGTCCGGCGGCATCGCTGGGTATTCCGGAGAAGAACACCTTCACGCTGATGCCCAAGGAAATCGCGGGCAAGAAGATCGAGTACATCGTGCTGGACGATGCCTCCGACACCACCACCGCGGTCAAGAACACCCGCAAGCTGATCAGCGAAGACAAGGTTGACGTGGTGGTGGGTTCCACCGTGACGCCGAACTCGCTGGCGATGGTGGACGTGGTGGCCGAGAACGATACGCCGATGATCACCATGGCCGCCTCGGCCCGCATCATCGAGCCGATGGATGCCAAGCGCGCCTGGGTCTTCAAGACGCCGCAGAATGACTCGCACATGGCGACCGCCATTGCCGAGCACATGACCAACAACAACGTGAAGACGGTGGCCTTCATCGGCTTCGCGGACGCCTATGGCGACAGCTGGGCGCAGGAGTTCGCCAAGGTGGCGGAGCTGCGCAAGATCAAGGTGGTCGCCAACGAGCGCTTTGCCCGTACCGATACCTCGGTCACCGGCCAGGTGCTGAAGATGATGAGCGCCAATGCCGACGCCGTGCTGATCGCAGGCTCGGGTACGCCCGCGGCGCTGCCGGCCAAGACGCTCAAGGAGCGTGGTTTCAAGGGCAAGATTTACCAGACCCACGGTGTGGCCAATGCCGACTTCCTGCGCGTGTGCGGCAAGGATTGCGAAGGCACGTTCCTGCCGGCCGGGCCGCTGCTGGTGGCTGAGCAATTGCCGGACAGCAATCCGGTGAAGAAGCCGGCCATGTCCTACAAGACTTCTTACGAGAAGGCCTTCGGTGGCCAGGTCTCGACCTTCGGCGGTCATGCCTGGGATGCGGGGCTGATCCTGCAGCATGCCATCCCTGAGGCGCTGAAGAAGGGCCAGCCGGGTACCAAGGAATTCCGCAAGGCATTGCGGGATGCGATGGAGCAGACCAAGAATCTGCCGGTTTCGCATGGGATCATGAACATGAGTGCTACCGACCACCTTGGCTTTGATCAGAGGGCACGGGTGATGGTGCAGATTGTTGATGGGAAGTGGAAGTTGTTGACTAAGTGAGGGTCGGGGGGCGGCGTGGCGCTATGCGGTTGGGTGTCGCCCTTGGCAAGTGCTGCTGTTTCGCCGGCTTAGCCGGCGAGTCACTTTCTGTCCGAGCGACAGAAAGTAACCAAAGAACGCGTCGCCTATGCGGCTGGCAATAAATTGCACGGTGTTGGTGGTTCGCACGGTGGTGCTTGCCGTTCTGGCGTGGTTGCCCGTTCGACCCTGCTACGCCATGTGAGTCAGGGATAGTGCCTTCGATAACCCACTATTGAACAATCCCCATGCAGGGCGTAGGCCGCCTGCTGCAAACGGCATCGCCTGGACGCCTACGGCTGCTGCGCCGGCTCAAAGTGCGCTGACGGTCATTGGGCGCTTGCGCGAAACGCTACGCCTGCCAAGAGCGACAACCAACCGCATGGCAACAATGCGAAACGCTCACGCCGCCATACACACCTCTCGTTAGGGCTTGCCTGTATTTCCACATTAGGCAATCCGTTTACTATTGCGTAAATCCCGAAGCACACAGCACCCTGTCGGCCCCCATATGATGCAGGCAGGTATTTCCAAGAGACGGGGAGACAATGGACTTATCAATCGCTGCCATCCTGGCCCAGGACGGCATCACCTCGGGCGCGATCTACGCGCTGCTGGCACTGGCCCTGGTGCTGGTGTTCTCGGTGACCCGGGTCATCTTCATCCCGCAAGGGGAGTTTGTTGCCTACGGCGCGCTGACGCTGGCGGCGATGCAGGCCGGTCACGCGCCGCAGACCAGCTGGCTGCTGCTGGCGATGGGGGCGCTGACCTTCATCTATGAAACCGTCACGGTGCTGCGCAGCGCCGAGTTGCGCCGCACGCTGGGCCAGCGGCTGGCGGTGCTGGCAGGCAAATACCTGGTGTTCCCGCTCGCGGTGCACTGGCTGGCGCAGCAGTATGGCGCGCAGCCGCTGCCGATGCTGGCGCAGATCGCGCTGACGCTGCTGATCATCATCCCGCTGGGGCCGATGCTGTACCGGCTGGCCTACCAGCCGCTGGCCGAGGCCAGCACGCTGGTGCTGCTGATCGTCTCGGTCGGCGTGCACTTTGCGCTGGTGGGGCTGGGCCTGGTGATGTTCGGGGCGGAGGGTTCGCGCACCAATGCGTTCTCGGATGCGCGCTTCGACGTGGGGGCGCTCAGCATCTCGGGCCAGAGCCTGTGGATCGTGGGCGTGTCGGCGCTGCTGATCGGCGCGCTGTACTTCTATTTCGAGCGCACGCTGCAGGGCAAGGCGCT
Source organism: Cupriavidus sp. FW305-3-2-15-C-LB2 (assembly GCF_058787575.1). Taxonomy (NCBI): domain Bacteria; kingdom Pseudomonadati; phylum Pseudomonadota; class Betaproteobacteria; order Burkholderiales; family Burkholderiaceae; genus Cupriavidus; species Cupriavidus sp. FW305-3-2-15-C-LB2. The sequence goes on from NZ_JBYSZW010000060.1 coordinate 44,631, forward strand.
GCGCGCGACCGCGGTAAACCGGCTGGGCGCGCGCCTGGTCGGTATCGGCACCACGCAGGCGGGGCGGCTGTCGTTCACGCTGGCCGCGGCGATGGGCGCGCTGTGCGGCATCCTGATCGCGCCGCTGACCACCGTGTACTACGAGTCGGGCTTCCTGGTGGGCCTGAAGGGCTTTGTCGGCGCCATTGTCGGCGGGCTGGTGAGCTACCCCGTGGCGGCGCTCGGTGCGCTGCTGGTGGGCCTGCTTGAATCCTATTCGTCCTTCTGGGCCAGCGCGTTCAAGGAGGTCATCGTCTTCACACTGATCATTCCGGTGCTGCTGTGGCGCTCGCTGACGAGCAAGCATGTCGAGGAGGAGGAATAAGCCATGACCATGCTGACCGACAAGCAGGCGCGGGTGGCCAGTGCCGAGGCAGGCAGCCGTGCGCGGCTGAACCGCAACCGGGTCCTGGTGCTGGCTTTCATTGTGGTGCTGGTGTTGCTGCCGGCGCTGCCGACGCCGGAGTTCTGGATCACGCTGGGCAATTACATCGGCCTGTACAGCATCGTGGCGATCGGGCTGGTGCTGCTGACCGGGGTGGGCGGCATGACCTCGTTCGGGCAGGCCGCGTTCGTGGGGCTGGGCGCGTACAGCACTGCGTACCTGACCACGCAGTTCGGGCTGTCGCCCTGGTTCGGGCTGATGGTGGGGCTGGTGATCACGATGGCATCGGCCTATGTGATCGGGCTGATCACGATGCGCATGTCCGGCCACTACCTGCCGCTGGCGACCATTGCCTGGGGCCTGTCGCTGTTCTTCCTGTTTGGCAACCTGGAGTTCCTGGGCAAGTATGACGGCCTGAACGGGATCCCGGTGCTGTCGCTCTTCGGCATCGAGCTGCAGTCGGGCCGCTCGATGTTCTACCTGATCTGGGCGGTGGTGCTGCTGGCCGTGCTGGCGATGCAGAACCTGCTGAACTCGCGCCCGGGGCGCGCCATCCGCGCGCTCAAGGGCGGTGGCGTGATGGCCGAGGCCATGGGTGTGAACACCGCATGGATGAAAGTGGTGATCTTCGTGGTGGCGGCGGTTTTGGCGTGCGTGTCGGGCTTCCTGTACGCGCACCTGCAGCGCGCGGTGAACCCGACGCCGTTCGGCCTGAACTACGGCATCGAGTACCTGTTCATGGCCGTGGTCGGCGGCGTGGGCCATGTGTGGGGCGCGGTGCTGGGCGCGGGCATCCTGACCATCCTGAAGGATGTGCTGCAGGGCGTGCTGCCCAAGCTGCTCGGTGCCAACGGCAACTTCGAGATCATCGTCTTCGGCGTGCTGCTGGTATTGCTGCTGCAATACGCGCGCGATGGCATCTGGCCGTTCCTGCGGCGTCTGGTGCCTTCTGGTCCACCGGTGCTGGCGCCGGCGCAGGCTGAGGCCCTGGCCGTGCGCCAGAAGCCCGAGGCGGGCGACCTGATTCTGGATGTGCGCGCCGCGCGCAAGGAGTTCGGCGGGCTGGTGGCGGTGAACGATGTCAGCTTCCAGGTGCGCGCGGGCGAGATCATCGGGCTGATCGGTCCCAATGGCGCGGGCAAGTCCACCACCTTCAACCTGGTGACGGGCGTGCTGCCGGTCACGCGTGGGGAGGTGCGTTACCGCGGTGAAGTGATCTCGGGCCTGCCGTCGCGCGAGATCGTCAAGCGCGGCATCGGCCGCACCTTCCAGCATGTGCACCTGCTGCCGACCATGACGGTGCTGGAGAACGTGGCCATAGGCGCGCACCTGCGCGGTGATTTCCGCGCCCAGGGCGGCGTCTCGGCAGCGATCCTGCGCATGAACAAGGCCGAGGAAGAGAAGCTGCTGTTCGAGGCGAAGCGCCAGCTTGAACGCGTGGGCCTGGCCGATTGCATGTACATGGAAGCCGGCAGCCTCGCGCTGGGCCAGCAGCGGATTCTTGAAATCGCGCGTGCGCTTTGCTGCGACCCGGCGCTGCTGCTGCTCGACGAGCCGGCAGCGGGCCTGCGCTACAAGGAGAAGCAGGCGCTGGCCGAGCTGCTGCGCAAGCTCAAGGGCGAGGGCATGAGCGTGCTGCTGGTCGAGCACGACATGGATTTCGTGATGAACCTGACCGACCGGCTGGTGGTGATGGAATTCGGCACGCGCATTGCCGAGGGCGTGCCCGAGGAAGTGCAGAAGAACCCCGCAGTGCTGGAAGCCTACCTGGGTGGCGTGGAGTAAGGACCGGACATGAGCCTGATTCTCGAAGTGAAGGACCTCCACGTCCGCTACGGCAAGGTGGAAGCGGTGCACGGCGCCAACCTGAAGGTGGAGGCCGGCAAGATCGTCACGGTGATCGGCCCCAACGGTGCCGGCAAGTCGACCATGCTCAATGCGGTCATGGGTGCGCTGCCGGTGACGGGGTCGTCGAGCGGCTCGGTCAACTACCTCGGCCACGACATGGCCGGCATCCCGGTGGAAGGGCGCGTTGCGCGCGGCATGTGCCTGGTGCCGGAGAAGCGCGAGCTGTTTGCGTCGATGACGGTGGAAGACAACCTGCAGCTGGGTGCCTTTCGCCGCAAGCGCGCCGGCGAGAAGAACTACCTGGACCAGATGGACGTGGTCTACGACCTGTTCCCACGCCTGCGCGAGCGTGCCCGCCAGGACGCCGGCACGCTCTCCGGGGGCGAGCGCCAGATGCTGGCGGTGGGCCGCGCGCTGATGGCCAAGCCGCAGCTGCTGATGCTGGACGAGCCCAGCCTTGGCCTGGCGCCGCTGATCGTGAAGGAGATCTTCCACATCATCAGCAATCTGCGCCAGACCGGCGTGGCCACGCTGCTGATCGAGCAGAACGCACGCGCTGCGCTGCAGGTGGCGGACTACGGCTATGTGATCGAGACCGGGGATATGGCGATGGAAGGGCTGGCCGACGAACTGGCGGCGAATCCGAAGGTGATCGAAACCTATCTTGGATTGGCAAAAAAGGCGGCTTAACCCGCCCGGTTTTCGCCAGAGGAATGAGGGTCTGCGGATGCAGGCCCTTTTCTATTGGTGGTGTGAATAACTTTGGGGATAACCCAATTCAGAGGCGCTTCGGGCGGATGTCGCTATCGGTGCGCTGATGTAGGTACGCAAATATCTACTGGGGTAATTTTTAGCAATCAAATTTACCGGATAACATCCATACAGATAATAATTTTTAGGAATTTTATCTGTGGAATGAATGTATCTTTGCATAATTTTTTCCATATTAGTCATCCGGCGAATAAAGCGTTGGTGCCGCTGCCTGTATCCTTCGCTGCGGTTTCCAGCAGCCAATCCCGGAAGCAGTTCAGCGCCGGATGATCGCGCCGTTCCTTCGGCGCACACAGGAAATAGCCCCGTTGCAGCGTAATTGGCAGGTCAAACGGCGCCGTTACGCGTCCGGCGGCAATTTCGTCGCGCACCAGGCAACGCTGCAGCACGGCGACGCCGATGTCGGCGCGCACCGCCTGGATCAGGATCGAGACCTGGTCGAACGCTGTGGATAACCTTGGCGCAGCGTTGGGTACGCCGGCGGCCTGCAGCCAGTTTTGCCAGTTCGCCGGTGCGGTGGTGTGGTAGAGCAGGGGCTCGTCCAGCAGCTCCGCAGGAGACTGCCAGCGGCCGGCCTCGCGCCGTGCCCGGGCGCGGTCCGGATGGCAGACCGGCACCAATTCACGTCCCACCACATAGTCGGCCTGCAGGCCGGGCCATTTGCCGGCTTCACCCGCCAGGATGGCGGCGTCGGGGGAGGGGCCGGAGAGGTCCTCGTCGCGCTGGTACGGGACGAAGTCCAGCCGGATTTCCGGATGGCGGCGATGGAAGTCCGGCAGGCGCGGCACCAGCCAGACGCTGGCCAGCGTGGGCACGACGGACAGCGTCAGGTGGTGCCGGCGGTTGCCGGCGCGCAAGGTGGCGCTGGCATGCTCGATCGTGGCCAGCGGCTCGGCCACGGCCTCAAGCAATTTCCGGCCGGCATCTGTCAGCACCAGCCGGTGGGCATTGCGCTGTAGCAGCGGCTGCCCGAAATGCGCCTCCAGCCGCGCGATGGCGCGGCTGATGGCACCCTGGGTCACGCACAGTTCGTCCGCCGCACGCGTGAAGCTGCCCAGCCGCGCCGCGGTGGCAAAGGCGTGCAACTCAGACATCGATGGGGAATGCAGCCGCATGGCGGGGGAGGGGAG
>NZ_JBYSZW010000061.1:0-46600 GCF_058787575.1 Cupriavidus sp. FW305-3-2-15-C-LB2
CCCCGACACCGCCACCCAGCCGCGTGCTGCCGGCGGACACGGTAACCGCCAGCTCACCCTGGTGCTGGGCGGCGCGCGTTCCGGCAAGAGCCATTACGCCGAACAGCTCGCCACCGACCATGCCACCATCACCGGCGGCCCGGTCACCTACATTGCCACCGCGCACCAGGACCTGGCGCACGCCGACCAGGAGCTCGAGGTCCGCATCGCCCTGCACCGCGCCCGCCGCCCCGCCGACTGGCGCCTGGTGGAAGAGCCGGTGCACCTGGCCGATGCGCTCTACGCCAACGCGCGCCACGACGGCTGCATCCTGGTGGATTGCATGACGCTGTGGATGAACAACCTGATCTTCCCCGACGGCCGCGCGTATCCCGAACATGGCGTGATCACGCCGCCGGATGCCTTCACCGAGGAAATCGAAGCGCTGCTCACCGCGCTGCCGACGCTGCCGGGCCATGTGATCCTGGTCTCGAACGAGATCGGCTTCGGCGTGATCCCGATGGGCGCCATCACCCGCTTCTATGTCGATGAACTGGGCCGCCTGAACCAGAAGCTGGCCGCCGCCGCCGACTGCGTGCGGCTGATGGTGGCAGGCATTCCGGTTGCGGTGAAGGGCGCCGATCCCACATGCTGATGCTGGCCTGGCCGGCATGCGTGGCAGCGGCACTGACGGGCGTTCTGCTGGACCTCTGGCTGGGCGAGCCGCGCCGCTGGCATCCGCTGGTGGGCTTCGGCCGCATCGCTGCCGCGTTTGAGCGGCGGCTCAACCCTGCGCCGCACCGCGGTGCGCCCTGGCGCCAGCGCCTTGCCGGTCTCGCCGGCTGGTGTGTGCTGGTGCTGGTGCCGGCAACGCTCGCATGGTGGCTGGTCGACGCTGCGGCCGGCCTGCATCCTGTTGCCGCCCTGGCGCTGCATGCGGTGGCACTGTACGCCGCACTCGGCGCGCGCAGCCTGCACCAGCATATCGCCCCGATCGCCGCCGCCCTTGCCGCGGCAGACCTGCCCGCCGCGCGCACGCTGACCGCGCGCATCGTCTCGCGCGACACCACCGATGCCGATGCTGAAGCACTGGCCCGTGCCGCCTGCGAGTCGGCGCTGGAAAACGGCAACGACGCGGTCTTCGGCGCGCTGTTCTGGTTCCTGGTCGGCGGCGCGCCCGCCGTGATCGTGTTCCGGCTGGCCAATACGCTCGATGCGATGTGGGGCTACCGTACGCCGCGGCTGCTGTATTTCGGCTGGGCCGCGGCGCGCATCGACGACGGGCTCAACCTCGTGCCCGCGCGCCTGACCGCGCTGTCCTATGCGCTGCTCGGCGCCACCGCGCAGGCGTTGCATTGCTGGCGCACGCAGGCGCCGGCATGGTCAAGTCCCAATGCCGGCCCCGTGATGGCCGCGGGCGCCGGTGCGGTGGGCGTGCGACTCGGCGGCCCGGCGCGCTATCACGGCGAGATCGAGCAACGCCCGCCGCTGGGCGCCGGCCCCGCGCCGCAAGCCGCGCACGTGACGGCCTGCCTGCGGCTGGTCGAGCGCACCTTGTGGCTGTGGCTGGCGCTGGCAGGCGCCAGCGCGCTGGCCGTCCTTGCGCTTGCCACGCCGGCATGAGCAGCGCCCTGCCCCCGATCCGCCACGGCGGCGACCTGCTTGCCGCGGTGCGCCGCTACGGCCGCCCCGCCGGCGACTGGCTCGACCTGTCCACCGGCATCAATCCCGACGGCTATCCGGTGCCGGCGCTGCCTGCGCAAGCGTGGCAACGGCTGCCGCAGGATGACGACGGACTGGCCGAGCTGGCCGCACAGGCCTGCGGCGCGCCGCGGGCCTTGCCCGTCGCCGGCTCGCAGGCCGCCATCCGCACGCTGCCGGGTCTGCTGTGCCCGGGCCGCGTGGGCATCGCCGCGCTCGGCTACAGCGAATACGCGCCGGCCTTCGCTGCCGCGGGCCATGCGGTGGCGCCGCTGGATGAAGCGGCTTTCGCGCAGGCGGCGCTGGCCGACGAGCTCGACCATCTCGTCGTCGTCAACCCGAACAACCCGACCGGCCGCATGCTGCCCGCCGCAACGCTGCTGCGCTGGCACGCGAAGCTGGCGGCGCGCGGCGGCACGCTGCTGGTCGATGAAGCCTTTATCGACTGCCTGCCCGATGGCTCGGTGGCCGCGCACAGCGGCAAGGCCGGCCTGGTGGTGCTGCGCTCGATCGGCAAGTTCTATGGCCTGGCCGGCATCCGCTGCGGCTTCGTGCTGGCGCAGCCGGCACTGCTGGACGCGCTGCGCGAGCGCCTGGGCCACTGGACCGTATCGGGCCCGGCACGCGAGGTCGCGCGGCATGCGCTGGCCGACCACGGCTGGCAGGATGCCACCCGCGCGCGGCTGCAAGCATGCGGGGCGAAGCTGGCCGCGCTGCTGGACCGCCATGGCCTGGCGCCGGTGATGCATCCGCTGTTCTGCTGGGTGCCGCATGGCGACGCCGCACGGCTGCAGCACGGGCTCGCGCAACATGGCGTCTGGACCCGCTGCTTCGACGCCGCCGGCGGCTGCCCGCCGAGCCTGCGCCTGGGCCTGCCGCCGGACCAGCCGCACGCCTGGCAGCGGCTGGACGCGGCACTGGCCGCGGTCACTGCCTGAACCACTTTCCCCGATTCCATGCTGAACCGCCTGACGCCCGTTATCGCTTCCACGCTGCTGCTGGCAGCCCTGCCCGCCGCCGCCACGGTGTCTGCCGTCGACGACGCTGGCCAGACGGTGACACTGCCGCAGCCCGCGCGCCGCGTGATCTCGCTGGCGCCGCACGTCACCGAGATGATCTTCGCGGCCGGCGGCGGCGACCGCATCGTCGGCACGGTCAGCTACAGCGACTACCCGCCGCAGGCGCGCGAGATCGCGCGCGTGGGCGACAACAAGGCGCTGGACCTGGAGCGCATCGCCGCGCTCAAGCCGGACCTGATCGTGGTCTGGCGCCACGGCAATGCGCAGAAGCAGACCGACCGTCTGCGCGCGCTCGGCATCCCGTTGTTCTACAGCGAGCCGCGCAGGCTGGCCGCGATCCCGGAGAACATGGAGAAGCTCGGCACGCTGCTGGGCACTGAAGCCACCGCGCGGCGCGCTGCCGACGGCTTCCGCCAGCAGGTGGAGACGCTACGCAAGACTTACGCGGCCCGCCCGCCGGTGACGGTGTTCTACCAGGTCTGGCAGCAGCCGCTGATGACGCTCAACGGCCAGCACCTGGTCAGCGACATGCTGGCGCTGTGCGGCGGGCGCAACCTGTTCGCGGCCGAGACGCCGCTGGTGCCGACGGTGTCGGTCGAAGCGGTGATCGCGGGCAACCCGGAGGCGATGCTGACGGCGGGCATGGGCGCCACGCGCTCGGATCAGCCGCTGCCGGATTTCGAGATGTGGCGGCGCTGGAAGCAGGTCACGGCGGTGGCGCGCAACAACCTGTTCGTGATCGACGGCGACCTGGTCAACCGCGCCGGTCCGCGCGTGGCGCAAGGCGCCGAGCTGATCTGCAAGGACCTCGACACGGCGCGCAAGCGCCGGCCCGCACGCTGATCAGGCGGCGCGGTTCCACCAGCCGAGCCGGACCTCTCCCGGCCCCAGCGTGAAGCCACAACTGGCCCCGAAGCCCAACGCCCAGTTGACCGTCGTCGCCAGCGGCACGCCCAGCCAGTGCGCGGCCAGCATGCGCATCGGGCCGGCATGGCCGACCACCCACAGGCATTCCGCGCGATCTTCCGCCAGCGTTGCGGCCCAGCCGGCAACCCGCGCCATCGCCTGCGCCGGCGCTTCGCCGCCATGCGGGCGCGCGTGCAGCAGGTCGGCCGCCCACTGGTCGAGCGCGGCGCGGTCGATCGCATCCCAGGCCACACCCTCCCAACTGCCGAAATCGATTTCGCGCAGCCGGGGTTCGGTGTCGATGGCCGGCGCGCCGGCCGATAACGTCTGCACCAGCGCCTGCGCGGTGCCGAGCGCGCGCGCCAGCGGGCTGGCGACAATGCGATCTGGCGTGGGCAGGCCCGCGGCGATCTGTGCCGCCGCAGGCGCCAGCGGTGCCACCAGAGGCAGGTCGAGGCAGCCATAGCAGGTGCCCGCCGGCACCTGCGGCTGCGCATGGCGGATCAGGACCACATCCATGCCGCGGCCACCAGGTAGAGCAGGATCTCGGCGCACTGCTGGGCCATGCCCAGGCAGTCGCCGGTATAGCCGCCGATGCGGCGCACGAAGTAGCGGCCGAGCAGCAGGCGCAGACCCAGCAGCGCGACCACTGCCGCCGCGCAGAACCACGGCGACACCAGCCACAGCGGCACCAGCCCGCACAGCAGCGCGAACGCCAGCCCCGCGCCGGCCAGCTTCTGCGCCACCGGCTTGGCCTTGCCTTGCGCGCGCACGTAGGTCAGCGTGGCCAGATAGCTGACCGCCATCGCGCGGCTGGCGGCATGCGCGGCGACGATCACCGCCAGCAGCACCATCAACCCGCCGCGCCCGGCAATCGCCACCAGCAACTGCCACTTGAGCAGCAACGCCACCACCAGCGCGATCGCACCGAACGCGCCGATGCGCGAGTCATGCATGATGCGCAGCACGTCCTCGCGCTGCCACGCGCCGCCGAAGGCATCGACGCAATCGGCCAGGCCGTCTTCATGGAAGGCCCCGGTCAGCAGCAGCGTGGCGGCCATGCCCAGCAGCACGGCCACGCCGGGCGGCCACCACAGCATCGCGCCCCAGGTGACCAGCGCGCCCACGCCGCCCACCAGCAGCCCGACCAGCGGGAAGTAGCGCGCGGCGGCGTGCAGGTAATGCGGTTCGAATCCGGCCCAGCGCGCCAGCCAGCCCGGCAGCGGCACGCGCGTGAAGTAGCCCAGCGCCGTCAGGAAATAGCGCAGCTCGCCGGCCACGCCGGCGGGGCCAGCTTGTGCAGGCACCGGGTCGGACGGCACGCTCATGGCGAGGCGGTGCTGACGCCGGCGCCGCTGAAGGTCGCCATTTCGTTCAGGAATGCCGCCGCCGAAGCCAGCAACGGCCACGCCAGCGCGGCGCCCGTGCCCTCGCCCAGGCGCAGGTCCAGCGCCAGCAGTGGCGCGGCGCCGAACTGGTCCAGCAGCGCACGGTGGCCGCGCTCATGCGAGCAGTGCGTGAACACGCAGTACTGCAGCACATTGGGGTCCAGGCGCTGCGCCACCAGCAGCGCAGCCGTGGCGATAAAGCCATCGACCAGGATCACCATGCGGCTCGCGGCGGCGGCCAGGAAGGCGCCTGCCATCATCGCGATCTCGAAGCCGCCGAAGGTGGCCAGCACGTCCAGCGGCGCCTGCGCATCGGCATGCAGCGCCAGCGCGCGCTCCAGCACCTCGCGCTTGCGCGCGAGGCCGGCATCGTCCAGCCCGGTGCCGCGCCCGATGCAGTCTGCCAGCGGCAGGCCGGTCAGCCGCTGCATCAGGCACGCGGCCGCTGAAGTGTTGGCAATGCCCATCTCGCCGAAGCCGATCACGTTGCAGCCCTGCTGCGCATGGCGCAGCACGCGCGCCATGCCCGCGGTCATCGCCGCGGCGGCCTGCTCCGGCGTCATCGCGGGTTCGACGGCGAAGTTGCGGGTGCCGTCGGCAATGCGGCAGTTGACCAGGCCCGGTGCCGCCGGCAGCGGCGCGCGCACGCCCGCGTCGACGATCTCCAGCGCAATGCCGTGCTGGCGCGAGAACACATTGATCGCCGCGCCGCCGGCCAGGAAGTTCTGCACCATCTGCGCGGTGACCTCGGCCGGATAGGCGCTGACACCGGCGTCGGCCACGCCGTGGTCGGCGGCAAACACGATCACCGTCGGGCGCTGCAACACCGGCCGCGCCGTGCCGAGGATCAGGCCCAGCTGCAAGGCCAGCGATTCCAGCCGGCCCAGTGCGCCGAGCGGCTTGGTCTTGTCGTCGATGGCGGCCTGCAGCTCGGGGCGCAGGGCATCGTCGAGGGGAGTGATTTCCGGAAACTGCATGATGCGTTGACCTTGTATTCAAAAACGATGCGGCTACATCTCGACGCCGCGCTGCGCCTTGATGCCCTGCTGGAAGGCATGCTTGACCGGCGTCATGTCGGTGACGGTGTCGGCCGTCTCCACCAGCGCCGGCGGCGCGCCACGGCCGGTGATGACCACGTGCTGCATCGGCGGGCGCGCGCGCAGGTCGGCAATGACCTGCTCCACATCAAGATAGTGCAGCTTGAGCGCGATGTTCAGCTCATCGAACAGCACCAGGCCGATGCCGGGGTCGCGCAGCATGCCGCGCGCCACTTCCCAGGCAGCCTCGGCCTTGGCCACGTCGCGGGCGCGGTCCTGCGTTTCCCAGGTATAGCCCTCGCCCATCACGTGGAAGGCGCACTCGTCCGGGAAGCGGCGCAGGAACATCTCTTCGCCGGTGGGCTGCGCGCCCTTGATGAACTGGACCACGCCGGTGCGCATGCCGTGGCCAAGCGCGCGCACCACCATGCCAAAGCCCGAGCTGGACTTGCCTTTGCCGTTGCCGGTGGTGATGACAATCACGCCGCGCTCATCCTGCGCGGCGGCAATCCTGGCGTCGACGATTTCTTTCTTGCGCTCCATGCGCGCCTTGTGGCGGGCATCGCGGTCCGGGTCTTCTGCAGGCGGGTTCTGGGTATCAGTCATGACGTGTGTGGGGTATGGGTGGGGCGGCGCCGTCGGGAATCAGCGCAGTATGCGCGCCGTCGGTGACGCTGACGATGGCGGTGCGCAGCGCGCGCGAGCAGTGTTCAGGGGTCAGCACCCGGGCGGCAGTGCCATGCAGCGTAGTGCCGTCTTCGGCCATCAGCAGGGCGTGGGTGGCGTAGCGCAGCGCCAGCGTCAGGTCGTGCAGGATCACCACGATGGCATGGCGCCCGGCCCGGGCCAGCGCGGCCAGCTGTTCCAGAACCAGGATCTGGTGGCGCAGGTCCAGGTGCGAGACCGGTTCGTCCAGCAGCAGCAGCGGCGCCTGCTGCGCCAGCGCCGCGGCCAGCGAGGCGCGCTGGCGCTCGCCGCCGGACAGGGTCAGCACATCGCGCGCGGCCAGCGCTTCAATATCCATCGCTCGGATCACTTCCTGCACGATGCGGTCATCCTCGCGCCCGGTCCAGCCCCAGCCGGACAGGTGCGGATGCCGCCCCACGCGCACGGCATCCTGCACCGACATCGAGAAGGTGTCATGCACGGCCTGCGGCAGGTAGGCGCGCTGGCGCGCCAGCACCGCCGGCGCGATCTGCGCCGCCGCGGCGCCGTCGATCTCCGCGCTGCCGCCGTCGGCGTGGCGCAGCCCGGCCAGCACCGTCATCAGCGTGGACTTGCCAGCACCGTTGGGCCCGGCAATGCACCATAGCTGCCCCGCGCCGATGGTCATCGTCAGGCGCTCCACCAGCACGCGCTGGCCGGTGCGCAGCTTCACATCGCGCAGCACGAGCTGCGGACAGGCAGTGAGCGGATGGGACCAGTGCGGGGCCTGGCTCATCGCGGCCTCCGCAGCAGCAGGTAGAGGAAGGTCGGCACGCCCAGCAGCCCGGTGATCACGCCCACCGGCAGCTGCGCGGGCGCGACCACGGTGCGTGCGATCAGGTCGGCGGCCATCAGCAGCGCGCCGCCCAGCAGCGTGGCGGCCGGCAGCAGCAGGCGCTGGTCGTTGCCCCAGGCGAGGCGCACCAGATGCGGCACCACCAGCCCGACAAAGCCGATCGAGCCGGCCGTGGTAATGGCAGCGGCAATGCACAGCGACGCCAGCAGGAAGGTGGCCAGCCGCACGCGGCCCACGCGCACGCCCAGCGACTGCGCCACGGTCTCGCCCAGCAGCATCACGTTGAGCGCGCGCGCCATCGGCATGGCCAGCAGCAGCGCCACCACCAGCATGGCCAGCGCGCCGCCGTAGGCGGCGGTGCCGCCCAGGTCGCCGGTCAGCCAGAACAGCATGCCGCGCAGGCGCGACTCCGGCGCAATGGAGAGGATCAGGGTAATGACCGCGCCCCAGCCCGCGGCCAGGATCACGCCGGTCAGCAACAGCCGGGCGCCCGCCTCGCGGTGGCCGCCCTGCACCTGCGGATGCAGCAGGTCGCGCCGCGCCAGCGACGCCACCAGCACCATCGCCGCCAGTGCACCGGCGGCGGCGGCGGCCTGAACGCCCCACCACGGGGCCAGCAGCAGCATGGCCAGCAGCGCGGCAGTGGAGGCGCCGCCCGACACGCCCAGCACATAGGGCTCGGCCAGCGGGTTACGCAGCAGCACCTGCATCAGCGCGCCGGACAGGGCCAGCAGCCCGCCGCAGGCAAACGCCGCTGCCGCGCGCGGCAGCCGCAGTTCGCGCACGATCGCTGCGGGGGTGCCGGTGTCGGCACTGCTGAGCGCAAGCCAGAGCTCGCGCGCATCGAGCGGCACGCTGCCCAGCGCCAGCGACAACGCGAACGCCAGCAGCGCCGCGAGCGCCAGCACCAGCCAGATCGCCAGGGCGCGCCGGAACTCAGACATGGCGCGCCCGTGCGCTCATCGCTGGCGCCAGCCCAGCGTGATGAAGCCCGCGCGCCCCTGCGTGTTGTAGGGGTAGGCGAGCTGGTAATCCTTGTCGAACAGGTTTTCGACGCGGGCGGCGATGAACCATTGCTTGTCGATGTTGTAGCGGGCGTTCAGGTTGACGATACCGTATCCGCCCAGCCGGCGCGAGCCGGAATCCATGCGCGACGACGACACCAGCCATTCGCCGCCGAAGCGCCAGTTGCCGAAGTCGCGGCCCACGTCGAGCGCGGCATGGCGGCGCGCTCGGCGCAGCAGCTGGGTGTTGGTCTGCTCGTCGACCGGGTTCTGGAAGGTCACGCTGGCGCCGAAGTCGGTGCCATACACGGTGGCGCGCCACGAAGCCTCGATGCCCTGCACCTTGGCCTTGTTGACGTTCTGCGCCAGGAACATGCCGCTGGGCTGCTGCGCCGACACGATCAGGTCGTCGTAGCGCGTCTCGAAGGCGGTCACGCGCAGCAGGCCGGCGCTGGCGGTGGCGTACTGCACGCCGGCCTCGACCGACTTGGCACGTTCGGGCTGCAGGTTCGGCTGGCCGAAGTTGGGGAAGTACAGCTCGTTGAAGGTTGGCGCGCGGAAGGCATTGCTGACGCTGGCGATCAGCTTGAGCGCATCGGTCACGTAGTAGCCGTAGCCGGCGCGGAAGCTGCCCTGATTGCCGAAGTCGGAATAATGGTCGTTGCGCGCGTTGAGCTGCAGCTGGTGCTTGCCGATGCGCCCGTCATAGCCGCCGAACACCGAGAACACATTGCGTGTGGGCGCGCCGTAGGCGCTGGAGTCGAGCTCCTGCTGCAGGTAGTCGGTGCCGAACAGCAGCGTGTGGTTGGCGGCCAGCGCATACTCGTTCTGCCAGTTGAACTGGCGGTTGCGGGTATTGAAGGTGCCGTTGGGCCTGCCGTTGAGGAAGGTGTCGCTGCGGTCCTCGCTCTGTGACAGCTTGAAATGGGTGGACCAGTCCGCCCCCACCTTGCCGTTGACGAAGGCCGACAGCGTGTACAGCTCGCTGTTGGTGCGGTTGTCGTCGGTCGGGCGGCCGAAGGCGCTGTCGAACGACAGCTTGCTCTTCGAGTAATAGCCGGTGAAGCCCGCGTCCCAGTTCGGCGCGAAGCGGTGCTTGACCTGGCCCGACACGCTCTGGTTCTCGTACGGGTTGTCGTTGGGATTGGCGCGCGGCGCCTGCTTCGTGTTGATCGACGAGAAGCCGTCGGTCTTGAACGCCGAGCCGGTCAGGTTGAACGAGGTATCGCCGATCTGGCCGCCATAGCCGACCGTGCCCTGGCGCGTGTTGTTGCTGCCGTATTCCACCTGCGCATTGGCCGCCGGCGCCTGGCCCGCGCCGCTCTTGGTGAATATCTGCACCACGCCGCCGATGGCGTCCGAGCCGTACAGCGCCGACACATTGCCGCGCACCACCTCGATGCGCTCGATCTGGTCGGGCAGGATATTGGCCAATTGCGCGGTGCCGCTGCTCGCGGACGATACCCGCACGCCGTCGATCAGGATCAGCGTCTGGTTGGAGTTGGCGCCGCGCATGAACAGCGTGGTGTTGGTGCCCATGCCGCCGTTGGCCGAGAACTCCACGCCGGCCTGGTTGCGCAGCAGCGTGCGCAGGTCGGGCGCCTGCGAATTGACGATGTCCTGCTGCGTCACCACCGTGGTGTGAGGCAGCGCCTCGGTAATGGCTTGCGCGGTACGGGTGGAGGTGACCACCACCGGCGCGAGCTGCGTGGTGCGGCTGTCGGTGCCGCTGTCGGCCGCCTGCGCGAACGAAGTGGCCGGAACCAGGGTGAACGAGGCAATGGCCGCCAGGATGGCGGGCACGGACGGACGCACCGCCGGGGTTGCCGGGCGGGTCGACCTGTGGAGCGATGAACGCATGATGCAGGACTGGATAGGAACGGCCGGGCCCGTTCCCCCGCGGACCATATGGCGATGAGGCGTGCCGCGCACGGGCGGCAGCCCGCGTTCAGGCCGGTATCCGGGCTGGCGACACTGGGCCGGCGCCTTCCCGAACCTGCGGTTCAGTGGCGTGTGGCCGGTCCTGCGGTGCGTGTGGCCGGGAATGGGATCCGGCCTTGCCAGCGGCGTTGCCGGCAGGCTGGCTGTCGGCTATGTCGGAGTCTGGCAGATGCGCACCGCGGTCGCTTACCGTTGCGGGGGCAGCACAGGTTGGCCTGTCCGGCGCGCAGCCGGCCTGGCTCCCTGTTTCCCGTTGAACTGCCCTTTCGCCAGGGACGAAAAGGGCGAGCACCTGGAACGTGCGCGAGTCTAGGGCGTTTCGCCCCCCGCGTCAACGCGGCTGCCAGTAGTGTTTTGTCACAACTCTGGTGGCGTTTTAGGTGCAGAAGCCTGCAACTTCCACGCGGGTCGCCAGTCACAAACCCTTTCCTCCGCATTGTGCAAGCCGGCGCATCGGCTAGAATCGCGATACCTGACACTTCTCCCATCATGACAGGCCCTATGCTCACCGAACTCGAACAACTGGCCGCCAAGATCGGGCGCGTGCTGCACCATGCGGACACCCTGGCGGCGGAGAACCAGCGGCTGCGCGACGAGATCGCCCGGCTGGAGGGCGAAGCCGCGCAGTTGCGCGGCGAGCGCGAGGCCATGGCAGCCGACCGCGAACTGCTCAATATCAAGATCGAGGAAGCGCAGCTGCGCATCCAGTCCATCCTTGACAAGCTGCCGACTGCCAGCGACACGCGCCAGCTCGACCTGCTCGGCGAAGAGGCTGCGGCGCAGGACGCCGAGCCGCACAAGGCCCCCGGAGAACACGCATGAGCAACAAGCAAGTCGAAGTCAATATCGCCGGCCAGCCCTACCGCTTCGCCATCGCGCCCGAGAACGAGGCCGCGCTGCTCGAAGCCGTGGCCCTGGTCGACACGCAAATGAACAAGCTGCGCAACGGCATCGCGGCCAAGGGCGTGGAGCGCGTGGCGGTCATGGCCGCCATCAGCATCGCCTCGGACCTGCTGTCGATGCAGCGCAAGCAGCAGGCCGAGGGCGCGATCCCGGTCGATGCCATCCGCGCGCGCATCCGCGAACTCAACGACCGCGCCGACGAGGCCCTGCGCCAATACGCGCACGTGGGCACCGGTACGCGCGGCTGAGCAATGAAAGGGGGATGT
The DNA here is from genome assembly GCF_058787575.1 of Cupriavidus sp. FW305-3-2-15-C-LB2. Classification (NCBI taxonomy): domain Bacteria; kingdom Pseudomonadati; phylum Pseudomonadota; class Betaproteobacteria; order Burkholderiales; family Burkholderiaceae; genus Cupriavidus; species Cupriavidus sp. FW305-3-2-15-C-LB2. The sequence continues at coordinate 11,646 of NZ_JBYSZW010000061.1, forward strand.
GCTGCGGATGCCGCGCTGCCGCGCAAAATGTAACGATACGCGCGAGTGGACTTGGTATGCCCTGCAACGCGGTGTATAGTGTAGCCAGACTGCACGAGGCACCATAGATGTGCAGCTACAGGCTAGGTTATCGCGCCCGGCCGCCGTTCTCATCCCATCCTAGTCAGAAACGGCAAACGTCTGACATCCCGCACGCGGATCCGGTTTTCCGGGCACGATGATGCGCCTGGAAAGTCAGACGTTTGACAGTTTCCCTGCCTGGTTCGTGAGGGTCATAAACTCCTTGAACCGATATGCATTGCATGGTGCGGGATCATGTCGCGTGGGCGAGCGCGTCGTCGCATTCATAGTCTGGGCCTGGCCTGGACTCCCTGAGTGGATGATGTACCCGAAATGCGACTTCCGCAGCCACTCTGAACCTCACTTGGGTTCAGGATGCCGACCCAGCGGCCAAGGCGGGGACCCCTTAAAAAGGCGGTGGTTTTCTGAACCATCGCCTTTTTTCTTGCCTGCGCGTCCGCGTGTACACCCTGTGCACGCGGCGCCCTGATCTGCTTCGATTCCTGAGCTGCGCCGTGAGCCCGAACCAGAACCAACGCGCCCGCCAGTACTGGCTGATGAAATCAGAACCGGATGAAGCCAGCATCGACGACCTGGCCCGGGAAGGCACGCTGCCCTGGACCGGCGTGCGCAACTACCAGGCGCGCAACTTCATGCGCGACACCATGCGGATCGGCGACGGCGTGCTGTTCTACCACTCGTCGTGCCCGGAGCCCGGCATTGCCGGCCTGGCCGAGGTCTGCTCAGTACCCTACCCCGACCCCACCCAGTTCGACCGCAAGAGCCCGTACTATGACGCCGCCTCCAAGGCTGACGCGCCGCGCTGGCTGCTGGTCGACGTGCGCTTCGAGCGCAAGAGCGCGCTGATCCCGCTGGCCGCCTTGCGCGAGCATGAGGAACTGGCCGACATGGTGGTGCTACGTCGCGGCAACCGGCTGTCGATCACGCCGGTGACACCGGCCGAATGGCGCTTCATCACCGGCAAGCTGATGCGCTGAACCCTGCCCGGCCGGCCCCGGGCAAGGCTGATCACAACAACCCTGAAGATACGATGCAGTTCGACAACCTGCCGGTGCTGGTCCCTGCCCTGCTTGCCCTGGGCGCTTTCACCGGCTTCTGCGCCGGGCTGCTCGGCGTCGGCGGCGGCATGATGATGGTGCCCTTCCTGACGCTGCTGTTCACCAGCCTGGGCTTTGCCGACGAGGCCATCGTCCATATGGCGATCGCCACCTCGATGGGCACCATCCTGTTCACCTCGTTGTCGTCCGTGCGCGCGCACCACCAGCGCGGCGCGGTGCGCTGGCCGATCGTGCTGGCGCTGGCGCCGGGCATCGTGCTCGGCGGCATGATCGGCGGCGGCAAGGTGTTCGCGGCGCTCAAGACCAGCTGGCTGTCGCTGGCGTTTGCCGCCTTCGTCGGGTTTTCCGCGCTGCAGATGCTGCGCAACCGTCGTCCCAAGCCCGGCCGGCAGCTGCCCGGCTTTGCCGGCATGGCGGGCGCGGGCGGCGTGATCGGCTTCCTGTCCAGCCTGGTTGGCGCGGGCGGCGCCTTTGTCTCGGTGCCGTTCATGACGTGGTGCAACGTGCCGATCCACAACGCGGTGGCGACCTCGGCTGCGCTCGGCTTTCCGATTGCAGCGGCCAGCGTGGCCGGCTATGTCTGGAGCGGCTGGCAGACGCCGGGGCTGCCGGCGGGATCGCTCGGCTATCTCTACCTGCCGGCCCTGCTGGTGATCGCAGCGGCCAGCGTAATGACCGCGCCGCTGGGCGCGCGCACCGCGCACCGCATGGATGTGAGCCAGTTGCGCAAGGTCTTTGCCGCGTTGCTGCTGTGCCTGGCGAGCTATATGTTGTGGAAGGCCTGGCAGGCATTCTGACCCGGACGGGGGAGGCGCGCCCGCGCCGGCTTCGCAACAATCGTTTGCAATGTCGCGGAACGATCGGGCACCCGGTCACGTCTGATACCCATCACGTTTGAACGGGAGAACAACATGAAACAATGGCTTGCCGCCACCCTGCTGGGCACCACCGCCATCGTTGCCTCGGCGCACGGTGGCCCCACTGAAACGCCGTCGGGCGTGCTGTCGCTGAACGCGCAGGCCGTCACCGAAGTGCCGACCGATATCGTGCACCTGACGCTTGCCGCGGAGCAGGAAGGCGCTGAACCGGCCGCGATTTCCTCGGGCCTGTCTACCAGGACGCAGGCCGTCATCACGCAGGCGCGCCGCGTCCAGGGCGTGACCGCCGAGTCGGGCGGCTTCACCATCCACCCCAACACCGACCGCAACGGCCGCATCAGCACCTGGCGCGGGCGGTCCGAAGTCATCCTGAAGTCGCGCGATTTCTCGGCCGTGTCCAAGCTCGCTGGCGAGCTGGCCAGCCAGATGCAGGTGCAGAACATCGCCTTCTCGCTGTCGCGCGAAGCGCGCGAGGCGGCCGAAGCCAAGCTGGCCGAGCAGGCCATCGCCTCGTTCCGCAGCAAGGCGCAGTCGACCACCAAACTGTTCGGCTACAACAGCTACACCATCCGCGAAGTCAGCCTGAATGAAACCGGCGTGGTGCCGCCGATGCCGCGCATGTACGGCGCTGCCAAGGCCATGATGGCCGACGCTGCGGTGCCGGTGCCGGTTGAGGGCGGCAAGACGCAGGTGACGGTGTCGGTCAACGGGTCGGTGCAGATGCTGAAGTAAGAAGGGAGCTTGACCACCAGACGGCGCGCTCCCCTCTCCCGCAAGCGGGAGAGGGGAGCAAACCCGCAGCAGTTGAAGTCGCTCAGCCTTCCCAAAGACCCTCAGAGCACCGCGAACTGCTCGCGCAGCACGTTCTTCTGCACCTTGCCCATGGTGTTGCGCGGCAGCTCGTCCACCACGTGCACACGCTTGGGCACCTTGAAGTTGGCGATGCGGCCCTTGAGCGTGCCGATCAGCGCCGCTTCATCGATATCCGCACCCGGCTTGCGCACCACCACCGCCACCACGGCCTCGCCGAAATCCGCGTGCGGCACGCCGATCACGGCGCTCTCGGCCACGCCCGGCATCTCGTCGATAAAGCTCTCGATTTCCTTCGGGTAGACGTTGTAGCCGCCCGAGATGATCAGGTCCTTGCTGCGCCCGACGATGGTCAGGTAGTTGTCCGGCACCGCGCGCTCGCCGGCCTGGCTGGCAATGGCGCCGCCGAAGCGGCCGACGTCGCCGGTCTTGAACCAGCCGTCCTCGGTGAACTCTTCCCTGGTCTTCTCCGGCATGCGCCAGTAGCCCTTGAATACGTTCGGGCCCTTGACCTCGACATTGCCGATCTCGCCCGGCGTGCACGGCTGGCCCTCGCCATCGACCACGCGCACCGACACGCCCGGCAGCGGCATGCCGACGGTGCCGCCGATGCGCTCGCCCAGCGCGGCATCGTACGGGTTGGACACCAGCATCACGGTCTCGCTCATGCCGTAGCGTTCCAGGATGGTATGGCCGGTGCGCTCGCGGAAGGCATCGAAGGTCTCCAGCAGCAGCGGCGCCGAGCCCGACACGAACAGCCGCATGCGGCGGCAGGTGTCGTCGTCGAAGCGCGGCTCCTGCAGCATGCGCACGTAGTAGGTCGGCACGCCCATCATCACCGTGCAGCGCGGCAGGAATTTCAGCACCTGCGCCATGTCCAGCCTGGGCGCCCAGATCATCTTGGCACCGGCCAGCAGCGCGCCGTGCGAAGCCACGAACAGGCCGTGCACGTGGAAGATCGGCAGCATGTGCAGCAGCACGTCGTCGCTGCGCCAGCCCCAGAATTCATGCAGCGTCTGCGCATTGGAGGCCAGGTTGCGGTGCGTCAGCATCGCGCCCTTGCTGCGGCCGGTGGTGCCGGAGGTGTAGAGAATGGCGGCGAGGTCGTCATCCTGGCGCGCGACCGTCTCGAAGGCATCTGGCTTGCCCGCCGCGCGCGACAGCAGCGAGCCGCTGCGGTCGTCGTCCAGCGTAAAGACGTGGTTGACGCCGTGGCGGAACGCCACCTTGGACACCCAGCCGAAATTCTTGCTGCTGCACACCACCACCGACGGCTCGGCATTGCCGACGAAGTAGTCGATCTCTGCCTCCTGGTAGGCGGTGTTCAGCGGCAGGTAGACGTAGCCGGCGCGCAGCGTGGCCAGGTACAGGAACAGCGCTTCGGGGGACTTCTCCACCTGCACCGCCACGCGTGCGCCTTCGGGCAGGTGCAGCGAGGCCAGCAGGTTGGCCAGCTTGGCGGTGGCGCGGTCAAGGTCGTCCCAGCTGTAATACAGCCCGTCATGCGTCTCGATGCAGCAGGCGGTGCGGTCGGCGGGGAAGCGGGATTCGAACAGGGCGAACAGGTTGGCGTTCATGTCGGGGATCGAACGAAAGGCTAAGGAAAACGAAGAAAACAATGGCGTGTGGAAGCAGTGCTGGCAGCGTGCCCTACTCCCCACGGAACTGCGGTGGCCGGTGCGCGAGGAAGGCGGCCACCCCTTCCGCATGGTCCGCGCCTTCGGCGTAGGCAAAATGCGCGTCCAGCTCGGCGGGCGACAGCGGTGCCGGCAGCGGCGCCAGCCGGCGGATGGTGGCCTTGTTGATGCGGGCGGCCACGGGCGCGCCGGCGGCAATGCGGCGCGCCGTGGCCTCGACCTCCGCGGCCAGCGCGCCGGGCTCGACCACGCGCGTCAGCAGCCCTTTGTCGCGCGCCTCGGCGGCGTCGAAGACCCGGCCTTCCAGCAGGATCTCCAGCGCGGCGGCGCGGCCCGCCAGCGCCAGCAGGCCCTGCAGCTCGCCGGGCGCCATCGGGAAGCCCAGGCGGTTGATGGGCACGCCGAAGCGGCTGTCCGAGGCGGCGATGCGCAGGTCGCAGTGGCTGGCGATTTCCAGCCCGCCGCCCACGCATACGCCTTCGATCATCGCCACGGTGGGGTGTGTGCATTGCGCCACCGCCGCCAGTGCCGGCGCGATGGTGGCCATGTGGTAGTGGCGCACCGCGGCCTCGTCGGCGCGCTCTGCCGGGAACTCGGCGATGTCGGCGCCGGCGGCAAAGTTGCCGTCAGCCCCGCGCACCACCACGCAGCGCAGCGAGGTATCGGCGGACAGGCGTGCAAAGCCCGCGGCCAGCTCGCGCCACATCTGCGCGGAAATGGCGTTGAGCTTGCCCGCGTGCGACAGCGTCACGGTGGCGGTGGTGCCCTGCGTGGCAAACAATACGGTGCCGCTCATCGCCGCGCCCCCTTGCATCGGATCAGCGTTGACATGGCGCCCCGTCAGTCGATCTTGGCGCCGGACTGCTGCACCACCTGGGCCCAGCGGCGAATCTCGGCGTGCTGGAACTGCGCGAACTGTTCCTGCGTAAACGCCGGCGTCTCGGAACCGTTGTTAAGCCAGACCTGCTTGAGCTCCGACGTGTTCAGCGCCTTCTCGGTCTCTGCGTACAGGCGGTCGACGATCTCCTTGGGCGTGCCCTTGGGCACCCACATCGCATACCAGGTCGACACGTCATAGTTGGGCACGCCCGCCTCGGCCGCGGTCGGCACGTTGGGGAACGCCGCCGAGCGTTTGCTCGAAGCCACCGCCAGCGCCTTGGTGCGGCCCGCGCGGATATGCTGCGCCGACGAGCCCAGGCCGTCGAACATCAGGTCGACCTGGCCCGCGATCAGGTCGGACAGCGCCGGGCCCGCACCCTTGTAGGGGATGTGGGTGATGAAGGTCTTGGTCTGGAGCTTGAACAGCTCGCCCGCCAGGTGGTGCGACGAGCCGTTGCCGGCCGAACCGTAGTTCAGCTTGCCAGGATTGGCCTTGGCGTAGGCAATCAGCTCCTGCAGCGTGTTGGCCTTGACGCGGTTGGGATTGACCACCACCACTTGCGGCGGCTGCGCGATCACCGTGACCGGGATGAAGTCCTTCTCGATGTCGTAGTCCAGCTTCTTGTAGAACGACGGCGCAATCGCGTGGTGCGCGCCGCCGATGAACACCGTGTAGCCGTCCGGCGCGGCCTTGGCCGCAATGCTGGCGCCGACCGTGCCGCCGGCGCCGCCGCGGTTGTCGATCACGAACTGCTTGCCGAGCTGCTTGGACAACTGCGCGGTCAGCGGCCGCGCAAAGGCGTCGGTGCCGCCGCCGGCGGGAAACGGCACGATCACGGTGACGGGCTTGGACGGCCAGGTATCGGCATGCGCTGCGGGTGCGGCGAGCATTGCGCCGGTGCCGAGGCCGGCCAGGCCCAGGGCCACGCCCGTTGCGCGCGCGCACGCGGCCAGGCTGAACTGACGACGATTCATTGGTTGTCTCCTCTCTCTTCTGCGGAAAGTCAATCTGATGGCCGCGCGACACTGCCGCGGCGCGAAGTTACTGCTCAGGTCCCGACAAGAAAACGCGGCGCGCCAGGCGCCGCGGGTGCGGGGGCGACCCGCGTGACCGGACCAGGGTCACAGCAGCTTCCCGACGCTACGGCTGATGCGCGGGTTGCCGGCGCCCAGGCGTGCCAGATTGTCATCCAGCGCCTCGGGCACGTAAAGATAATTGACCATCATCCCGCAGCTCTGGCTGCGGCCTTTGCGCGACAGGTCGGCGCCCCAGTTCAGCCGCTCCACGCATGCCCCGTTGCCCAGGTGGAAGCGCGCGACCGGGTCGGCGGGCATCGACTGGTTGCGCTCGCGCACCAGGAAATGCGCGGCCAGGGTCATCGCGGTATCGCGGATCACGGTATCGGCGGCGTCCGGCACCAGCGCCTCCAGCCACCCGGCGCCGTCCGCTGGCGCCTTGCCGTGGCGCTCGCTCCAGCGCGCCAGGCGCTTGTCGCCCAGCACGCGCGCAACGGCATCGCCGTCCTGCTTGCGCAGCCAGTCGGCAAATCCGGGGATTGGTGAGAGCGTGGCGAACTGATTCACTTTTGGGAATTCACGCTGGACCTCCTCGATCACGCGCTTGAGCAGAAAGTTGCCGAAGCTCACGCCGCGCAGGCCCGCCTGCGTATTGCTGATCGAATAGAAGATGGCCCACTTGACGCGGCGCAGGTCTTCCAGCGGCGCGGCTTCATCCAGCAATGTATGGACATTGGCCGCCATCTCCGGCGCGAATGCCACCTCGACAAAGATCAGCGGCTCGCGCGGGATGCGCGGGTGGAAGAACGCAAAGCAGCGGCGGTCGGAATCGAGGCGGTTGCGCAGGTCGGTCCATGAGGCGATTTCATGCACGGCCTCGTAGCGGATCAGCTTTTCCAGCAGCGATGCCGGCGAATCCCAGGTGATCGGCTGCAGCTCCAGCAGGCCCACGTCGAACCAGTTGGAGAACAGCGCCTCGAGATCGTCGTCAAGCGGGCGCAGCCCTGGCATGCGGCGCTGCCAGCGCAGCATGTCGGCGCGCAGCTGGATCAGGAAGTGCAGGCCGCAGGCGCTGCTGCCGCGCTGGCCGTGCAGCGCGGCCAGCCGCTTGAAGAAGCGGATGCGCGCATTGGACAGGGCCTGGGCCAGGCCCGAAGACGCGGCCTGCGCGCGGGCGGCGCGCGCGCCCTTGTCGCCGTCGGCCCCGGCCTCTTCGCTGCCCTTGCCGCCGCTGCTGGCGACTTCGGCCAGCACCGCCAGCATGCCGCGCCGGGTGGCCTCGCCAGCAGCCTCATACTCGGCCTGCCATGCCTGCGCGGCGGCATTGGCGGCGCCATCGGTCAGGCGCGCGTCGAAGCAAAGCCGCAACTGCTCGCGCTGGCGGCGCACCGCGCGCGCCGGCAGCGGCGCCTCGCCATCGACCGGCGTTGCCGGGGCCTTGGCGTCGCCTTCGCCCTTGCGTCCCCACCAGCGGCCCAGCCGCGACAGGAACTTGGAACCTGCCGGCTCGCTTTCGCCCAGCGGCGCACTGATCTTCTGGTCACCCGTGTCGAAGGAATTCATGCGGTACCTGCCTTGATGCATCGATCTGAACGTGGGAAAAACGTCGGACTGGGGTTGCGGCGCCGGCTACTCTTCGGCGCCGGCCATGCGCAGCACCGGCGGCGCGCGCACGGCCTGGGCCTCGGCTGCGCCGGCGGTGGCGCCGGCATCCAGCGTCTTGAGCGCCGCGCGCTGGCGCAACAGGTGGGTCTTCATCATCGCCTCGGCGCCTTCCGGGTCGCGGGCCTTGAGCGCGGCAAACACGGACAGGTGCTCGGCGCAGGATTCCTGGATCCGGCCCGGCAGCTTCAGGCTCTTGTGGCGCGACAGCCGCAGCACCTTGCGCAGGTCGCTGATCAGGCCCGACAGCCAGCGGTTGCCGGCCAGCCGCTGGATCGATTCGTGGATCTGGAAGTTGGTTTCGTAGTAGGCGTCGATGTCGCCCGCCTGCGCATAGCGCGCCAGGTCGGCATGCAGGCCGTCCAGTGCGTCCAGGTCGGCGCGCGTGGCGTTGCGCGCCGCCTCGTAAGCACAGCGCCCTTCCAGCAGTGCCATCAGCGGGAAGATCTCGTCCAGGTCCTGCTCGGACAGCTCATTGACGAAGCAGCCGCGCCGCGGCTCCAGCCGCACCAGGCCTTCGGCGGCCAGCACCTTGAGCGCTTCGCGCAGCGGCGTGCGCGAGATGCCCAACGTTTCGGCCATCGCGCTCTCGTCGATCCATGCGCCGGGCACGAGCGTATGCGCGTCGATCATGGCGCGCAGCCGGTCTGCCACTTCCAGGTACAACGCCTGCTGGACGATGCGCATACTTCCCCCGGGTCGGATCGCGTGACCGATGCGTCCCGGTCACGATCTGGCGTCGGCCAGGGCAGATGCGCCCGGCCAGCCATAATTCATAATTATGGATTAGGACGCGAACGATACAAGGAATTTCGATGCTGCTCTGCAACAAGCAGTAGCGATGGTGGCTGGTGGTCGACCGGCAGGTGCGGTCTGTGAGGATGCGGCGCGGGGTGCGGTATGAGGTGCGGCGGGCGTTTCCATGCCTCCCTGCAAGGAAACACCCGCGCCTGAAAATTACTGCAGTACTGCTTTTCATCGTCGGCGGATACTTGCAAAAATATCTGCCGCGTGGGTCCATGGATTGCCGGCGCTGGCCCTGCGCCCCCCTTTTTGAAACGCGCTTGTTGCGCGGATTTTCCCGTCGCCCTGGCTTTACGTGAAGTGCCGGCAAGTGCGGCCTGTCGGCCTTCACTCCCTCCCTGGCACTTCCGTTGGCGGCTGTGGCTTGCCGCTCATCTTTGTAACAATCAAGATAGCGATTTACGTGCCAGCGGGACTAACCCCATGATTTCATTGGCAACACGCATTCAGAAGTTGTTACAGAATACGTCTAGTGTAACAGGATGTTTCTAGATTGTTACGAGGGTTTTCCCACATTTTCTTATACGCCTGCCCGCCTGGCGGCAATGGCATATGCAGATTGTGCCGTGGTCGCTATTTATCAGTGCGAGAATGTGAGCGCATCGCCGCAAGTGCCCGAACTGAAGTGGTTGCATTCCTGAAACTGCGGTCGAGGCCGCAATCCTTACTGTCGCTTTCCACACACACTGGAGCTCCGCCATGCAAGCTGGCAGCGATTTCACCCTGGCCGGCACCCCGGCAGACGAGACACCGGCGCCTGCCGAGCCGCGCTACGCCGTGCCGCGGGCGCTGGGCCTGTCCTTTACCGGATCAGGTTCGGAATACTTCCGTATCTGGATCGTCAATGCACTGCTGACCATCGTCACCTTCGGCATCTATTCGGCCTGGGCCAAGGTGCGCACGTTGCAGTATTTCTATCGCAACACGCGGCTCGACGGTGCGAGTTTTGACTACCACGGCAAGCCGTCCGCGATCCTGAAGGGCCGCGCCATCGTGTTCGCGCTGGTGCTCGCCTTCCAGTTCGCCTCCACGGTCTCGCCCTTCCTTGCGCTGGCGATGCTGGTGGCGCTGCTGGCGGTGTTCCCCCTGCTGCTGGTGCGCTCGTTGCGTTTCCGCATGGCCAACTCCAGCTACCGCGGCCTGCGCTTCGCCTTTACCGGCGGCGATGCCGATGCCTACAAGGTGTTCGTGCTGTGGCCGCTGGCCGCAGTGGCCACGCTGGGCCTGCTGGGGCCGCTGGCGCACCAGCGCTTCAAGCGCTACCAGCACAACCACACCCGCTTCGGCACCGCGCCGTTTGCCTTCCATGCCGGCGCGGGCGATTTCTACGGCGTCTACCTGCGTGCCTTCGGCGTGATGGTCGCGCTGGTGGCGGCCGCGGCACTGGCCGGCTTCATGCTGGGCGCGACCGCGTCGGGCCAGGCGGGCATGATGTTGTCGTTCGGCATCGGCGTGACCGGTTTCTACCTGGCGCTGCTGGCCGTCAGCCCTTACGTGATGGCACGCTTGCAGAATGTCGTGTGGAGCCACACCACGCTGGCGCCGCATGCGTTCCGCAGCGAGGTGGGGGCCGGCCGCATGGTCTTTATCTTCGTCACCAACCTGATCGCGATCGCGCTGACGCTGGGCCTGTACCTGCCGTTCGCGCGGGTGCGTTCGGCGCGCTACCGGCTCGAATGCGTGACCATGCTGGCGGCGGGCCCGCTCGACACCTTCGTGGCCGGCGAGGCGCAGCAAGTGGGTGCGCTGGGCGATGCGGCGGTAGACTGGTACGACATCGACATCGCGCTCTGAACACGCCGTGCGCTGACCCGGCCCGCACCATGATCCCAGTCACCTTCTTCGATGGCCGCTCGTCGCGCGCGCATCCGGCCACGCTGGCCGTTGAGGCGCAGCAGGCCGTGCTGCGCGACGACTCCGGCGCCGAGCTGCGGCGCGCGCCGCTGTCGGACGTGCGCGTGTCCGAGCGCGTGCGCCGCGCGCCGCGGCTGGTCACCTTTGCCGACGGCGCCTTCTGCGAGATCACCGACCACGCCGCCTTCGACCACCTGCTGGCCGCCACCGGCCATCGCGACAGCCTGGTGGCGCGCGCGCAGAACAGCTGGCGCCTGGCCGGCCTGGCCGTGGCGGGGCTGGTGGCGGTGCTGGTGCTGGGCTATTACGTGCTGCTGCCATGGGGCGCCGGCATCATGGCGCGCACGGTGCCGCCCGAGGTGGAGGCCCATCTCGGCAAGCTGACGCTGGCGAGCCTGGACAACGGCATGGTCAAGCCGACGCAGCTGCCGCCCGCCGAGCAGCAACGCATCCGCTCGGCCTTCGCGGCGCTGAAGCGCCCGCGCGATGCCGGCCACGACTACCAGATCCTGTTCCGCCAGGGCGGCGAGATCGGCGCCAATGCGCTGGCGCTGCCGGGCGGCACCATCGTGGTCACCGACGAACTGGTGAGCCTGGCCGGCACCGGTGCCGGCATGATGGGCGTGCTGGCCCATGAAGCCGGCCATGTCGCCAACCGGCACGGCATGCAGCAGGTGATTCAGGGGTCGGCGCTGGCGGCGCTGTCGGCCTACCTGTTCGGGGATATCTCGACGGTGCTGGCCGGGGTGCCGGCCGCGATCCTGACGCTGCGCTATTCACGCGACCACGAGCGCGAGGCCGACGCCTTTGCGATCGAGGTCATGCAGCGCAACGGCCTGCCGCCCGCGGCGCTGGCCGAGGTGCTGGTCAGGCTGGACAATCGGCGCGGGGCGGCGTCGGACGCCGAGCCGGAACGCGGCCAGGACTTCATGTCGACCCACCCGCAAACGCAGGCGCGCATCGACGCCTTGCGCCGCGCCGGCAAATAGCGCGCCGACGGGTTCTCAGGCCACCGGCTGTGATGCGCCGGCGCCGGGCTGGCGCCGGTAGGCCCAGACCACCATGGCGATGCCGGCCAGGATCATCGGCAGGCTCAGCCACTGGCCCATCGACAGCTTTAGCGCCAGCAGGCCCAGGAAGTTGTCGGGCTCGCGCGCGAATTCCGCGGCAAAGCGGAAGGCGCCATAGCCGATCAGGAATACCCCCGACACCGCGCCCATCGGCCGCGGCTTGCGCGCGAACAGCCACAGGACGATGAACAGCGCCACGCCCTCGCCGGCAAACTGGTACAGCTGCGACGGATGGCGCGGGATGTTGTCGCCCGCCTGCGGGAAGATCATGCCCCACGGCAGGTCGGTGGCGCGGCCCCACAGCTCGCCGTTGATGAAGTTGCCGATGCGGCCGGCGGCCAGCCCGCAGGGGATCATCGGCGCGATGAAGTCGGTCACCTCCATCCAGTGGCGCCGGCGCAGTTTGCCGAACAGCCACATCGCCACGACCACGCCCAGGAAGCCGCCATGGAAGGCCATGCCGCCTTCCCACACCTTGAGGATCTCGAGCGGATGGGCCAGGTAGTACGACGGCTTGTAGAACAGTACATAGCCCAGCCGCCCGCCCAGGATCACGCCCAGCACGCCGAAGAACAGCATGTCGTCCAGGTCGCGCGTGGTCCAGCCCTTGGCCGCGATATGCGGCTGGCGGATGCGCAGGCGCCCGAAGCCCAGGAACATGATGAACCCGGCCAGGTACATCAGCCCGTACCAGCGGATGGCAAGCGGGCCCAGGTGGATGGCAACCGGGTCGAACTGGGGATGAATCAGCATGTTGGCGTGAATGGAGGTTGTAAAGGCCGCGGCCTGCGTATTGTCAGTGGCCTCGGTGACATTGGTGACGTGTCAGCGAGGGGCGGGCCCGGCTGCGCCTGCTTCTTGCGCGAGCGCGGTCGCAATATCGATGAACGAGCGCAGCACCGGCGCCACGCCGGCGGACGCGCCGTCGCGCCAGACCAGCCCGGTCTCGATCTGCGGGCCGGTCTCGCGCAGCGCCAGGTAGGACACCCCGGTGCGGCGAAGGTTGCACAGCGAGGCCGGCACCAGCGCCACGCCCATGCCCGCCGATACCAGGCTGACGATGGTCTGCATCTGGATGGCTTCCTGCGCGATCACGGGCACCAGGCCCTCGCGCGCATAGTAGCCCGTAATGATGTCATAAAACGCCGGCGCGCTTCGGCGCGGGAAGATGATCAGCGGTTCATGGGCGGCCTCGCGCAGCGACACCGCGGCGTCGCCCGCCAGCACCGCGCCCGCCGGCCGCCAGCCGTCGGGCACGGCCAGCACCAGCGGCTCGCTCACCAGCGGCAGGTAGGCCAGCCCGTGCGGCATGGCCGGCAGCTGCGGCCGGATCACCAGGCCGGCGTCGATCGCCCCCTCCATCAACGCCTCGAGCTGCACGTCGCTGGTGGCCTCGCGCAGTTGCAGCTGCACCTCCGGGTGGCGCGCGCGGAAGCGCCGCAGCAGGTCGGGCAGGATGCCGTAGTCGGCGGTGCTGACAAAGGCCAGCGACAGCGACCCCACCTCGCCGCGCGCCAGCCGCTGCGCCAGCCCGGGCAGCGCCACGGCATCGGCCAGCACGCGCCGCACCTCGGGCAGCCACTGCTGGCCGGCCGGCGTCAGCGCCACCGAGCGCCGCGTGCGCACGAACAGCTGCACGCCGATTTCCTCTTCCAGCGCCTGGATCTGCTGCGACAAGGGCGGCTGCGTCATCGACAGGCGCCCTGCCGCGCGGCCGAAATGCAACTCTTCCGCCACAGTGACAAAGTAACGCAACTGCCGCAGGTCCAAACGCCCTCCTGATATGTTTTTCGACTCAATAAAGGTCAAATAATATATTTGACACTCCAAAACGCAAGGGTCATTCTTTGGCCCACAACATTGCCGCCGTGCGTTCGTGCCTCCAGGTCTTCGGGCGCAGCGCGGAGCGGCACTGAAGATCCCCGGAGATTCCCCACCATGGCATTCAACAAACGCTCGCAGAACATCACGCAAGGCGTGGCGCGTTCGCCCAACCGTTCGATGTACTACGCCCTCGGCTACAAGAAGGAAGACTTCGACAAGCCGATGGTGGGCATCGCCAACGGCCACTCGACCATCACCCCTTGCAACGCTGGCCTGCAGCGCCTGGCCGATGCGGCCATCGACGCGATCAAGGCCTCGGACGCCAACCCGCAGGTGTTCGGCACCCCGACCATCTCGGACGGCATGTCGATGGGCACCGAGGGCATGAAGTACTCGCTGATCTCGCGTGAAGTCATCGCCGACTGCATCGAGACTGCCGCGCAGGGCCAGTGGATGGACGGGGTGGTCGTGATCGGCGGCTGCGACAAGAACATGCCGGGCGGCATGATCGCGCTGGCGCGCACCAACGTGCCGGGCATCTACGTCTACGGCGGCACCATCAAGCCGGGCAACTGGAAGGGCAAGGACCTGACCATCGTGTCGTCGTTCGAGGCCGTGGGCGAATTCACCGCCGGGCGCATGAGCCAGGAAGACTTCGAGGGCGTGGAAAAGAACGCCTGCCCGTCGACCGGCTCGTGCGGCGGCATGTACACCGCCAACACCATGAGCTCGTCGTTCGAGGCGCTGGGCATGTCGCTGCTGTACTCGTCGACCATGGCCAACCCCGACCAGGAAAAGGTCGACAGCGCCGCCGAATCGGCGCGCGTGCTGGTCGAGGCGATCAAGCAGGACATCAAGCCGCGCGACATTATCACGCGCAAGTCGATCGAGAACGCCGTGGCGCTGATCATGGCCACGGGCGGCTCGACCAACGCCGTGCTGCACTACCTGGCCATCGCCCACGCCGCCGAGGTGGAATGGACCATCGACGACTTCGAGCGCATCCGCCGCAAGGTGCCGGTGATCTGCAACCTGAAGCCGTCGGGCCAGTACGTGGCGACCGACCTGCACAAGGCCGGCGGCATCCCGCAGGTCATGAAGATCCTGCTCAAGGCCGGCATGCTGCATGGCGACTGCCTGACCATCACCGGCCGCACGCTGGCTGAAGAACTGGAAAACGTTCCCGACACCCCGCGTGCCGACCAGGACGTGATCCTGCCGATCGAGAAGGCGCTCTACGCCGAAGGCCACCTGGCCATCCTGAAGGGCAACCTGGCCGAAGAAGGCGCGGTCGCCAAGATCACCGGCCTGAAGAACCCGGTCATCACTGGCCCGGCGCGCGTGTTCGAAGACGAGCAGAGCGCGATGGAAGCGATCCTGGCCGACAAGATCAACGCCGGCGACATCCTGGTGCTGCGCTACCTCGGCCCCAAGGGCGGCCCCGGCATGCCGGAAATGCTGGCCCCGACCTCGGCCATCATCGGCAAGGGGCTGGGCGAATCGGTCGGCTTTATTACCGACGGCCGCTTCTCTGGTGGTACCTGGGGCATGGTGGTTGGCCACGTGGCGCCGGAAGCGTATGTGGGCGGCACGATCGCGCTGGTGCAGGAAGGCGATTCGATCACCATCGATGCGCACAAGCTGTTGCTGCAACTGAACGTGGCGGATGAAGAACTGGCCAGGCGCCGGGCCAACTGGAAGCAGCCGGCGCCGCGTTATACCCGTGGAGTGCTGGCGAAGTTCTCGAAGCTGGCGTCGACGGCGAGCAAGGGGGCAGTGACGGACTGATCGTCGTCCTGCTCAATAAAAAAGCCTGCGAGCGATCGCAGGCTTTTTTGTTTGCCGACGTCTGTCGAGACCCGCCGGTCCGCTCCAGCCCTTCAGCCGCCGTTAATCCTCCCCCGGCGTCTTCTCGATCTCCTCCAGCGTCGCATCCAGCCATTCCACGAGCCGCGCCTCCAGCGACTGGGTCAGCTCGCTGGCCAGTTGCGCCGTCAGCGGCGCCAGGCGCGACTGCAGCGTGGCTTCGGTATGGGCCGCCACGACCTGCGGCCATTCGGTGCGGAAGCGCATCATCACGCGCGTCAGCAACTCGGTGCGCACGGCGCGCAGGTCGTCCTCGCCCGGGGCGCCGCTATCTGCCGGCATCGCCGATGCCGGCGCGGCGCCTTCGTCCGCCACGCCGTCGCCGGTATCGCCGACATGCATGACCAGGCCCGAATCGGCCATGCCGAAGGTATCGATCACGCCCTCCTGCGCAGCGGCAGCCGGCGCTGCTGTCCCTGCGTCCGGCAGTTCGAACACCTCGGTCAGCAGCGGGATGCTGTCATTCGGATCGAGCCGCGGGATCACCCGCGAGGTGGTGCGTTCGCTCATGCGGCGTCTCCCTTGGGCTGGCCGATGTCGTGGTGCGTCAGCGGATAGCCGCGTTCGCGGTAGAAACGGTAGCGCTGGCGGCCGGCTTCGCGCGCGGCATCGCCCGCGCCCACTACCTCGATCAGCCGTTCGAAGCTGGCAAACTGCGCCGGGGCCTGGTCTGCCAGGTTGATCAGCAGCTGGTGGTGCGGCACGCCTTCGGTGGTGGCGGCCAGCAGGATCGGCGTGACCGCCGCATTGGGGCTTTCCAGCCCGCAATGGGGCAGGAAATCCAGCGCGGAGAAGGTCCACAGGCGCGCATCCAGGTCCGCCAGCTGCGCCGGCGCCCCGTGGATCACCACCTTCTGCCCGGCGCCGTAGGCCTTGCGGACCAGCCGGCAGACATAGCCGAGCACGTCCGGCACGTTGCTGTGGAAATCGATGCGCGTCATGGACCCTTGCTGCCTCTGTTGCCTGCCGCCGCCATCAGGCCGCGCGGTCCATCAGGAACTGCGCCAGCAGCGGCACCGGGCGGCCGGTGGCCCCCTTGGCCGCGCCGCTCTTCCAGGCGGTGCCGGCGATGTCCAGGTGGGCCCAGTCGTATTTCTCGGTAAAGCGCGAGAGGAAGCACGCCGCCGTCACGCTGCCGGCCGGGCGGCCGCCGATATTGCCCATGTCAGCAAAGTTGGACTTGAGCTGGTCCTGGTACTCGTCGTCCAGCGGCATGCGCCAGGCGGTGTCCATGGCGCGGCGGCCGGCCTGCAGCAGGGCATCGGCAAGCGCGTCGGAGCGCGCGTACAGGCCGCTGTTGATGTGGCCGAGCGCGATAATGCAGGCGCCCGTCAGCGTGGCCACGTCGATCACCGCGGCCGGCTTGAAGCGCTCCACATAGGTCAGCGCGTCGCACAGGATCAGGCGGCCTTCGGCGTCGGTGTTCAGGATCTCGATGGTCTGGCCGGACATGCTGGTGACCACGTCGCCCGGCTTGGTGGCGATGCCGCTGGGCATGTTCTCGCAGGTCGGCACCACGGCGATGACGTTGAGCTTCAGGCCCATCTCGGCCACGGCCTGGATCGTGCCCAGCACCGAGGCGGCGCCGCACATGTCGTACTTCATCTCGTCCATGCCCTCGCCCGGCTTGAGCGAGATGCCGCCGGTATCGAAGGTGATGCCCTTGCCCACCAGCACCACCGGGGCCTGCTTGGCGCCGGCGCCGTCGTAGCGCAGCACGATGAACTGCGGCGGCTCTTCGCTGCCCTTGGTCACGGCCAGGAAGGCCCCCATGTTCAGGGCCTCGATCTGCTTGCGGCCCAGCACCTCGGCCTTGAGCTTGTGGCGCTTGGCAATGCCGCGGGCGGTATTGGCCAGGTGGGTCGGCGTGCAGATATTGGACGGCAGGTTGCCCAGGTCGCGCGTCAGCTCCATGCCGTTGGCGATGGCGGTGCCGCGCACCACGGCCTGGGTGGCGGCGCGGGCATCGCCGGTGTCGACCGCGATCACGACCTTGCGCAGCGAGGACTTGTCGTTGCCGTTGGGCTTGCCGTTGGCATTGGCGCGCTTCAGGCCCGGATGGCGCTCCAGCAGCCGATAGCCGGCTTCGCGCACCAGCGTGATGGTGGTGATCACCGCCCAGGCGACATCGCGCTGCTGCGGCGCCTGTTGCGCCAGGCACCACAGGGCCGAGGCCGCACGCGTGGACGACAAGGCACGCACGGCGGTGCGGACCGCGTCGGCAAAGGCCTTGTCGCTGAAATCGGCTTCCTTGCCCAGGCCCACCAGCAGCACGCGCGCGGCGCCCACGCCGGCCACCTCATGCAGCATCAGCTGGGTGCCGCGCTTGCCTTCGAAGTCGCCCTGCTTGACCAGCCGCCCCACCAGGCCCTTGGTGGCCACGTCCAGTGCCTTGGCTACTCCGGCCAGGTTCTGGCCTTCGAACAGGCCGACCACCAGGCAGTCGGTCTTGGTCGCCAGGAAACCATTTTGGCCGGCTTTGCTCCAATCCAAGGCTTTTGTGCTAAATTCCATCGCGCTTCCTTCCAGGGGCTCGTTAGACACGAAAGCCTCCATTATCCGCGATTTTTATCCCGCGACCTGCCGCCGCTGATACGCCCCGGTCACGCTGACAGCATGCTGTGCTGCCAGCCAGCTGTTCTGCCAGGCACCTCGCACGGCACATCGCCCGCTCCGGCCGGCAGCCCGGAACCGAACCCGCATGATCCTTCAACAAGCCCTGCGACGCGAGCTTGCCTACACCGCCGGGGCGGTGTTCCTGGTGATGCTGACCTTCATGCTCACCTCGCTCGTGATCCGCATCCTGGGAATGGCTGCCAGCGGCAAGGCCAGTCCCAACGACGTGCTGATGCTGATCGGCCTGGCCACCATCGGCTACCTGTCGATCCTGCTGTCGGCCACGCTCTTCATCTCCACCCTGATCGTGCTGACGCGCTGGTACAAGGATTCGGAGATGGTGGTGTGGTTCTCGGCGGGCATCTCGCTGCGCGAACTGGTCAAGCCGGTGCTGCAGTTTGCGGCACCCTTCATCGTGCTGGCGCTGCTGCTGGGCATGTTCGCCTGGCCCTGGGCCAACCAGCAGAGCGCGCTGTTCCGCGACCGCTTCGAGCAGCGCGGCGTGATGTCGATGATCGCCGCCGGGCGCTTTATCGAGCCCGCCAAGGCCAACTATGTGCTGTTCATCGAGGGCATCGACGCCGACATGAAGCATGCGCGCAATGTCTTCGTCGCCAACTCCGAGGCCGACAAGATCGGCGTGGCGCTGGCGCACCAGGGCAAGTTCGAGACCATGCCCAACGGCGACCGCCTGGTGGTGATGGAAAACGGCCGCCGCTACTCGGGCACGCCCGGCCAGATCGACTACCGCATCGTCGAGTTCGAACGCTACGCGGTCAAGGTGGACAACAAGGCTCCCGAGTCCGAAGCCAAGCTGCCACCCAAGAGCCGCGACACCATCGAGCTGATCCGCAACCCCACGCGCGAAAACCTGGGCGAGCTGATCTGGCGCATCTCGCTGCCGATCCTGGCCTTCAACTTCGTCATGATCGCAATCCCGCTGGCCTACGTTAACCCGCGCCTGGGCCGCTACACGCCGCTGGTGTTCGCGGTGCTGATCTACCTGACCTACAGCAACCTGATCAACCTGACGCAGTCCTGGGTGCGCTCGGGCGCGATCCCGTTCTGGCTGGCGTGGTGGCCGATCCACCTGGCGGTGTTCCTGGGGGCGCTGCTGCTGTTCCGCTACCGCCAGAACCGCAGCCTGGGCGGGTGGCGCGCCGTGTTCGGCCTGCGCAGGCGTGATGCCGCGGCCACCGGAGGCCGGGCATGAGGATCCTGCGCGTCTATGAACGCTACTTCGGCCGGCTGATCTATGGCGTGTTCGCCTTCATCCTGTTCGCGGTGCTGTCGCTGTTCGTGTTCTTCGACATGCTCAACGAGCTGGAGAACGTCAACAACCAGTACACCTCGCTGGTCGCGCTGTTCCACGTCCTGCTGCAGGCACCCACGCGGGTGTATGAGGTGCTGCCGATCGCGGTGCTGATCAGCGCGATCTATGTGTTCTCGCAGCTGGCCAGCCAGTCCGAGTACACCATCTTCCGCGTGGCCGGCCTGAACACGCGCCAGGCGCTGTTCTCGCTGTTCAAGCTGGCGGTGCCGCTGGCCATCGTGACCTTTATCTTCGGCGAGTTCATCGCCCCCCGCGCCGAGCAGTACGCGCAGAAGATCAAGCTCGAGGCGATCGGCGCAACCGTGTCGTCGGGCTTCCGTTCCGGCGTCTGGGTCAAGGACCGCGACAAGGATGCCGCCACCGGCGGCGGCGAGATCACCCGCTTCGTCAACGTGGCGGGGTTGCGGCCGGACCAGACCATCACCGGCATCACCATGTATGAGTTCGACCCGCAATACCGCCTGCGCATGATCCGCGTGGCGCAGGAGGGGCGCTACCAGGGTGGCCAGTTGTGGGAGCTGCAGGGCGTCAACGAGACCCGCTTCATCGAACTGGCGCCCCCGGCCCAGGGCGCGAAGCCGGCACGCGATTCGCTGGCCCCAGATTTCCGCGCCGAGCAAGTCAAGTTCCCGCGCGTGACCATGCATTCCGAGCTGACGCCGCAAATCCTGTCAGTGCTGCTGGTGACGCCTGAGCGGATGTCGACGCTGGACCTGTTCCGCTATATCCGCCACCTGCGCGACAACAAGCAGGACACGCAGCGCTATGAGATCGCCTTCTGGAAGAAGGTGATCTACCCGCTGACGCTGTTCGTGATGATGGCGCTGGCCCTGCCCTTCGCCTACCTGCACGCCCGTGCCGGCGCCGTCGGCGTGAAAGTGTTCGGGGGCATCATGCTGGGGTTGTCGTTCCACTTGTCGAACACGCTGTTCTCGCACGTCGGCCTGCTGCATACCTGGCCGCCGATCATCTCGGCACTGGTGCCAGGTACGCTCTACCTGATGGTGGCGCTGCTGGCGCTGCGCTGGGTGGACCGGCACTGAGGGGCGGGCTGCCATGACCGCACCCACCCGGGCCCTGGTCCTGTTTGCGCATGGCGCGCGCGACGCGCGCTGGCGCGAGCCGTTCGACCGCCTGCAGCAGAAGGTGGCCGCTGCCCTGCCCGGGTGCGAGGTGCGGCTGGCGTTCCTGGAGCTGATGACGCCCGCTCTGCCCGACGCGCTCGCCGACCTGGCAGCGCGCGGCGTGTCCGACGCCACCGTGGTGCCGGTGTTCCTGGGCCAGGGCGGCCACCTGCGGCGCGACCTGCCAGCCTTGCTCGACCAATGCCGGCAAGCGCATCCCGGGCTGCGCATCCATTGCGCGACGGCGGCAGGCGAGGCCGATGCGGTGCTGGATGCAATGGCCGCATACTGCGTTGCCTCAATGCCCGCAAGCGGCCAGCCCTGAGCAGAAATGTGGGCCCCGATGAAAAAAGCCCTGTGCCGGCATGCCGGTACAGGGCTTTTTTCTAGTGGCGCGCAGCGCGCTCAGGCAGCGCGCGGCGTCTGCACGACGGTTTCACCCACGCCTTCGCGCGGCGTTTCGGTAGCCCGCGCAGCCAGCGCCGCCCCGATCATCAGCAGGCTCGGCTGCACCGGATCGATCCAGGCAGCGGCCTCGCCTGCTGCCATTCGGCCCAGCGTGAATTCACGGCTACGCTGCCGCGGCGTGCTGGCGGCTTCCACCACCCACGCCGGCGTCGACGCCGGCTTGCCATGCGCGATCAGCTGCGCGGCAATCGACGCCGCCTGGTCGCGGCCCATGTAGTAGACCAGCGTATCGGCCTTGACCGCCGCTTCGATATCGGCCGAGCCCTCGCCATCCGCAGCCTTCGCCTGCGTGGCAAACGCCACGCTGCGCGACACACCGCGCTTGGTCAGCGGCTTGCCGATCGCCGAAGCAGCCGCCAGCGCCGCAGTGATGCCCGGCACCACTTCATACTCGATGCCAGCGGCTTCCAGCGCCTGCAGCTCCTCGTCGGCACGGCCGAACAGCATCGGGTCGCCGCCCTTAAGGCGCACCACGCGCTCGTACTTGCCGGCCAGGTCGACGATCTGGCGGTTGATGAACAGCTGCGCGGTGGAGCGCTGCCCGCAGCGCTTGCCCACCTCGACCAGCTCGGCCTGCGGACACCAGGCCAGCATCTCCGGCGCTACCAGTGCATCATGCAGCACCACCTGGGCTTCGCCCAAAAGCCGTGCACCGCGCACCGTAATGAGGTCTGCCGCACCGGGGCCTGCCCCGATGAGGAACACCTTGCCGTAAGTCTTCTGCGCCTGCTTGTCCATCTGCTGCCCCTTTCCTGCCGTTACCGATCAGGAGAACGCACGGATCATGCCTGCGGCCACCGTGTGGTTGGTCGCTTCGTCGATCAGCACGAAGGCGCCCGTTGCCGGGTTGTCGCCGTAGGCATCGCACACGATCGGCTTCTGCAGCGAGATCTGCACCGAACCGATGTCGTTCAGGCGGATATCGTGGCGACCGGTCTCGTGCGACAGCGTATGCACGTCCAGCACGCGGTCCACCGCCGACACGCGCGCGAACACGCTGGCCGTGGTGTGCTTGAGCACGTACTTGCGCGCCGGGTTCAGCGATTCGTCGTCGAACCAGCACAGGTCGGCCTGCAGCTTCTTTGCCGAAGCCGTGGTCGCATCGGCGGCAACGAACATATCACCGCGTGATACATCGACGTCCTCGGCCAGGCGCACCGTGACGGTATCGCCGACGTTGGCCGATTCAGCGGCACCATTGGGCGTCAGCACTTCAGCCACCACGGCTTCGCGGTTGGCCGGCAGCACGCGCAGCTTCTGGCCCACGCGCACGGTGCCGGCTTCGATGCGGCCGGCATAGCCGCGGAAGTCGTCCGACTGCGAACCGTCCTGGCGGATCACCAGCTGCACCGGGAAGCGCAGCGCGGCGTCATCCTCGGGTGCGGCCTCTTCCACCGGCAGTTCTTCCAGCAGCGGCAGCAGCGGCTCGCCCTGGTACCAGGCCATGGCATCGCTCTCATGCACGATGTTGTCGCCGCGCAGCGCCGACACCGGCACGTAGCGCACGTCCTTGAGGCCCAGCTGCTCGGCCAGTTCGGTGTAGGCGGTGCGGATCTCGTTGAAGCGCTGTTCGCTGTAGTCGACCAGGTCCATCTTGTTGACGGCAACGATCACGTGCCGGATCTCCAGCAGCTTCAGGATCGCCGAGTGGCGCTTGGTCTGCGCCAGCAGCTCGGCACGGCCGTCGGTGACGGTGACGCGGGTGGCATCGACCAGCACGATGGCCGCGTCCGCGGTCGAGGCGCCGGTGACCATGTTGCGGGTGTACTGCTCATGCCCCGGCGTATCCGCGATGATGAACTTGCGGCGCGCGGTCGAGAAGTAGCGGTAGGCCACGTCGATGGTGATGCCCTGCTCGCGCTCGGCCTCGAGGCCGTCGGTCAGCAGCGAGAAATCGATCTGCTCGCCGGCGGTGCGCTTGTTCTTGGCGTTGGCCAGCGCGGTCAGCTGGTCGGACAGCACGGCTTTGCTGTCGTACAGCAGGCGGCCGATCAGCGTGCTCTTGCCGTCGTCGACGGAGCCGGCGGTGATGAAGCGCAGCAGGCCTTGATGGGTTGCTTGGTGAGTCATGTCTGGATCCTTTGCTGCGTGCGGCTTAGAAGTAGCCTTCCTTCTTGCGGCGTTCCATCGAGGCTTCGCTCGTCTGGTCGTCCATGCGGGTAGCGCCGCGCTCGGTGATCTCGGTCACCGCGGTCTCGGCGATGATCGCTTCCGGCGAATCGGCAACGCTGGCCACCGGGCAGGTGCAGCTGATGTCGCCGACGGTACGGAAGCGCACCGACAACACTTCGCTGACGTCGCCGTCCTGCTTGGGCGTGATCGGCGTGACCGGCACCAGCAGGCCGTTCTTGCGCACCACTTCGCGCTGGTGGGAATAGTAGATCGGCGGCAGCGCCAGCTTCTCGCGGGCGATGTACTGCCACACGTCCAGCTCGGTCCAGTTCGAGATCGGGAACACGCGCATCTGCTCGCCCTGCGCCATGCGTGCGTTGTACAGGCTCCACAGCTCGGGGCGCTGGGCCTTGGGGTCCCACTGGCCGAACTCGTCGCGGAACGAGAAGATGCGCTCCTTGGCGCGGGCCTTCTCTTCGTCGCGGCGGGCGCCGCCCATCAGCGCGTCGAACTGATGCTCGCCGATGGTTTCCAGCAGCGTCACGGCCTGGGCCGCGTTGCGCGAATCGGTTTCCTTGCGCAGGCGCACGGTGCCGCGCTTGATCGAGTCCTCGACATGGCCCACCACCAGGCGCGCGCCCAGCTCAGCCACGCGCTGGTCGCGGAAGGCGATCACTTCCGGATAGTTGTGGCCGGTGTCGATATGCACCAGCGGGAACGGCAGCTCGATCTTGCGCTCGCCCAGGCGGAAGGCCTTCAGCGCCAGGTGCAGCATCACGATCGAGTCCTTGCCGCCCGAGAACAGCAGCGCCGGGTTGCGGCACTCGGCCACCACCTCGCGGATGATGTAGATCGACTCGGCTTCGAGGCGGTCGAGGTGATCGTTCTGTACTTGCAACAGGTGCGCCACGCTGCTGGTGGCTTCTGCGATGTCGTTCATGATGCCCATTTTGTCCGGCCTCAATGCTTGATGTTCTGTTCGTGAAGCCCGCACTCTTTCGAGTCCTTGCTCTCCCACCACCAACGTCCCGCGCGCACATCCTCGCCCGCGCGCACGGCACGCGTACACGGCTCGCAGCCGATGCTGGGATAGCCCTTGGCGTGCAGGTCATTGATCGGCACGTTGTGGCGCTTCAGGTAAGCCCACACCTCCGGCTCGCTCCAGTCCGCCAGCGGGTTGAACTTGGGGATGCCGCGGGCTTCGTCCTGTTCCTCGAACGGCAGCTCGGCGCGCGTGACCGCCTGCTCGCGGCGCTGGCCGGTCAGCCAGGCGTCGGCGTGCGAGAGCGCGCGGTTGAGCGGCTCGACCTTGCGGATGCCGCAGCATTCCTTGCGCAGCTCGACGCTGTCGTAGAAGGCGTTGAGCCCGTGCTTCTTCAGGTAGCTCTCGACGGCCTCGGCGTCCGGCGTGAACTGCTCGATGCTGTAGCCGTAGTGCGCCTGCACCTTGTCCAGCACCGCCAGCGTCTCGGCGTGCAGGCGCCCGGTCTGCAGCGTGAACACGCGGATGCCGGCGCGCACGGCTTCGGTGCCGCGCAGGATCGCGTCGGTCAGCACCATGTCCTCGGCCGCCAGGCTCGAGGCAAAGCGCGCGCGGAAGAAGCGGCCGGCGATGCCCGCCAGGCGCTCGCCCAGCTCGCGTTCCTTCTGCTCCAGCGCGGCAATGCTGCCGGTGTATTCCGGCGCAACCCACAGCGCGGGCGGACGCATCGCCGACGCCGCACCGGCGTCGACCACGGCGATTTCGCTCAGCACCGTGCTCATGCCGTTTCCTTCGGTTGCGCGCCAACCTCTGCCCGCGCGCGGCGGAACAGCGGCAGCGGCTCATCCACCGAAGCCTGGTAGGTCACGGTGAACTCGGTGAAGCCCTTGATGGCGTCCTCGATGTTCTTGTCGGCGCGCACCGCGAAGGCATCGAAGCCGCAGCGCTTCATGAAGTTGAGCTGGTCGCGCAGCACGTCGCCGATGGCGCGCAGCTGGCCCTTCCAGTGGTAGCGGGTGCGCAGCAGGTAGGCCGTGGAAAAGCCGCGGCCGTCGCGGAACACCGGGAAGTCCACCGCCACCAGCGCCACGCGCGCGAAATACGCCTCGGCATCGCCCGGCTCGTCTTCCGGGGCCAGCCACACGCCGGTGCGGGCCGCGTCGCGGCCGGCCAGCAGCGCTTCGTTGGCCTTGAACACCGACAGCGGGAACAGCACCGCGTCCTGGCTTTGCACGGCCGCTGCGATCTGCTCGTCGGTCAGCGGCTGCTCGGCGGTGCCGCGCAGCACGGTCCAGGCGTCATCGACGATGACGGGGGCGACGGTAGCGCCATCCTGTTGCAGTTGAATGATCTTTGCCATGTTCAGTCTCCGGTCCTCAGGCTTCAGCGCGCTCGCGCGGCTGCTTGTCGGCATAAACGCGCTCCTTGAACGGGGCGATGCCGATGCGGGACAGGGTTTCGATAAAGCGTTCGTCCTCGATGCGGTTGGCAACGAAGGTGTCGATGATGCGGGTCACCACCTCGGGCATTTCCTCGGCGCTGAACGACGGGCCGATCACCTTGCCCAGCGCGGTCTGGTTGCCCTGGGCGCCGCCCAGCGTGACCTGGTACCACTCCGAACCGTCCTTGTCGACGCCCAGCACGCCGATATTGCCGACGTGGTGGTGGCCGCAGGCGTTGATGCAGCCCGAGATGTTCAGCGAGATCTCGCCCAGGTCATAGACGTAGTCGAGGTCGTCGAAGCGGTCCTGGATCGCCTGCGCGATGGGGATCGACTTGGCGTTGGCCAGCGAGCAGAAATCGCCGCCCGGGCAGGCGATGATGTCGGTCAGCAGGCCGATGTTCGGGGTAGCCAGGCCGGCCTTCCTGGCCAGTTGCCAGAGCGCGTACAGGTCCTGCTTCTTCACGTCCGGCAGGATCAGGTTCTGCTCGTGCGCGACGCGCAGCTCGCCGAAGCCGAACTGGTCAGCCAGGTCGGCCACGGCTTCGATCTGCGCGTCGGTGGCGTCCCCCGGGGGCGAGGCCACGCCCGGCTTGGTCGACAGCGTCACCGCGGCGTAGCCCGGCACCTTGTGGCCGTGCACGTTGCGACTGACCCAGCGCGCAAAGGCCTTGTCTTCCAGCAGGTGGTTCTCGTACGAAGTATCGGTGTCGGCCAGCTTTTCATAGGCGGGCGGCGTGAAATACTGCGCCACGCGGTCGAACTCGGCCTGCGTCAGCGTGGCCGGGCCGTCCTTGCTGTGCTGCCACTCTTCCTCGACTTCCTGCGCGAACTTCTCTGCGCCGATGGCCTT
Source organism: Cupriavidus sp. FW305-3-2-15-C-LB2 (assembly GCF_058787575.1). Lineage (NCBI taxonomy): Bacteria > Pseudomonadati > Pseudomonadota > Betaproteobacteria > Burkholderiales > Burkholderiaceae > Cupriavidus > Cupriavidus sp. FW305-3-2-15-C-LB2. The sequence continues at coordinate 38,015 of NZ_JBYSZW010000061.1, forward strand.
CACCAGGATCTTGATGCGCGCCTTGTACTTGTTGTCGCGGCGGCCATAGCGGTTGTACACGCGGATGGCCGACTCGACGTAGGACAGCATGTGCTGCCACGGCAGGTCGTCCTTGATGATCGTGCCCAGGATCGGCGTGCGGCCCAGGCCGCCGCCGGCCAGGATGCGCAGGCGCGTTTCGCCTTCGGCGTTCTTGTAGGCGTAGATGCCGATATCGTGCATCTGCACCACGGCGCGGTCATTGGCCGAGGCCGAGATGGCGATCTTGAACTTGCGCGGCAGGAAGGCGAACTCCGGCTGGAAGGTGCTCCACTGGCGCAGCAGCTCGGCCAGCACGCGCGGGTCCACCGACTCGTCCGGCGCGACGCCGGCGAAGTGGTCGGTGGTGATGTTGCGCACGCAGTTGCCCGAGGTCTGGATGGCGTGCATCTCGACGCTGGCCAGCTCGGCCAGCACGTCGGGCACGCGCTCCAGCTCCATCCAGTTGTACTGGATGTTCTGGCGCGTGGAGAAGTGGCCATAGCCGCGGTCGTACTCGCGCGCGATATGGCCCAGCTTGCGCATCTGCTTCGACGACAGCAGGCCGTACGGAATCGCCACGCGCAGCATGTAGGCATGGCGCTGCATGTACAGGCCGTTCTGCAGGCGCAGCGGCAGGAATTCTTCCTCGGTCAGCTCGTCGGACAGGCGGCGGCGCACCTGGTCACGGAACTGGGCGACGCGCTCGGCGACGATGCGCTGGTCATATTGGTCGTACTGATACATGGCGGGGTCCGTTCAGTATTCGTTGAATTCAGGAAACGAGCTTGATGGCGACCAGCGTCAGCGTGGTCGCCAGTGCGGCACGCACCAGCCGTTCGGGCAGCGCCCGCGACAGTTGCGCGCCCAGCCAGATGCCGGGGATCGAACCCACCAGCAGCGCCAGCAGCAAATTCCAGTCGACCGTGCCGAGCCATACATGGCCCAGCCCGGCAAGCGCCGTCAGCGGGACGGCGTAGGCAATGTCGGTGCCGGCCACTTCAGCCGGCTTCATATGGGGATACAGCAGCAGGATCAGCGTGGCGCCAACCGCGCCGGCGCCGATCGACGACACCGTCACCAGCACGCCGATCACGGCGCCGACCACGATGGTGGCAATGACCTGGGCGCGGCCGTGCAGCTGGAAGCGCGGATTGCGTTCCAGCCAGGCCAGCATCTGCTTGCGGAACAGCAGCGACAATACGGTCAGCAGCACCGACACGCCGATGGTCAGGCGGATCGCGTGCAGCCACTGGGCGTTGAGCTCGCCGGCGCTCTTCAGCACCAGGATGGCGGCCACAGCCGCCGGCAGGCTGCCGATGCACAGGCGCCGCACCACCTGCCACTGCACATGGCCGTGGGCACGGTGCGCGATGGTGCCGAAGCCCTTGGTGATGGCGGCGAAGGCCAGGTCGGTGCCAACCGCGGTAGCCGGCGAAAAGCCGAACAGCAACGTCAGCAGCGGCGTCATCAACGAGCCCCCACCCACCCCGGTCAGACCGACGAGGACGCCTACAAACAGACCGGAAACCGTATAGGCAACAGACATGGGGGACTCGGTGGGAACCTGGCCCGTGGGTCTCGCATCACAAAGTGGCTGCTGCGAGAGGACGCACTGAGGGCTGGCCATTAATTAACAAAGTTCGAGAATCGTAATAAACTGGCCTCATACCTCAAACTAATAAGAAGTTGTTTGTTTATACGAACCCAGATATATGAACCTGCACCAGTTTCGCTTCGTGCGTGAGGCCGTCCGGCAGAACTACAACCTGACTGAGGCCGCCAAAGCGCTCTACACGTCACAACCCGGCGTGTCCAAGGCCATCATCGAGCTGGAAGAAGAGCTGGGCGTTGATATCTTTACCCGCCACGGCAAGCGCATCCGCAGCCTGACCGAGCCCGGCCGCCGCATCCTGAGCTCGGTCGAGAAGATCCTGCAGGAGGTGGAAAGCCTGAAGCGCGTCGGTATGGACTATGCGGCACAGGATCAGGGCAACTTCACCATCGCCACCACCCACACCCAGGCGCGCTACGCCCTGCCGCGGGTGATCAGCGAGTTCACCAAGCGCTACCCCAAGGTGCGGCTGTCGATCCAGCAGGGCAACCCGGCGCAGATCGCCGACATGCTGCTGCACGACCAGGCCGATATCGGCATCGCGACCGAAGGCATCTCCGCCGACAAGAACCTCGTGTCGCTGCCGGGCTACCAGTGGACCCATATGGTGATTACGCCACCCGAGCATCCGCTGCTGGACAAGAAGCACCTGGCGCTGGAAGACCTGATGGGCTACCCGCTGATCACCTACGATGCCAACTTTGCCGGCCGGACCAAGATCGACAAGGCCTTCGCGCTGCGCCACCTGGAGCCGGACATCGTGCTGGAGGCCATCGACGCGGACGTGATCAAGACGTACGTGGAGATCGGGCTGGGCGTGGGCATCGTCGCCGGCGTCGCCTATGATGCCGAGCGTGACCGCAACCTGCGCGGCATTTCGGCCGGCCACCTGTTTGGCAGCAACGTGACGCACCTGGCCGTCAAGCAGGGTGCCTACCTGCGCAGCTTTGTCTACACCTTCATCGAGCTGTTCTCGCCGACGCTCAACCGCAAGCTGGTTGAGCAGGCCATGTCCGGCGAACACGAAGCCTACGAACTCTGAGGACGGCCCGCCGCCTCTCCCTATATAAGAAGCAAACCCAACCATGCATCTGCTGCCCATCACGCCCTGCCGGCCGGAGGCCCTGTGAGCGACCTGCCCCGCATTCACTGGACCGAGGACGGCATCGAGCGCAGCGCCGCCTGGCACTCTGAAGCCGGCCTGCCGCCGCCGCGCCGCGTGATCATCGCCGACGACACCACCAGCGCCGACACCGCCTACCGCCTGGCCTGCGAGGGCACCGCGCTGCTGTGGCGCGGCGACTTCCAGAACGCGCGCCAGCTGCTGCACGCGCTGGCCCGCCGCACCGAGCGCAAGCCCAAGAAGGCCAGCCGCCCCGGCCAGAAAGCCAGGGACAAGGCCAAGGGCGGGGCCGCTTCGCCAATCGAGGCCTTCAACCTGCACCGGCTGGCCCAGTCGCAGCGCGCCCGCACGCTGGGCATGCTGCTGCTGCCGTTCGAGGCCAGCCACGAGGTGCCGCTGCGCCGCGCGCCGGATGTGCGCGACGCCTGCGAACAGGTCTACGGCCCGGCCAGCGAGCCCTACGTGGCGTCGATGCGCGAGTTGCTGGGCATGATCGGCGCCTATGAATGGCGCAAGAAGGGCGTGGAGATCCCGGCGCTGGAAGACCGCATCCACCCCTGGTACGGCGTGTTCTCGCCGGTGCGCGGCGAGTATGTCGACCTGGTCGCGACCGAGCCGCTGCCGGCCAAGACCCTCGCCTTCGATATCGGCACCGGCACCGGCGTGCTGGCCGCGGTGCTGGCCCGCCGCGGCGTGCAGCGCGTGGTCGCCACTGACCAGGACCCGCGCGCGCTGGCCTGCGCGCGCGAGAACATCGCGCAGCTTGGCTACGCCGGGGAGGTCGAAATCGTGCAGGCCGACCTGTTCCCCGAAGGCCGGGCGCCGCTGGTGGTGTGCAACCCGCCCTGGGTGCCGGCCCGGCCCAGCTCGCCGGTCGAGCGCGCGGTCTACGACCCTGACAGCGCCATGCTGCGCGGCTTCCTGCAGGGGCTGGCCGAGCATCTGGCGCCGGGCGGCGAAGGCTGGCTGCTGCTGTCGGACCTGGCCGAGCATCTCGGCCTGCGCCCGCGCGAGGAACTGATGGGCTGGATCGACGCCGCCGGGCTGAAGGTGCTGGGCCGTTCCGATATCCGCCCGCGCCACCCGCGCGCGACGGATGCTGCCGACCCGCTGCACGCGGCGCGGTCCGCCGAGGTGACCACGCTCTGGCGCCTGGGCGTGCGCTGACCGGCACGGCCGCGGCGGGGCGCAGGCGTGCCCCGGCGGCCGAGTTCGGCTATCCTTCCCGTCACATATAAGAACGGAGGAGACCATGCTGACAATGCCCCTGCGCCCCCTGCTGCTGGCCGGCGCCCTGCTCTTCACCAGCGCCGCCGCGCATGCCGACATCCGTGTCGGCATCGATGTGTCCACCACCGGTCCGGCGGCCTCGATCGGCATCCCCTCCAAGAACACCGTGTTGATGTGGCCCCAGACCCTGGGCGGCCAGAAGGCGCACTACGTCATCCTTGACGACGGCACCGACCCGGCCGCGGCGGTGCGCAACGTGCGCAAGCTGATCTCCGAGGAAAAGGTCGACGTGATCGTCGGCCCCAACATCACCCCTACCGCCATCGCCGCGCTCGACGCCGTGGCCGAGGGCGAAACCCCGATGGTGGCACTGGCCGCCTCGGCCTCCATCGTCGAGCCGCAGACCGACGCCAAGCGCCGCTGGGCCTTCAAGATGCCGCAGAACGACTCGCACATGGCGACCGTGCTGACCGAGTACATGAGCAACCACGGCGTCAGGACCGTCGGCTTTATCGGCTTTGCCGACGCCTACGGCGAGAGCTGGTGGCGCGAGTTCTCGAAGCTGGCCGAGGTGCGCAAGATCAAGGTGGTCGCCAACGAGCGCTTCTCGCGCAACGACACCTCGGTGACCGGGCAGGTGCTCAAGCTGATGGCGGCAAACCCGGACGCGATCCTGATCGCCGGCGCCGGCACGCCGTCCGTACTGCCGCAGAAGACGCTGGGCGAGCGCGGCTACAAGGGCAAGGTCTACCAGACCCACGGCATCGCCACCTGGGACTTCCTGCGCATGGGCGGCAAGGATGTGGAAGGCACGCTGTTCCCGACCGGGCCGGTGGTGGTCGCGCGCCAGCTGCCCGAGAGCCACCCGGTGCGCAAGGTGGCGCTGGACTTCGTCAACCGCTACGAAAGCAAGTACGGCGCCGACAGCGTCACGCAGTTTGCCGGCGACGCCTGGGGCGCGTGGATGCTGCTGGACGACGCCGCCCGCCGCGCGCTGAAGACCGGCGCCCAGCCCGGCACGCGCGACTTCCGCGCCGCCATGCGCGACGCGCTGGAAGCCACCACCAACCTCACCATCCCCAACGGCGTGATGAACCTGAACCCGAAGGACCACCAGGGCTTCGACCAGCGTTCGCGCGTGATGGGGGTGATCCGCAACGGCAAGTTCGCCTATGCGGGCGATAAGTAGCCCGCCGCATCAAGAAAGGAAGCATGGCATGAGCACCACTCTCACCCCCACCACCGTCGCCTTCATCGGCCTGGGCGCCATGGGCTCGCACATGGTCCGCCACCTGCTGGCCGCCGGCCACACCGTGCGCGCCTTCGTGCGTCGCCCGGAAGCGGCCGAGGCCGCGCGCGCGCTGGGGGCGGAGCCCTTCTTCACTCCGGCTGAAGCGGCGCGCGGCGCCAGCGTCGTCTTCACCAACGTGACCTCGTCCGAAGACGTGCGCGAAGTGCTGCTGGGCGAGCAGGGCGTGATCCACGGCGCCGCGCCGGGCACCATCTGCGTGGACCACAGCACCATCTCGCCGATCGTCACGCGCGAGATCGCCGCGGCGCTGGCCGCGCGCGGCATCGAGGCGCTGGACTGCCCGGTCTCGGGCGGCACCATGGGCGCCGAGGCGGGCACGCTGACCATCATGGTCGGCGGCAAGCCCGAGATGCTGGAGCGCGTGCGCCCGCTGCTGCAGCAGCTGGGCAAGACCATCACCCATATCGGCGACCACGGCGCGGGCCAGGTCGCCAAGCTGTGCAACCAGATCGCGCAGGTGGTCAATATCGAAGGCATTGCCGAGGCCATGCGTTTTGCCGCCGCGCAGAACGTCGACACCGGCCGCGTGTTCGAAGCCATGGCGACCGGCATGGCCGGCAGCCGCATGCTCGACCTGATGGGCCCCAAGATGGTGGCGCGCAACTTCGCCGCCGGCATCGAGGCGCGGCTGCACGACAAGGACTTCGGGCTGGCGCGCGATATCGCCGAAGAAATCGGCCTGGACCTGCCCGCGATGCAGGCCACTTCGGCGCAGCTGCGCACGCTGATGGCCAACGGCTGGGGCAAGGACGACACCTCGTCGCTGCTGCGCGTGCTGGAGGGCTGACGCCCTCGCGCCCGGTGCGCGCTCAGCGCTCCATCAGCCGCAGCACCGCGCGCGTCAGGGCACCGTCCGGGCTGGCAAAGCCGTCCAGCACGTTGAAGTGATGGCAGTCCGGCAGCACCAGGTCGCTCGCGGCCGGATGCGCCACCTTGGCCGGCCACGCCGCGCGGATCAGCGCGTGCTGGCGGTGGTATTCGGCGGCCTCGAGTTCCCCCACCGCGATCGCCAGCGGGGCACCGCTGGCCGGCGGCATGTACGCGGGCGACAGCCGCGCGACATCGTCTTCCGAGAACCGCAGGTCGCGCTGCAGGAAGGCAGCGCGCCGCAGCGGCTCCATGTCGTACAGCCCGCTGACCGAGAGCCCGCCCTTGACCAGGTCGGCCGGCAGCTCCGCGCCCAGCTGCGGCCAGCGCGCGGCCATCAGCATCGCCACCAGGTGGCCGCCGACGGAATGCCCGGCCAGGAAGAGCTTGTCCGGATCATGGCCCAGCCGGTCCGCCTGCCGGTACAGCCAGGCGACGCTGCGCAACACCTGCCGCACGATCTCCGGCACCGTCACCGCAGGCACCAGCGTGTAGTTCACCACCGCCACCGACACCCCCAGCGCCGGCAGCGCGCTGGCAACAAAGCTGTGGTCGTGCTTGTCCAGCGCCCGGTAGTAGCCGCCGTGCACGAAGACCAGCAGCGGCGGCAGCGCCCCGTTGGCCCGCTGCGCGGGGAAGTAGTCCAGCGTCTCGTCCTGCGCATGGCGCGAGTCCTCGCCGGCATAGCTCAGGTCCGCCAGATAAGCGCCGCGTGCGCGCACCCCGGCGGACCACTGCGCCCAGCGCGCCATATGCACGGCGTTGTCCGGCACATTGGCGCGGTTGTTGTATTCCCGGTCGTAGAAGCCGGGGTCCTGCGAAGGCAGGCTGGCGAGGCGCGCCAGCGAAGCTTGGTCGGTCATGGCAGTCGGGGGTGGTCGGGACGATGGGCGAGTGAGAGGCTGGGCGCCATGCTACCGGATTTGCGCAGCCGCGCACTGGTTGTCCGACGATGGGATTTCCGGCATAATTCCCGGCTCAGCACGGTGCCGGTTCCGGCGCCATACACCCTGCCCGGGTGGTGAAACAGGTAGACGCAGGGGACTCAAAATCCCCCGCCGCAAGGCGTGTCGGTTCGAGTCCGACCCCGGGCACCATCGGCTTCTTCCCGACTAGTTCCCAGCATTGCCTCCGTGGTGCCATCTCGGCCGCGGGTCGGCGCACGCCTCCTGGCCTCGGACGTGCCCCGCCAGCCACTTTGCCTGAGCGCCTGTCGGACGGCGCCCACTGGCGCGCCCTCGCCCGGCTACCTATCCTATGGCATTGCCAACCCCCTTTCCCGGAGCGAACCATGAAGCGACTCGCCCTTTCCGCCCTCGCCTGTTCCGCGCTGCTGGCCGGCTGTGCCGGCGCCAATATGGAAAGCCTGACGCAGGCCGGCGGCAGCCTCTTTACCGCCGCGACGCTGTCGGACAGCAACGTCAAGATGCTGTCCGACCAGTCCTGCGCGGAAATGGACCAGAAGAACACCATCGCACCGGCGGACAGCACCTACGCCAAGCGCCTGGCCAATGTGATGAGCGGGCTGGGCAACACCGGGCTGCCACTCAATGCCAAGGTGTATGTGACCAAGGACGTCAATGCCTGGGCCATGGCCAACGGTTGCGTGCGGGTCTACAGCGGCCTGATGGACTTGCTCAGCGACGATGAAGTGCGTGGCGTGGTGGGCCATGAAATCGGCCATGTGTCGCTGGGCCATACCAAGGCCGCGATGCAGGTGGCCTACACCACGGCTGCGGCGCGCGGGCTGCTGGGGTCGACTGGCGTGGCTTCGCTGACGGCGCTATCGTCGTCGCAGATCGGCGCGCTCGCCGAGCAGTTCGTCAATGCGCAGTTCTCGCAGCGGCAGGAAACCGCGGCCGACGACTATTCGTTCGACCTGCTGACCAAAAACGGCGCCAACCGCCAGGCCCTGGCATCGGCGTTCCGCAAGATGTCGACCCTCGATGGCGGACAGTCGAGCATGCTCAGCTCGCACCCGGGATCGCTGGAGCGCGCCAAGCATATCGAAGCCCGCCTGGCCGGCGGGCGCTGACAGCGGCGCATTTGCCCTTGCCGCCGCACCCGTTCGGGTGAGGCGGCACCTCCCTCCCGACTGCCCCGCTTCACTTCCCTCGCGCACCGCTCCCGACATCGATTCCACACTCGCGCGGCCATGCCCGCGGCGCGTTGACTGCGCTTAATTCGCCGACAAAAGCTTTCACTACGCTGGCCGGAAACCGGCGGAGATAATGCCTCACGCTGCATTAACGCGGTTGATGCGGTCGCGCCACTGCATGCGCGATCCGCGGCGCCAACGCTGCACCTGCCAGCTGCGGTGTGCGCGCCGCCACCGTGATTGCCGTGATCGCCGACTGGGTCATGCCGCCGGCGGCCAGGCCAGCGGCCAGGCCCTTGTCGAGGTGGAACAGCCTGGCCAGC
>NZ_JBYSZW010000062.1:0-46233 GCF_058787575.1 Cupriavidus sp. FW305-3-2-15-C-LB2
CATCCCGCCCGCACCGCCTGCGCCCACATACTTCTGAACCTCGCGATGAGGGCGGCACTCGAGGTGGCGGACATCTTCCGCACTGCGGCCCTCAGTACCGGCAGGCCCACGCCGACGGGCTCAGTCGTGTGCAACGGCGCGCGATGAGCGCAATCGAGCTGTGCCGCACCGCGGCGCTCGGTGGCCATGTCGAGCAGTGCGATGCCTGCGGCCATCAGCGCATCGCGTTCAACTCGTGCCGGCACCGCGCTTGCCCGAAGTGCCAGTCGCTTGCCCGTGCCCAGTGGCTTGAAGACCGGCAGGCCGAACTACTTCCCGAGGTCGAATATTTCCACGTCGTCTTCACCGTCCCTGAGTCCATCGCAGCGCTCGCCTACCAGAACAAGAAGGCGCTCTACGATATCCTGTTTCGCGCCAGCGCCGAGACGCTGCGCACGATCGCCGCCGATCCGAAACACCTGGGTGCCGAGATCGGCTTCATCTCGGGGACGTGCGGATGATGCTGCAGGTTCTGCCCCCAGGTGTGCAGGACTTTGGTAGTGGAAAGTCCTCGTCGCTCCATTCCCGCCTGAGCGTCACGCGGTACAGGAAGCGCAGTGCGCCCACAGCCAGTTGCACGCTGCTCGGGGCAAGCATGCGTTCGTTGGTCAGGTAGATTTGCCAGGCGCGGATCTCTTCGGGGCCGAGGAGTTCAGGCGAGCGGCGGAAGTGTCTGGCGAAACTGGAAACCTGCTGCAGATAAGATTTCTGCGTGTTGTCTGCGAGATTCCGGATCTGCATGTCGTGCATGCATGCGTTCGCGAAGCGGTGTCATGGCGGAACTCCGGGAAGCAGTGAATGGAAAGCCCGTTGGGCCTATCCATGTTGCTCCCGGGTCTCCATACCCCTTCTTCTCGCCAGTCCCACCTTCAGGTCGCCTGCGACGTACCGCCAGGCAACAACGTTCGCCTACCTCCTACTACCGCGTCAGCGGTTTAGTACAATGACGCCTATGTCGTTCACGATATAGGCGTCATACAACCGCAATGCACTTGTTGCAGGCGGGCGTTCCGTTCAATCGCCTTGTGGCTCGGTCACGAGAGCCCGATCACGACACACCGCTACGTCGAAGCTGACCTCGCGATGAAGGAGAAAGCTCTCGGTCGACTGGAAGCGCCTGACGCCAAGATTCGCCAGTATCACGCACCGGACTCGTTGATTCGATTCTTGCGGACGCTGTAACTATGCGTAGGCTTCGCCAGCCCCAATCGCACCACTCAAGGGGCTGGCTGCCACCATGATGATCATCTGCACATAGTTGTGACCTGAGCATAGAGGTCGGCAAGAGCCACTGAGCAACCCGGGGACAACAAACGAGAAGTGCGCAAAACGGCGCTCGCACCACAGTCCGGCTAGTTCGCGCTTCTCGTCATGGCAGTCCAGCTATTTCCGATTCCAAGACCGCGAAGCGGCAACGGAATCAGAGGTTAAGTCATTGATTTTTCTGGAAACGCAGTACAGCGAATTCTGGTTCCTCACAGTTGGGGTCCGGAATTAGCTGCTGCAATCCCTGCCAACGCTTGGTCAGAACCTAACTCACGGCTTCAGAACGCAAGGCGGATGACACACGCAGGTCCGCGGGCGAGCGCACCATCCATCCACGAGACGACTCGACCTGAGGTCCTTCGACATATCGGTCCCGCCCATCTCGAGGGCAATCTGCGGGGCACTTTCGAGTTTCCCATCGCGCGCGCTTCGACTCATCTTCGCAGTGGCGTACGGTGTAGCGGTTTTTGCTTTGAAAGTGGCTCAGAGAGCCGTGCCAGAGAACTGAGAACTGATACCTCTGGGTCCGCAATAGTCACATCGGCAACATGCACCTCTGACCGCCGAGCGCTTGCCGTCATCCGCTTGTCGGCTCCGACTCGGCTTTTCGGAGGCTGACCGCCCTATGGCTCTGCCTCACGGAAGTCATACTGCCTATTGTATTGGCAACTCTCGGGTGGGGACGGCTTGCGGGAGCAAACACTAACTAAGCAGCACCAACCTATCGCCCCTCCACTATCCAGGCCCACCCTCTTCGCTCCCGATCCTTCGCCTGCCACGCGCGAATGATTTCATCGTCCTTCAACGTGAGTCCGATGTCGTCCAAGCCGTGCAACAGCCCCTCCCGACGCATCGCCGCGAGCTCGAATGGGATGGCCGAACCGTCGGGAGCGATAATCCTCAACGCCTCAAGGTCCACGCGCACAGGCGCGCCATGCGCGCATTGAGCTGCTAATGCCTCAATCTTCTCCGGCGGCAATGCGACTGGCAACAGCCCGTTCTGAAAGCAGTTGTTATAGAAGATGTCGCCATAGCTTGGCGCGATCACGCATCGCACGCCCATCCCCTTTAACGCGACTACCGCGCCTTCACGCGACGATCCACAACCAAAGTTGCGTCCGGCCAGCAGCACGGGGGCGCCACGGAACACCGGATCGTTCAGGATGCAGCTGGGGTCCTCGCTGCCGTCGGATCGATAGCGCAACGCCTCAAACGCATAGTGGCCCAGTGCACCCGGCGGTTGCTCTGTCAGACGTTCAATGCGAATGATCACATCGGTATCGACATTCGCGCGCATCAGCGGAATGGCTGCACCAATGACTGTCGTGAATGGCTGCATGGTCAGTTAAGTCTCCTTACATCGGTGATCTGGCCAGTCACGGCGGCAGCTGCCGCCATGGCGGGGCTTGCGAGGTGCGTGCGCGCCCCCGGACCTTGCCTGCCGACAAAATTGCGGTTAGACGTTGAAACCGAACGCTTGCCGGGTGGAACCTGTTCGCCATTGGCTGCAACGCACATACTGCAGCCCGGCTCGCGCCAGTGGAAACCGGCAGCTTCGAACACTGCGCGCAATCCCTCTGCCTCCGCCTCGCGCTTCACGTTCTCCGAACCCGGCACCACCCAGGCGGTGACGCCCGGAACCACACGGCGACCCCGGACAACGGCCGCCGCCGCACGCAAATCAGACAGCCGGGAATTGGCACAAGAGCCGATGAAAACCCAGTCCACCGGCGTGCCGGCAATCGGCGCGCCCGGCTCAAGGCCCATGTAGTCGAGAGCGGCAGCGACGGCGTCGCGCCGTGCGGGATCGGCTTCGTCCTCGACTCGTGGTGTCACACCGTCAACCGAAATCGCCTGCTCCGGACTGGTACCCCAAGTAATGGTTGGTACCACTGCCGACGCATCTATCCGCTCCTCGCGATCGAACACTGCGTCAGCATCGGTAGCAAGCGCCAGCCAGTCGGCTGCGGCCCGCTCGAATAGCTCGTCGGTGGGCGCGAACGGTCTGCCCCGCACCCAGTCCACGACCTTCTGGTCGGGCGCGATCAGCCCAAAGCGAGCACCCAGTTCGACGCAAAGATTGCAGACTGTCAATCGCCCTTCGATGTCGAGGGAACGGATAGCCGGGCCAGCAAATTCGATAGCGTAGCCAACGCCTGCGGCGGCGCCAAGCTTGCCGATCACATGCAGAATCAAGTCCTTGGCGGTGACCCCCGTTCCAAGTTCCCCCTCGCAGAGGATTCGCATGCGCTTGGGTTTTTGCTGACGTAGCGTCTGCGTGGCCAGAGCATGGGTGCTTTCGGAAGTGCCGACGCCGAACGCCATCGCTCCAATGCCGCCATTGGTACAAGTGTGGCTGTCACCGCAAATCACCGTCAGTCCAGGGAGTACGATACCAAGCTCGGGGCCCATCACGTGCACGATGCCCTGACCAGGCTCGCCCAGATCGAACATCCGGATGCCTGCCTTCGCCGAACCCTGGCGTAACCCCTGCCACAGGCGCCCGCCGAGCGGATATGTATTGCCGTCGCGCCCCGGGCGACTGGACACCGCGTGATCAGGCGTGGAGAACACCAGCTTCGCATCATGCAGCGGCAAACCGCGCGCGGCCACGTCGCGCAACGCTGGCGGACCGGACAGATCGTGCAGAAGATGGCGATCGATGTGTAGCAGCGCCCAGCCGTCGCCAAGATCACGCACCACGTGCGCGTCCCAAAGTTTATCGACCAGCGTGCGCGCCATCATTGTGCGTCCGCCTCTGTGGCTCTCGCGCCGGCATTGAAACGCTGGCGCAAATTGTCCCACTCCTCTGCGCCGAAGCGGCGAAATGTATGTGCCACACTGGCGCTAACGTTGGGCGCCATGTGCGTGGCCTTGAGGGAGGCAAGTGCGGCGTCACCCGCCTCGATGGCGGCCTTCAGCATCAGGCCTGGCAAGATCGCCAGCTTGTAGCCCATCTGTTCGGCTTCGCGCAAATCAAAGATCGGCGTGCGACCACCCGGTACGACGTTCAGCAGACAGGGACCGCCAACGTCTCGTGGCACCCGGGCCACCTCGTCGAGCGTCTGCGTGGCCTCGACGAATGCCATGTCGGCACCCGCTTGCAACGCGGCCTTAGCGCGCGAAATCGCCTCGTCCAGCCCAATCATAGCGCGGGCATCCGTGCGGGCGATGATGACAAAATCCGGCGTACGACGTGCCTGCACTGCGGCACGGATCTTCGACACAAACTCCTCTCGCGACACTACCTCCTTGCCATCTAGGTGGCCGCATCGCTTCGGCGCGACCTGGTCCTCGATATGAATCGCGGCCACGCCGCGCGCCTCGTACTCTTGCACTGTGCGCGTGACGTTCAACTCGTTGCCGTAACCGGTATCAGCGTCGGCGATCAGCGGGATCGAGATCGAACGCGCCATCACCGCCGCGTTGTCAACCATCTCCCCCATTGTCAGCAGGCCGAAGTCAGGAAAACCACGCGCAGCCGATGTGCCCGCGCCGGTCATGTAACAGGCGCCAAAGCCGGCCTGCTCGATCAAGCGCGCGCCAATCGCATCGTAGGCACCGGGGGCGACCAGCATGCCGGGTGCGGCAAGCCGCCGGCGCAGAGATTGAGTGGGGGTCATCATCGCTCCTCTGAAGTCATCTTCGGGACGAACGTGATGGAACATCCGAACGCCCACGACACTGTTTATGTGTTTATATTCTAAATACAACTTCGGGCGTGAGTCAAAGACCTTGTTGAACGCATCGGTTCAACAGGCCTTAAGAGATGTGTACCCTTCACCCGAAAGTAGGGGAAACGGGAGGTTAGCGGCCAGGCCCCGACCAGGGCGCCGAACCGCGACTCAAAAAGGTAGACAAACGCGGCGCTACCGCTGCCTTAGATGCGCCCCGCTGGGACGGCTCAGCGGTCGTGCACGATTCGTCCAGTCACCAGCGTGTTGACGCTCTCGCCCTGGAAGTCCATAAGAATGCGGCTGCGCTCAGGACTCAAGTAGATGCTGATATGCAGCACGGGCACATTAGCTTGATCGTGCATGAGCCGCACCAGCTTCAGCAGCGGCGCGCCTACCTCGACGCCCAAGAGCTTCGCCAGCACGGGGTCGGCTAGTTGCGCGGTAATCTCCTGGACGACGCTGCCGAACGTGACGCCCTGATTCATCAGCAATTCATACAGCGCATGCTTCTTCAGCGAAGCGGCCGACACGCCTGTGCCCATTGCTGCCGGGATCCATGCGTCAGTCAGCATCACCGGGAGTCGATCGGCGCATCGCAGCCGCAGCGCATGCACGGCGCGCTCGTCCGCGGCCAGTAGCAATTGCGCGGCGATATCAGGCGGTGCCTCGGCCTGGCTGACCTCTATCACCTTGACCTGCGTTTCCTGCGCGGCCTTGCGAAGGCTTTCGACCAAACTCAGGCTAGGCGCTTGCCGGCCAGAAACCTGCATCTTGACGAAGGTACCAAGGCCATGCCTTCGCTCGACCAAGCCTTGTGAGGCCAGATCCGTCAGGGCACGACGCACGGTGATGCGCGAGACGCCGTAGCGCTCGCAGATGGCCTCTTCCGTAGGCAGCACACCCGTCCCTGCGTAGACGCCGCGCGCGATCTCGTCGCGCAGCACGTTGAAAATCTGCCGATGGAGCGAGGTGCCGGCAGCGCGGCGCACCTGGGGGGTATTGCGAACTTTGATCGACATGGCAATAAGAAAGGCGACGTGACGAGGATAGCACAGGCCGGACGCTACAGATTTTCACGCACTTGACCACGTCGCATAGTTGTTATTATTCTATAAACACATTACAACATCAATACATCAATGTCGGCAAGCGCGGGACTTTGCGCCCGCGGAGGAGACAACATGCGACAACAATTCGGACGGCGGCTGGCATGGCCGGTTGGCACCGTACTGGGCTTCGTAGCGGTCACGGGCATGGCCGCCCCGGCCACGCAGTGGAAGCCCGAGCGGCCCGTGACGCTGGTGGTACCCTACGCCGCGGGAGGTGGAACTGACGCCACGGCGCGCGCGGTCTCCCGGCAGCTCGGCGTCATTTGGGGACAACCCGTGGTGGTCGAGAATCTGCCCGGCGCCGATGGGTTAATCGGCACGCGCAAAGTGATGGAAGCTCGCCCCGATGGCTACACGCTGCTTCTGCAGGTACCTGCTATCACAATTACCAGCCATCTTCCCGGCTTGAAGGGCATCGATCCGCTGGCGAAGCTGCAGCCGATCACCGCCATCTCGCAATCGCCGGCCGCGATCGTCGCTAGCGCCAAGCTTCCCGTGTCCACGCTGGCCGAGTTGGTGCGCTATTGCAAGGCGGCTGCGCAGCCATGCTCGCTGGGCAGCGGCGAAAGCCTTGCACGGGTATCCGGCAAGCAGCTGGCTGCCGAAGCGGGAATCTCCAACCTGATCGTTGTCAACTACCGGGGCACCGGACCAATCGTAACCGACTTAATCGCCAACAACGTCAATATGTCGTTCACCGGCATCACCGCGGCGCTACCGCATTACAAGGCCGGTACGCTAAAAATCTTGGCGACGCAAGGCCGCACCCGTGCCGCCGCGTTGCCGGACGTGCCGACCACCGCCGAAGCGGGGTTCCCGCAATTCCAGTCGGTAACGTGGTTCGGCCTGTTCGCGCCCAAGGGCACGCCGATTGCCATCGCGGAAGAATTGGTGGCCGCGCTCCGCGAAGGAATCAAGGACCCAGAGGTGCGCAGGACTATCGCCGCCGCCGGCGCAGAGCCTGTAGTCAGTTCGCCTGCCGAGTTCGCCGCCCAAGTCAAGCACGATAGGGACAGGCTGGATGAGCTGATCAGGAAGTATCCGTTGGAGTGATGCTTCACGGACTGGTGCGCTGCCTCACCCGCCTCCTCTATCGCCGCGTGGGAACGAGGAATCGAGAATTTATGCATTAACCACCATTAATTTTGTCCAAATCCCCATCGACCCCTACCATGCATCCCGACCAACTCACCATCCCATGCGTGCTGATGCGCGGCGGCACCAGCAAAGCACTGTTTTTTCATGCCAACGACCTACCCGGGCCTGGCCCGGAGCGCGACGCCCTGCTCAAGCGCGCGATGGGGACGCCAGATGTGCTGCAGATCGACGGCATGGGCGGATCCCGACTGGTGACATCCAAGGTGGCGATCATCAGCCGTTCATCCCGTCCCGATGCCGACGTCGACTACACCTTCGCCCAGGCAGACGTCGAGCGCGATCGCATCGGCTACGACGGCAACTGTGGCAACATCTCCTCCGCAGTCGGACCGTTCGCGATCGATGAAGGCCTGATCGACGCAGTCGAGCCGGTTACCACGGTGCGCATCTATAACACCAACACCGACAAGCTGCTGATTGCGAGGGTGCAGGTCGCGGGCGGCAAGGCGCGCGTGATGGGCGACTGCGCGATCGCCGGCGTGCCGGGCACGGGCGCGGAGATCCTGATGGACTACGCGGGCACGGTCGGCGCAAAGACCGGCCGGCTACTGCCTACGGGCAACGTGGTCGATCGCATGACGCTGTCGGACGGCCGCACGGTCGAGGCGACGCTCTGCGACGTCGCCAATCCCTGCGTATTCGTCGCCGCTGCCTCGCTCGGCCTCACTGGCAGCGAGTTGCCCCCGGAAATTTCGGCCAACGGCGCGCTGATCGAAACCATCGGCGAGATCCAGTCCCGTGCCGGCGAGATGCTGGGCCTGTGGCCGCGCTGGCAGGACGTGAAGCTGCCAGGCCTGCCGCTCTTCGTGATGGTGGCGCCGCCCGCCGACTTTACCGACATGGCTAACGCCGGCCAACGGGCCGAACAGATGGATCTGCGTGCGCGGCTGGTATTCCTCGGCAAATGTCATGACAGCATGGCCGGCACCGGCTCGATGTGCACGGCGGCGGCATCGCGCATCCCGAACTCTATCGTGCATCGGGCGCTCGGCGCGCAGGTTGCGGGCGGTGGCGAGTTGCGTATCGGCCATCCCCTCGGCGTGATGCCGGTCCGCGTCGAAGCGAACGTTGGCGCACGCCCCGAAGACATGTCCTTCGCCGTGCTGGGGCTGGCACGCACAGCTCGCCGCCTGATGTCCGGGGAAATCTATGTTCGGCGCGACTACTTAGCCCAGGAACGCTAACGACCCGCGGCAACACCTTGGCCTCGGCAACGCACCGGGTGCCATTTCCAGGAGACACGATGACACCCAACCCTTGGCGACGCCGCCTGCTGGCGCAACTGGCCGGCACCAGCGCGGGCCTGTTGCTTTCCCCTTACACCGCGCGAGCAAATAACACGGGTCCGATCCGTCTCGTGGTCGGCTATCCGGCCGGACAGACTGTCGACATCATTGCCCGAAATTATGCCGCAGCGCTGACGACGTTGCTCAGACAATCCGTCTATGTCGAGAACCGTCCCGGCGCAAACGGCATCATGGGCGCACAAGAAGTCAAGCGCAGCAGTCCTGACGGCCGCACTCTGCTGTTCGGCACGCTGGGCCAGCTTGCGATCAATCCTGGCCTCTACAAGAAGTTGCCATACGATCCGTTGAAGGATTTTGCGCCGGTATCCCTTGTCAGCATCGGCCCGCTGCTGTTGGTGGCCAACCCTTCGTTCCCCGCCAACAACCTGCGGGAACTGATCCGCTACGCCAAACAGCATCCCGACCAGGTCCACTATGCCTCCGGCGGCAACGGCATCACCGCTCACCTCGCGATGGAGATCCTGCAAGCGCGTGCAGGCATCCAGCTACGGCACGTGCCTTACAAGGGTTCGCCCGCCGCCTTGAATGACCTGATGGCGGGGCAGATATCTCTCGCGTTTGACGCATTGCCATCCGCTATGCCGCACGTCCAGGCGGGCAAGCTAAAGGCGCTTGGCATCAGCGGCGCGCAGCGAAGTCCGCAGTTGCCTGCGGTCGCCACACTGTCCGAGCAGGGGATGAAGGACTTCGAGATCTACTCGTGGGTTGGCATTCTGGTCCCGGCTGGCACCAAGCCCGAAGTGGTATCGGAGCTGAACGTTGCAATTCGCGGCGCGGCGTCTTCGCCGCAAATCCAGGATTCCCTGCGCGCAACCGGTTCGCAGCCCGTCCTCGAATCTCCCGCGTACTTCGCCAACTTCCTAAGCAAGGAGAGAACGCGCTGGGCACGCGCGGTGATCGATGCAGGCGCGCAAATCGATTGATCCGTCGTCTTTCGACGTACCCTTTGGTGGTCGCGCGCAACCCATATTCTCTATCGTTTTTCATTCTCATCCGGAGGCAGCATGACGCTTACCCCCAGCGAAATCGTCGCGGCTCGCGCGCATGATGGCGCGACTGCCGAGCTTGCAGCGCTTGCCGCCACGACAGCAGGCAGCGCGATTCCCGAGCCCGTGCGCGCGTGCGTGCGTGACTGTCTGGTTGATTTCGTCGGCCACACCGCATTCTCCGCGCAATTCGCTGAAAGTAGTCCCGCTTTCATCGCCGGTACACGGGACCTCGACATGCAAGGCGGCGGCTTCACCGTCGTCGGGTTAAGAGATACCTTCACGCGCCAGCAGGCCACGCTGCTCAACGGCGCATTCGCTCACACCATGGACTTCGACGACACCAACGGCGCAGGTGTGCTTCACCCCGGCGCTCCGGTGATACCAGCCGCGTTGGCCGAAGCCGAGCAACGCGACGTTGACGGCCAGGCGCTGCTCGACGCCATTGTCATTGGCTATGAAGTCGCTTGTCGGATCGGCGCCGCACTAAACACAAGCGCTTACGAACGGGGCTTTCATAATACCTCGGTGGCTGGCATCTTCGGCGCGGTGGCGGCCGCGGGCAGGCTGCGCGGCATGGATGCCGCGACCATCGAGGCAGCCTTCGGCATCGCAGGCAGCCTCGCCTCGGGTTCGATGCAATACCTCGAGAACGGCGCGTGGAACAAGCGGCTGCATCCAGGCTTCGCGGCTCACAATGCCATGCTGGCACTCAGCTATGCACATGCCGGCGTGATCGCCGCTACAGAGCCAATCGCCGGCCGCTTCGGCCTGCTGGCAGGCTACACCAACGCAGCACGGCCCGAACAGCTGATCAACGGTCTCGGTACCCAGTGGCTTGCGGGGCAAACCGCGCTGAAGCCTTACCCGTCGTGCCGACTGACCCACGCGGCCATTGACGCGGCGTTGTCGCTGCGCGAGCGCTTTGTCCGGGATGCGCTGTCCAACGCGCGCTTGTACGTGACCATCTCGCCAACGGCACACAAAATTGTTGGCGAGGCGCTGGAGGCCAAGCTCGCGCCACGAAACATCGTCGACGCGCAATTCAGTCTCTACTTCCAGGTTGCATGCGCATGGCTGGATGGCGGCATCGAATGGCAGAGTTATGAGCGCCGGCTCGGCACAACCGAAATTGCGACGATGGCGCACCGCATCTCGGTAACGGTGGACCCCGACCTGGCCCCAGGCGGCTGCCGCCTGCGCGCCGAGGCGGACGGGGGCGGCCGGCACGATATCGAAGTGCTGGTGCCGTCAGGCGAGCCCTCCACCCCTCTGTCGCAGGCTGGTGTTCGGAGCAAATTCCTGTCATTGGCGACACCCGTCTATGGCTCGACGTACGCCACCGAGATTGCCAATCGACTCCAGCGCATAGAGCGCGAAAGCTCGGCCGCCGCAGCAATTGCGTCGTTGCGCGCCCCGTCTGAATCACACTGACCGGAGACATATCGACATGAACAGAACGCTACCCCTGCTCGCATCCTTCGCGCTGATGGCCCTTCCCATGCTGTCGCACGGGAAGACCGATACCTATCCCACGCGCCCCATCCGCGTGGTAGTGCCCTTCAGCTCCGCCAGCAGCGCAGACAATCTGGCACGCGCCTTGAGCGAGAAGCTGTCCGAAAAACTGAAGCAACCGCTCGTGATCGACAACCGCGTGGGAGCCGGCGGAACGCTCGGCGTTTCGGCAGTCGCCAAGGCGCCGCCGGACGGCTATACGCTGCTATTGACCACATCTTCCCCGTTGGTAATCAGTCCGCTGATCGACCGTTCGGTGCAGTACAACGTCGAAAAAGACCTGGCTCCAGTGGCGATGCTGTCCACGGGGCCCTTGCTCCTCGTGTCCAGCCCGAACCTGCCCGCCCGCAATGTGCAGGAGCTGATCGCGCTGTTGAAGAAAGAGCCGGGCAAGTACAGCTATGCGTCCAACGGCAATGGCAGCTACTCGCACATGGCGATGGAACTGTTCGCGCGGATGGCAGGCGTTGATCTTGTCCACATTCCTTACAAAGGACCCGCGCAGGCTGAAGCGGATGTCATTGGCGGACAGGTGACGCTGATGTTTGATGCAGTGGGAACGGCCACCAGCATGATAAGAGCCGGCAGGCTGCGGTCCTACGGCACTAGCTCGGCGCAACCCGATCCGCTGACGCCAGACCAGACGCCGCTCGCCGCACAGGGCGGAGCAGCTTTGAAAGGCTTCGACGTGTTCGGCTGGTCAGGCCTGCTGGCGCCGGCCGGGACACCGCCATCTGTGATCGCGACATTGCAGACGGCAGTGGGCGAGGTATTGGCCGACGCGGCGTTCCGTCAGCTGATGGCCGGACGGAACACGACCCTGGTTAAACCGCAGGCCTCACGCGAGATGGCCAAGCAGATTCGAGGGGATCGGGCCAAGTGGGAGCAGCTGGTGAAGAGCGCGGGGATCAAACTGGAGTGATGACAGGAGCGGTGCGCGGACCTTTTCCCAACGGGGGGCTTAACGGGGAAAGGGGAAAGGGCGTCTTCCACGCCATCGGCCATCCTGTCGCCACGGCACATCGTGCGTGATCTGTCCCGCTCGCAAGGTATTGACGCTCTCGATCACACCATCCATCAGTATCCGGCTGGGCTGCGGCGATATATGAATCGTCAAATGCGGCACAGGCGCGCGCTCCACGTCATGGAGAAGCCGCCCGAGTTGCAGCCGCCGCAACCCCGCTTCGACGCCCAGCATTTCGGAAGTGTGGAATGGCCGGCACCGCAGAAATTTCCTGCACGCGTCCGAAGCGCGCGCCCTGCGTCATCAGGATCTCGTACAGCGTCTGCGTGCGTAGCCTTTCCCGCGTGATGTCCTCCGCATAGCGCTCGGGATCCAGGCATCCGAAACCATCACCAAGCGTTCGTCGGTCGAACACAGCCGCACTGCATGTAGCGCACCCTCCCTGGGCGCCCGCTGCAATTTGTAGCGATCACTGTCGGCGGCTCGGCGCCTCGCAAAGTTCCAGCACCGTGGCACGCGTGGGCTGTCTCTGCTTCGTAGCGCATCGACGAATTCGAGCGTTGCTGCCGCCGTCCGCTGCGGCGGCAGGTCCAGCCGCACTAACGTTCCCCGGCCCTGCTTCTTCTCCACCCGCCAGGGGCTTGCAGATTGCTGACCGCACGGCGAACTGTGAAGCGCGACACCTTGAAGACCACTCGAGACGTGCTTCGTTCGGCATGCTGGCATCGGCCGGATAACTGCCACGCAGGATCGGCTCGGGTAAATACCACAACCAGTTGCTGATGTAGCGCCAAACCGGACTTTACGGGCCGATCCGTCTGCGAACGCTTGATGTGTTCACGCGGAAGTCAAAAAATTTCTCGTCATGTCACTATGTCGTTATATACTTAGAACAACAAGACGGGACATCCGTGCTGATTTTACGGCCCACAATTTCTCCCCTGCACCTCCATGACAAGCAAACCTTCCCCTCGACAGACTCTGCGCCGCGTGCTGGCCGGCAATGAACTGCTAGCCGCCCCCGGAGGCTATGACGGCATCACCGCCCGCATGATCGAACAGGCCGGCTTCGATGCTCTCTACATGACCGGGGCCGGTGTCTCGGCGTCTCGCGGTTTCCCCGATTTCGGGCTGCTGACGTTGACCGAAATGGCGCAAGCCGCCGGCGTGGTGGCGCAATCGGTGTCGATCCCAGTGATTGCCGACGCGGACACCGGCTACGGCAACGAGTTGAACGTCACGCGCACCATCCGAGAGTATGAGCGAGCCGGCGTCGCCGGCCTGCACATCGAGGATCAGGTCGCGCCGAAGCGCTGCGGCCATCTGGACGGCAAGGAGATCGTGTCGCGCGAGGATTTCGAAGCAAAGATCCGTGCGGCGGTGGCCGCGCGCACGGATCCGGACTTTGTGATCATTGCTCGCACCGACGCGCGCGCGGTGGTCGGTCTGGACGAAGCCATCTCGCGCGCCAACGCGGCGCTGCGCGCAGGCGCCGACATGGCATTCGTCGAAGCTGCACAGAGCATGGAGGAGCTCGCCGAAATCCCGCGCCGCGTGAAAGGCCCGTGCCTGCTGAACATCGTGCGCGGCGGCAAGACGCCGGATCTGTCACTGGACGTTGCGCAGCAGCTCGGCTACAAGCTGGCGATCCTGCCAAGCCTGCTGATCGGCTCAGTGGTCGATGCCTGCGACCGGACGCTGCGTGGCCTGCAAGAGACCCGCAAGCCACCGGTGTCGGCCAACGCGACGCCAGTAGCCGAGCGCTTCCGCCGCTTCGGCGCCGATGAGTGGAATGCGCTGCGCACCCGCTTCCGCGCCGACACTGGGGAGGCTAAGTCGTGAGCCAGGCCACTTCCACGGCCCCAGCGACGCTGTTCGACAAGATCTGGGATGCCCATGTAATCGAGCAGCTTGGCGATGGTTGGGCGCTGCTGCATATCGATCGCCAGCTTCTGCATGATATGTCCGGGTCGCGCAGCTTCCATGAGCTGAACGAGAGGGCGCTGGAGGCCGCGCAGCCGCAACTGAGCTTCGCCACCCCTGATCACACCGTCTCCAGTGCGCCGGGGCGCACCAGTTCCACGTCGCCACTGTGCACACGGCTGGAACAGGGCGCGCGTCAGCACCGCATCAGGTTCTTCGGCCTTGGCGAGAAGGGACAGGGCATCGTCCACGTGATGGGTCCCGAGCTGGGCATTGTGCTCCCGGGCAGTACCGTCATCTGCGGCGACAGCCATACCTGCACCAACGGTGCGCTAGGTGCGGTGGCCTTCGGTGTGGGCACTTCCGAGCTGACCCATGCACTCGCCACGCAAACGCTGATGCAGCGCAAGCCGCGCAATATGCGGCTGCGCTTCACCGGCACGCTGGCACCCCGCGTATCGGCCAAAGATATGATCTTGCATGCGATCGCCACGCTGGGAGCCGCTGCAGGGACCGGTTATGCGATCGAGTATGATGGGCCGGCGGTCTCCGCACTGTCTGTTGAGGCGCGGATGACCCTTTGCAATCTGTCGATCGAGATGGGGGCGCGCGTGGGCATGGTCGCGCCGGACGAAAAGGTCTTCAGCTGGCTGGCAGGACGGCGGTTTGCCCCAGCCGGAGCGCTGTTCGGCGAGGCAGTAGCGCATTGGCGCACGCTGTGCTCCGATGACGAAGCCTGCTTCGATCGCGAAGAAACGTTCGACATTGGCAGACTCGCGCCGCAACTAACGTGGGGCACCAGCCCGGAACACTGCATTGCCGTCGATGGCAATGTGCCTCGCGATGACGAGGCGCCCGACGACGCCCGCCGCGCGGCATGGCGCGATGCACGCGCGTACATGGACCTCGCGCCCGGTGCGCGCCTCTTGGGCCAGCGCGTCGATCGCGTGTTTATCGGCTCATGCGCCAATTCCAGGCTGGAAGACCTGCGCACCGCCGCGGCGCTGCTCGGTTCGGCACGCGTGGCGCCGCACGTTGAGGCATGGGTTGTCCCGGGCTCGGAAGACGTCAGCCGCGCCGCCCGCGCCGAAGGCCTCGACAAGCGTTTCCGCGACGCCGGCTTCCTATGGCGCGAGCCCGGCTGCAGCATGTGCGTTGCCGCCAATGGCGACACCGCGGAACCGGGCCAGCGCGTGGTTTCAACGTCGAACCGCAACTTCGTCGGCCGGCAGGGCCCGGGCGTGCGCACGCATCTGGCCAGCCCCGCCACGGCCGTCGCAAGCGCCCTAGCCGGTGAGCTGGCCGATCCGCGTCAACTCTGACCACGAGCGACAGATGACACCCTTCACCGCTCTGACGGGCACAGCGATTCCGCTGATGCTCGACAATATCGACACCGATACCATCATTCGGATCGAACGACTGTCAACAGCTGGCCGCGGCCAGCTCGGCGCCTATGCGATGGAGATGCTGCGGCTGCGGGCAGATGGCAGCGAGGCGCCAGACTGCGTGCTTAACCTGCCGCCGTTCCGCGGCGCACCCATCTTGCTGGCCGGACGCAACTTCGGCTGCGGTTCCTCGCGCGAAGGCGCAGTGTGGGCGCTGGCGGACAGTGGCGTGCGCTGTGTGATCGCCGAGAGCTTCGGGGACATCTTCCACGCCAACTGCTTCCAGAATGGATTGCTGCCGATCGTGCTACCGCGCGACGCGCTGGCATCGCTTGCCCGACAGGCCGTAACAGGCACCGTCGTCGGCGTGGATCTGCATACTTGCAGGATCACGGTGTCGGAAAGCAAGCCAATACCCTTCACCATCGACGCTCACAGGCGCGCCGCGCTGCTCGCGGGCCTGGACGACTTGAGCCTGACGTTGTCCAAACGCGCCAACATTGCGGCCTGGCAGATGCTTGATCGCGCGGCACGACCCTGGATCTGGGCACCGGTGGCACTAAACGACGTGTTAGGTTGACCCGTGTCAGTCGCCCCGGCTCCTCATTCTCCCTGACACCCCACGAATGCCCGACTGACAAGGCCCGCCCGGCGTGAAGCCGCTGGCCTAACGACGGAAACACTACATGACCATGTCCGTACCACACGACGACGGTCTCGACAGCGACAAAGAACAACTCGCCATTCCGTGCACGCTGATGCGCGGCGGCACGAGCAAGGGCCTGTACTTCCGCGCCGACGACCTGCCCGCGCCTGGCCCGGCCCGCGACGCCGCACTGAAGGCGCTGATGGGCAGCGAGGATCTGTTGCAGATCGACGGACTCGGCGGCTCGCGGCTTGTGACCGCGAAGTTTGCCATTGTCGGCCGCTCGAGCCGTTCCGATGCCGACATCGACTACACCTACGGCATCGTACCGCCCGGTCGCGGCATCGTCGTCTACACCAGCAACTGCGGCAACATTTCGGCCGGCGTGGGGCCATTTGCGATCGACGTGGGGCTTGTGCCACCCCGCGGCCCCATTACCGAGGTCCGCATCTTCAACACAAACACCTCGAAGATGCTGATCGCCCATGTGCCGGTCAGCGGCCAGCGCGCCCGTGTGCAAGGCACTTTCGCGATTCCAGGCGTGCCCGGCACCGGCGCCGAGATCTTCATGGACTATCGTGCCACCACCGGGGCCAAGACCGGTCGCGTGCTGCCCACGGGCAATACCGTCGATCGCATCGCGCTGGAGGATGGCCGCGAGATCGCCGTCACGCTGGGCGACGTGGCAAATCCCTGCATGTTTGTGCGCGCCCAGGACTTGGGAAGGCGCGGCACCGAACTGCCGAACGAGATCAACGCAGACGAGTCCTTGCTCGCCATGCTGCGCGAGCTGCGAGGCAAGGCGGCGCAGCAACTTGGCTTGTGCGCCCACTGGCGAGACGCGGAGGCCGCGTCGCCCGCGCTGCCTCTGGCCGTGATGGTGGCGCCGTCCGCCGAGTACATCGACGCGCAGGGCCGCGCGGTCGACGCGGATCAGTTGGATCTGCAGGCGCGACTTATCTTCTACAACAAGTGTCACGAAAGCATGGCTGGCACCGGTTCGATGTGCACTGCAGCGATGTCTCGCATAGTCGGCACGCTAGTGCATGAGGCGGCATACAGAGGCGATCCAGGAGGCGAACACAGCGCCGCCACGTGGGCCAACGATACCCTGCGCATCGGTCATCCGCTCGGTGTGATGAAAGTGGTCGTGCGCGGCCGCCACAACGCGGGCAATGGCCCAGACCGGCTCGGCTATGAGCGCCTCGGCTTCAGCCGCACCGCACGGCGACTGATGCAAGGTATCGCTTTTGTGCCCCGCCCTGCCCTTGATATCTGATCTACCGCTGTGTCCCCCAAAAATCGTCATGACCGCCTCTGATCTCTCTGTGCCGCGCCGGCGGCTGCTGCAAGCCGCCGCCCTGTTGGCCTTTACCACCGCGCGCGGCGCCCACTCGCAGCCAGACAAGGCGGCATTCCCGCGTCGGCCAGTACGCATCGTGGTCGGCTATCCCGCTGGCCAGACAGTCAGCGGCAAGATCAAGGTGCTCGCAGTATCAAGCAAGGCGCGTTACAGGGCGCTTCCCAACGTACCCAGGGTGGCGGAACAGGGCGTGCCAGACTTTGAGGTTGCCAGCTGGAGCGCGCTAATGGCACCCGCCGGCACGCCGCCCGCGGTCGTCGAGAAGATCAACGCGGACATGATCACGGCCAGCCGGACCGAGGCGGCTATCACGGCGGTCCGTGCCGGCGGTAGTGAAACGGGAGACCTCTCGACCGTGCAATGCCGCGATTTCCTGAGACGCGAGACGGCCATGTGGGCCGAGGCGGCAAAGCGCGCGGAAGTGACTCCGGAATGATGTGGCATCTGGCACGCTGATGGCGCGCGATCCAGGGCCTAGGGAGCCGGACCTCTCCCCGACCCGCGTGCCCCCATGGCTCGCCACATTGGCGAGGAGCGATCGTCCCTGAAGTCAGATCCGAGCCTCCCTTGTCGATCATCCCCGAACATCCTTGACCAAAATCATGCAATCCAATCCCAGCGCCGCACAGCGCATCGCGGCCTTCGCCGCCTCCTTTCAGGCAAACTTCCTCGACCAGGCCGACCGCAATTTGTGCGCCCGTTCTCTGGCCGACACTTTCGCCGTCGCTGTGGCTGGCCGCAACGAGCATGCCCCGCAGGCGGCGTTGCGCTATCTCGAGAATGCTCAGCTGTTGCTGGCGTCGGGCACCCGCGCCACCAGTGCCACGCTATGGGGCCGCACGGAACGCGCCTCGCCCGAGATCGCGGCGTGGTGGAACGGTATCGCTGGCCACGTGCTCGACTACGACGACGTGACCGTGCCGATGCGCGGTCATCCCAGCGTGGTGCTGTGGCCGGCGCTTCTGGCTCTGGCAGAAGCGCGCGCGTTGCCGCCCGCGCGGCTCGCACCAGCCTTCGCAGTCGGGATGGAGGTAATCTGCAAGTTGTCGCGCGGCATGGCGCTGAACCACTACGCGGCCGGCTGGCACGCCACTGCCAGCATCGGCGCGATCGGCACCACGGTGGCCTGCGCGTACCTGCTCGGGCTCGCGCCGGCGCGCATCGTGCATGCGATCGGACTGGCGGTCGCGCAGACGGCCGGATCACGCGAGAACGTCGGCACAGAGGCGAAATCGTTCCAGGCCGGCCATGCCAATGCCGTGGCGGTGCGCGCGGCCTGCCTCGCCGAGTCCGGCTTCGAAGCCGGCGCACATGCCCTCGACGGCCCGCATGGCTTCGTGCGGCTATACGCGGGCGGAGATGTCGGCGAAGGCAACATCGCCGAGTGGCTGGCATCGCTTGGCCAGGCTCCGCTCGAAATGCGCCGCAGCGGCCTCGACGTCAAGCAGTACCCCATGTGCTATGCCACGCACCGGGCGCTGGACGCCGTGTTGGCACTGCGCCGGGCAAACGGTCTGCGTCTGGAGGACGTGGTACGTGTCAACGTACTGACAAGCCACGGCGCACTGGTGCCGCTGGTCCATCCCCGACCGCGCACCGGGCTCGAAGGGAAATTCAGCATGGCCTATGCAATGGCGGCTGCGCTACAGGACGGTGCCGTGCGCCTGACCAGCTTCCTCGACAGCTCGGTGCAGCGCCCGGAGATTCAAGCGTTCCTGCCTCGGGTACATGCCACAGAGGCCGCTGGTCCCAGCGCTCCGCGCTGGGCAGAAGTCACGCTCCAGATGCATGACGGCCGCCATCTCAATGCGCACGTGCAGACCTTGCACGGCTCTACGCAGCAGCCGCTGACCGACGCCGAGCTTATCGCCAAGCTCGACGACTGCCTGCGCTGGGGCAACCAAGCCAACGACTGCACCAACACTCCTCGAGGCGCCGAGTTACTCGCTACATGCCTGCAGCTATCCGACGCGCCAGCGAGAGAGCTGGTGGCGCGCCTGCAACGGGCGATCCAATAACCGGCTTGCACACCAGGCGGAACAGATTTCATAAACCATTCAAGCGGAGACCGTATGACCCACCCCATTCAACATTGCCCCCGCGTAGCGCATGCGCCTTATCCCATCCAATCCAAGCGCCGCCGCCGGCTCCATGTCGCCGCCCTGGGCGCCGTCGCAATGACGCTGCTGTGCGGCTGGATGCCTGCCCAAGCAACATGGCCAGAGCGGCCGATCAAACTCGTCACGGGCTTTACGGCAGGGGGCGGCGCTGATGGCGTTGCGCGCGCAGTCGCTGAAGCCATGACGAAAATGCTGGGCCAGCCAGTCGTCGTCGAGAACCGCCCGGGTGCAGGCACTACGGTCGCCGCCGGGGTGACTGCCCGGGCCCCTGCCGACGGTTACACGCTAATGCTGCTGACCACCACCAATACGATCTCTCCTGCGATGTATAAGAAGCTGTCGTATCGGGCTGACAAGGACTTCACCTTAATCGGTTCGGTTGCACGCGGCCCGATGCTAATCGGTGTGTCAAAGGCGTCTGGCATCCAATCCCTGCAGCAGCTGATCGCGCTTGCGCGAAAGGATCCCGGCAAGCTGAACTATGGCGCTGGCGGCGTGGGCACAACCCCCCATCTTGCCGCGCTCGTGCTGCAACGCGAAGCGGGCATCAATCTGACGCACATTCCTTACAAGGGCGGCAGCGAAACGGGGGCGGCGCTGATCGGCGGCCAGATCGAGGTGCAATTTGGCACGCCGCCCGCGATGGCGCCGCTTGCCTCGCGCACCAATGTGCTCGCCGTGACCACCGCGCAGCGGACAGCGCTGATGCCGAACGTCCCGGCGGTCGCGGAGACCGTGAAAGGCTATGACGTGGCCAGCTGGTATGGCATCGGCGGCCCCGCGGGATTGCCTGCCGAAGTGGTAACGAAGATCTCGGGCGCATTGCGGGCGGTACTGAGGGACGAACAGCTGCGCAAGCAACTGGCGACGCTAGGCCTGGAGCCGTATTCGACCAGCCCGGTCGAAACGCAACACTTGTACATGAGCGAGCTGCGGCGTTGGAGTGACATCATTCACAAGGAAAAACTGCGCGCAGAAGACTAACCGGAGGCACTTGACATCCAAGCGACACACCATGCGAGGTTCATGGACAGTGACGGCATCGCGCGTGCTTCACTCTCCATGCCAGACAAGTATCTGGAGGCCTAGCATGGGCTCGCTGCTGCAGACAAGAGTCGCAACCCCGTACAACGGCTCAATTCTGCTGCCACGACGAACGGGACAAGCCGTTCGAGGACCCCGTGAAGGCTAGTCATCCGATCTATACCGATTGAGGCTGCCGCTCCCACATGGCGGTGCTGCGTCACCCGCAAATGCCACACCGCTACGCGCTCCCCGGATGTCGGACCCCCCCAAGGTCCGTACCTTTCCACGCCGCGTGTCCCAGCACCGTCCGGTGAGCCAGCAACGCCGGTGGATGGCTTCGATGGCAGTAGGCTGTGATGGCCATCGCAGGCATGCGCCGCCCGTCTTATCCGTTTGGTAGCGCCGCGACCGACAAAAATTCTGGTTTACCCCCCGTTCACCAAGGACGCCCTTGTTGGTATATTGTTATACACACATACACTGATGAACACTTACGCGCTACGCCGCTCTTGACTCAGGTTTCTTCTTCTTTCTCGTTATTGGGGATCACACCATGACAGCAGCATCGATTACGCCTTCCCCCGACTACATCCGCGGCAGCCGTGCTGCCTGGACCGTAAGCGACATCACCGCTGACACAAGCTGGATCTATCCATTATCTGAGGCTGAAGGTCAGGAACTCCTGGCGGCCACGCGTGCCGGTTTCCAGCCCGGGAAATCGTTGTTCGACTATCGCAAAACCGATTTCCCGCTGGATCGTGTGCTGGCTCCGCTGGCTGCGGCATTCCACGAGGTGCGCGACGGCCGTGGTATGGCGCTCATCAAGAATCTGCCGCGCGAGGGCGTGTCGCCAGAGGACTTCGAGATGATGAGCTGGGTCATCGGCCTGCATTTCGGTGTGGCACGACCGCAGGACCGGGCCAGCAGGTATCTGAACAAGGTCAAGGATGTGGGTGGCGCCTATCGCAGCCCGATGGGGCGCGGCTACTCATCCAACGCGGAACTGGACTTCCACGTCGATGGCTCGGATATCGTACTGCTGAGCTGCTACAACCAGGCCCCCGTGGGCGGGATGAGCATGTGCACAAGTTCTGTCCGGGCCTATGAGCTGGTCCAGCAAGAGCGTCCCGACCTCGCTCAGCAATTGCTGACCAGATTCCCGTTCAGTCGCAACGGCGAGCAGTGCGAAGGCGAGCCCGCATGGGTTAACGCGCCGATCTACGGCTTCGAGGACGGGCGAGTGTTCTGTGTCTGGAACCGCAATCGCGTGGAAAACGCTCAGAAACTCGGCGGCGTGCCAGAGCTGACTGGAAAGCAGCGGGAAGCGATCGGTTATCTCGATGCCGTGGTGCGACGCCCGGACCTGATGTACTGCATGCACCTGGAAGCCGGCGATCTGCAGTTGCTAAGCAACCAGACCGTACTGCATTCGCGCACTCACTTCGAGGACCATCCAGACGAAGACCAAAAGCGCACGCTGTTCAGGCTGTGGCTAGCGATGCCGGATTCGCTGCGACTGCCCGCCGGCTGGGAGTGTTACAGCGGCACGCGGGAGCCCGGCACCGTGCGCGGCGGGACCAAGGGCCACCATTACGACGAACACTGCCTACGCTTCGATACCGAACAAGGGCTGGCGATGGGCATGCGGCTCGCCTGAGCCTAGACAACTTCCGACAATTTCCAACACAGGAGACACTCCGATGGTCCGCAAGCCCCCGACGTCCGCAACCGTGGCGTTCCTCACAGCCGTCACATTCGCCCTGCCTGCCAGTTCAATTGCGGCGGCACCAGCCGCAGCATTTCAACCCAACAAACCTGTCACGCTAATCACGGTGCCGGCGGCGGCACTGATGCCGTGGGCCGCCTGTTCGCCCAGAAGCTTGGTGAGCTCTGGAACCAGCCGGTGGTAGTCGAAAATCGCGCAGGCGCCAATGGCGTGATCGGCTCCGCGTTCGTCGCCAAGGCGGCGCCCGATGGCTACACGCTGCTGCTGTCGGTGGCATCAATCGCCATCAATCCGTACATGATGCCGAAGCTTCCGTATGACACGGCCACAGCGTTTACGCCGATTACGTCTCTGGCCTTGCCGGTTGTGGTGATGGTGGCTTCGCCGAAAATAGAGGCGAAGGACGTGCCGACCTTCGTCGGCGCGGCACGCCAACAGCCGGGAAAGTTCACCTTCGCCAGCACGGAGACCAGTACCCAGTTGTACGGCGAGCGCCTGAAGGAGGGGCAGCATTTCGCCATGGTCCACGTACCCTACAAGGGCTCTACGCAATGGATGACGGACCTGATGGCGGGCAACGTGGATACAGGCTTCTCCAGCGTGACATCGGCGCTTCCGTTCCTGAAGGATGGCAAACTCAAGGTGCTTGGCGTCGCATCGGCGCGGCGCAGCCGACTGCTGCCCGATGTACCGACCTTCAGCGAACAAGGCATCGCCGACATGGAATCGCGCAGCTGGTACGGGCTATTCGGACCTGGCAATATGCCACCCGCCACCGTCCAGGCCATTCACCAAGACGTGAAACGCGTGTTGGCGAGCGCGGACGTCATCGAAAAGCTGCAGTTCCTCGGCGCGGAACCGGGAGGCGAAGTGCCAGCGCAATTCGCAAAGCGCTTTCAGGCAGACCTGGCCGAGTACGGCGTGCTGATTAAGCGGCTAAATCTGAAGGGGCAATAACGGCAAACATCATCACATCGGAGTAGCGCGTCGCGCATGGCAAAATGGGGGACGCTTTTCTTGTTTCCTATTCTTCATGACCTCATCCAGTATTTCCCTGAAGGCGCAAGGCACACTGTTGCATCGCCAGCTTTATCTGACCTTGAAGCAGCAGATCACCACGGGGCACTTCCGTGAAGGCGACCGCCTGCCGACCCAGGAAGCATTAAGTGCGCAATTCAGCGTGTCGCGCATTACAGTGCGCCGCGCCTTGGCCGAGCTGCAGGCAGAAGGACTGGTGCAGAACGAGCAAGGCGTCGGCGCATTTGTGCATGCACAGGTACGGAGGACTCCCACCAGCGTGTCCCTGACATATCTCGAAGGGCTTGCACTTGCCGTCAGCGAGACCCAAGTCACCGTGCTAAAGGTCGAGATGGCACGACCGCCGCTGGTGGTAGCATCGATGCTAGAACTGGACGACAACGATTTCGCCCTGCATGTGGTGCGAATCCGCACTCGCGAAGGCACGCCGCTGATGCATCTCGATGCCTGGATGCCGCCCCGATTCCAGCCGCGCGTATCCGCCGCCGAATTGGAGCGGCGGCCGTTGTACCAGTTGCAGATCCGGGATGATATCGAACTAGGCGAGGTAATCCAGGAAGTCACAGCGGAAATGGCCGATCCCCCTGTGGCAGGCCATCTGAAGGTGGAGGTCAATTCGCCAATCCTGCGCATGACGCGACTCGTGCATGACAGCCGGCAGCGGCCAATCCAGTACCTGCTGATCCGATCGTCGCCCCAACGCACCCGGATGGTAATGTCGATTCCGGGCAGCCAGTTGAATACGATTGGGGCGGGGCATCTGGTGCATGACGTGGGTTAAGCAAAATCTCGATGTCAAAGCGCCACTCACCGCTGAGAGCTTGCTTCGCATATCCCATCTCGATATCGCGGCATATTATTGATCGGACATTCATGAACTTTAATCAGGCCGCATACTTCACCGAATGATGCTGAAAGTAACTTCGAATGCGTTCAGGCTGTTTCTGCACACTGCGCAGATAGCTCGACGCAGCCTTGACGAGTTGCAGCTTGGTACGCTCCCGAGGTCACGGCCTGCTTGATATCAGCGTTGGCCATCTCGTCGGGATTGATTTCCGGGCTGTAGCTGGGCAGGTAAAACACCTCGATTCGCTTCGACATGCCGGGCGAGCTATCCGAGGAGGTATTCGAACGGGAAGTTACCGCATTACTGTGAAATGTTGGTCTGCCAACGGATGGCGAAAACTTCATCAGAACACTATCGGACACACTGAGCACGGCACTCGACGCGGTAGATGTCAACTTCCCCGACGGCATCGAATTCGGAGAACACGGGCTGATCCTTCGCTGGCCCGGCGAGGCACCCGACCCGCCCAACATGATGCTGATCGACCAGGCTATCACCGCATCGATGCCGCAGAGCAGCATTCTTGACGTGCTGACCGAAATGGAGCAATGGCTCAATCTGCACAGACCGTTCGGTCCCATTGTCCAGCATCGATCCAGGATCGATGACCCTCGCAAGCGAGTTATCTGCACGCTGTTCTGCGACGGCTGGAATCTGGGACCGAGCCAGACGGCTCGGTCCGTCAAGGGGTTGAGCCGCAAGCAAATTTGCCTTGCTGAACCTGCATCACATCACGGAAGAGCGGCTCGACAAGGCCATTGTGAAGGTCATCAACGCATAAAATCAGTTCGCGCTACCGGAGTACTGGAAAGCGACAAACGCGCGTCCGCGGATTGGGAAATCGCCTGCGACGAAGGCTCAGGGGGTAAATAACAGAATGACATACGCCTCGATTAAGATTTTCCGTGTGGTTGATCATCAAAAACTCCATTACCCTCAGCTTTAGGGAGTAGACCGACATAGTTTGCGCGTGCCCGGATATGAGGACCTTGGTGATATTGCTCACTAGCATGTGCAATCCAACCTACCATCCGACCCAATCCCACAATTGCCAACTCGTTGCCGTGCATCTCGAACTTCCTACCCAAGAAGGCCGCCAGGAGAACAAAGGCTGGTGGTTGGTCTGTCAAGTCGCGGACCAGATCAATCACTGCCGTAAGTCGCCGGAAGTCCGCGTCATGTGCGAAGACATCCATCATGTGCTTCATCAAGTGAGCTGCGCGAGGGTCCTCGACACCATGAACGTTTCGATCGAATCCTGCGATGGCCTCGCCCTCTCGAAAGCGCGCGAGTACCGGCTCGCAGGGGTCCTTCGCACCGGCAATCTCGCTGAGAAGTCGCACGGCCTGCTCTACGCGCCCAGCACTAATCCGTCGCCCCCTCGACGCTAACAGCCCGCACACCGCTGCTGCGTAAGGTGTAATTCCGGTGTTTGCCGTCGTGCGCACCGCGTACGTCATAGGGGTAAATTCGTGGTCCACGGAAAGCACGAGCATTCGTCGCACCATATCTTCGTACTTTGGTGCTATGCGCAGCCCTTTGGTCAGGTGCTGATGTAGTGGCCCGGCGACAGGTTCGCTTTGGGTGAGCACTGCGGCGTATGACCGTAGCGTGTCCGCGCCAGTGCGAGCGTAACCCGTTTTGCTTAGGTCGTACGCATGCGGATGCATCTGCTCAAGGATCGGGAACAACGCAAGTGCCTGAGCCATTGGTCCTAAGTGCTGTAAATCAGCGATCACTCTCCGCGCGACCTCGGGAAAGGGGAGTGCTCTTCTGTCAAAAGCGCCGGGTGTCTCCCACATCCATTCAGCAACCTCCTCAAGGGTTGCATGATCTGCCAAATCGGTTGCCGGACGACCTCGATAGTAGAGACCTTTCTCCGTGAGCAGCGTGATTGAGGTGCTAATTGCCGGCCAATGAGGCGTTGGAGACTGTGAGGCGGTGCCGCGCTCCGCGAGAAGCCGCTCAATGTCTGCAGCCCAATATCGTCGGCTGCGAGAGCCGTCCACCTTCGACGACCGAATTCCCTTCCTACCGACGTAGGCGTAAAGCGTCGCCACGCTGATGTTGAGCAGCGCCGCTGCCTCCTCCGCACTGAGGTATAGGGCGTCGTTAGTTACGGCATGTTCCGCTTTCATATTGACTCGACTCGTACAGATTTACACAGCTCAGCCCCGAGTATACAGTCAACACCATCGCCCCGGTAGTACATATGTGGATACATGTATCCATATATCCGACGGCGAGCCGTCGGCACCAATGTGGTCGATAGGAGGCCTCACTCCCGCGCGCGCACTACGGGAGCAGCCACATGCACATCGCACTGCATCCGGACGCTGCGATGCAAAAAACTACAGAGGAGATGAGTTATGAAGAAGGGACTTGCCATCGCGGCAGGATGCATGGCATTCGCGAACGAAGCTGCGCTAGCGCAGGACGGCATAACGCTATATGGCGTTGTGGACACGAACATTGAGTACGTAAGCAACGTCTCGCAACTTGACTCGACTCAGAGAGGCTTCCCTGGTCCAGGAAAGAGTCGATTTGGACTGACTTCTGGCGGACTTTCTGGGTCTCGTTGGGGAATTCGCGGGACTGAGGACCTTGGCAAAGGACTCAAAGCTATCTTTGCGCTAGAGAGCGGCTTTGAGGCAGACACAGGGAAGATGGCTCAATCTGGCCGTCTGTTTGGGCGCCAAGCTTACGTTGGGCTTCATCAGAAAGGCTTGGGTCAATTGACATTTGGACGGCAGTACAGCGCCATGTTCGACACATTCTCCAATTTCTCCCCCGCCGGGTACACGAATCAATATGAGCCGATTGCGTCCATGGTCGGACTGGATCTTCGGTCAGACAACACAGTGAAATACAAGGGAGAGTTCGGTCCCGTCACCGCTATCGCAAACTGGTCCTTCGGAAATGGCGTTGCAAGCAGTGGGGAGGTGGCCGGTCAATTCCGGCGAGACAGCGGCTATGGGTTCGGCGCCTCGTATCTCGGTGGGAAAGTTGGTCTCGCTATGGCGTTTGAACAATTCAATCCGACCCTGGCTGCCGGGGCCGCACCAGCGAGATTCCAGAAGGCAGGAGCGGCGGCTACTTACAACTTCGAAAATATTAAATTGACGGGCGGGTACCGTTGGGGCTTGAACAAATCAGGGAGCGATGCCACGCTGGCGCGAGATAACCTCTATTGGGTCGGTGCAAACTATTCTCTAGCCGCGCTTAGGCTAACGCTCGCGTACTACTACGATGATCTGAAGAATCTGAACGGCGTTGACGTAAAAAACCCATGGCAGGTTTCATTTATCGCCGACTATAACCTGTCGAAGCGAACCGACGTCTACTTGTCTTTGGCCTACGTAAAGAACTCGGGCCTAAATTTCGACAATACAGCTGTCTTTTACTCAGGCGGAAATCCTCTCGGGGCGGACAAGCAAAGCATGCTAGGAGCTGCCGTCGGCATCCGACACAGATTCTAAGGGCATAGGACAGTCACCCAAGTTCGTTGATGTCCCTCGGTAGAAGCCGGTCCCACCAAGCAGACGCCGGAACCAGGAATGGCGCGCAGCCACTTCCAGGGAGTAATGGGGGACATCTCCAGCCTAACGAAAGACGACGCTACCATTTCAAGTTAATCCGAAGGACTGTGACTACACAACTCTCGATTTTGGAAGCCGAATCTTAAAGGGATTTGCACAGTGAGCAGCAGTCAAAACGGTCTAAGCATCAAAAATTCGTCAACCAAAGGTGACGCGTTTAGCGCATGCAGCCGGCCTAAATTTTCTACTTCGGCAGCACTATTAACATCGTTGGCAGTCTTTTCTCAGGAAGTCGTTTGGAACTTCTATGAGGCCCAGGTTCCACCGGCCCTACGGCATTACACCAACAGTGCCGCCCTGATCGGCTTACTTATGGGTATGGACAATCTACTCGGGCTGTTTATTCAACCATGGATGGCGCACAGATCCGATAACACCAATAATCGCTTTGGTCGAAGAGTTCCGTATCTATTGATTGGTGTTCCGATAGCAGCTACTTTTTATATCCTTATTCCCTGGGCGGAAAGTCTACCAGCCCTCATTGCATCGATGCTCTGCTTTGCCTTAGTAGCAAACTCATTTAAATCAATCACCGAAGCATTGGTGGCAGATTTTCAGTCAGCTGAAAACCGAGGAAAAGCGAACGCGATGGCGAAATTAGCCGCAGCTCTGACGATATCAGTTGGTTCTGGTATTAGTTATTTCGTCATAGATAAGAGCACCAAGGTTGCATTCGCCATACCTGCTTTTCTACTTGTTATTGGCATGGCGATAGCATGTTGGGGCTTGGACGAACGAAAGCTCCATTCCGTAACCTCCGAAAAGGGCCGCGCACAACAAAGCCAAAGCTTTCGAAATCTAATTATGGATATTCTGCGCTCGAGCAATCGGAGCAGAGCCTCTATGCTTCTCGCCGTCTTCGCGACAGCGGGGGCTTGGTCCGCAATGCGGTCGCAGCTAAGTCCTTACGCAATTGAGATCCTTGGTTTGACGCGCGGCCAAGCTGGCTCGCTTTCAATGCCGGCTGGAATAGCATTTATCCTTGCGGTGTTTCCACTTGCAATACTATCTGATCGGTCGAGCCGCCTCAGTATATGCAAAATCGGCGGGCTTGTGTTTTCTGTCGGCTGCTTTGTGGCATTCATATCAACTAGC
The DNA here is from genome assembly GCF_058787575.1 of Cupriavidus sp. FW305-3-2-15-C-LB2. Taxonomy (NCBI): domain Bacteria; kingdom Pseudomonadati; phylum Pseudomonadota; class Betaproteobacteria; order Burkholderiales; family Burkholderiaceae; genus Cupriavidus; species Cupriavidus sp. FW305-3-2-15-C-LB2. The sequence continues at coordinate 28,793 of NZ_JBYSZW010000062.1, forward strand.
GTTCAAGCTACCATCATTGCATTGGTGATTGCCTCGCTTGGGTATGCCGCATTTGCAATAAATGGTGTCGTCATTATGTGGAACTTGGCCCCCAACAGTAAATGTACTGGAGCATACACGGGACTTTACACAATGGCCTTCGCTTGTGGTGCGACCATTGTTCCGGCACTGATCGGGCTACTGGTCGACGCGACCGGCTGGCGTTATTTGATGCTATATGCAGGCATTGCTGGATTAGTTGCTTTTTTGCTCTTTTCGCGAATCCGAAATTAATACTCAATTAATCTATCATAAGCTCCATTTATCGTGGTCTTCAAGTGTGATCACTATATAAAGGCTTGTGCGCGCTATTGTTGAATGATGGCTATGATAAAGAGGCCGCATGGGTGTTAATCGTCGAAATGATTCCCGTCTTACGAGAAATCGCATTCTCGAATTCTCACTGCGCCAGCTCAATGAACTCGGGGCGCCCAGCGTAACCACGACTTCAATATCGGAAGGAATGGGAATCAGCCCTGGGCTACTGTATTATCACTTTCGCAATAAGTACGACATTATTAACTCACTGTTTGAAAGCTTCGAGCAAGAGATGGATCGCCTTTTGAAGTGTCCGCAAGGCCATGCCGTCACATTAAAATGGAGCTGGATCCACATACAGTATTTGTCAGAGTTTATGTGGAGTTATCGATTCTTATATTTGGACATCAACGACCTTTTATTACATAGCCGAACGCTGGAAGTCAAATTTAAGCGCATTGTCGAAAGGAAAAAGGACTTTGCGCTAGAAATTTGTGGGCAACTTTTAGAATTCGGCGAAATGGAGGCCACGCCGGAGCAACTGGATGTCATGTGTACTAGCATCGTAGTTGTGATCACCTACTGGCTGTCTTTCCAGTTCCTGCAGCACGCTCGCCATTACAACGACGCAGAGCGAATTCGCGCTCACCTGCACGGGAGTAGCTACCATATCATTTCGATTCTCGCGCCTCATCTACGGGGCGGTGCGCGTGAAGCCTATAACCAATTGATCTGCGAGTACGAGGTCAGCACCCAAGGAAGGCCATTTGAAACAGGTGATGGCCATCGGCCCCTCTCGATTGATGACGCGGCCATCGCACTGAACGATGGAGGAGACTTGGCGTCAATCCACGCGGCGATAAGGCACGGTCGAACACGTGCGGTCGAACACGTCATGGTGGATCAGAGAGACGTACAAAAGTGAACCACTGAACGCGACGACTTCGTGACGACCGTGGCTCGAAGAGAAAAGAGGGCGTGGGCTGTCGCTAAGAATATTGGTGACGAAGCCCTGCCCTCGCAGCTGCCAGCCAATTGTGAAAGGGCGACCCGATGGTCATCGCCCCAACCGCCGGCAGCCGACACTACGCGGGACATATCATCTTCACCAGAGTGGGCTTCCTTATTTGCCGCAAAGTCATCCTGGACGCACCCCAAAGAGGTCTAAACCGTTGCGACGGGCGTCACCGGTGATCCAGCTGCGCCTGGCAGGCGCAACGGGGGCGCCGTCAATAGAAACCGACTGCGGTTGTGTTCGCGCAACCATCGGTTTAACGGCGACAGAAGCCATTGTTCACCCAGCGGCACGCCCAGTTTAAAAAGACAGTGTTCATGCAAAGTGCTGGGGGCGCCTGGGACCGGAGGAAGGATCTCAACGGCACGATTGTCAGAGATAAGTGCAACAACCCCAGAATCCGTGATCCACTGCAACAAACGGGCGTCCGCGCCATCGAGTCCAGCGCAACTGTTGTGCATGCGCCAAGGGTCGGGCTGTTTATTCATTTCGAGCAGAATCTCGTCGAAGCCGGTCCACAGACACAGCATGTCGCCCGATTCCACACAAACGCCGTCCTCGTCCAGGATGCGCATGAGGGCGTCGTAGCCTACACGTTGGTGTTCCCGACCAAAATGCCGAAACAGGTCCACCATAACTCCGCGACCTTGGACGCACGTAGCGGCCATCGTGTCGATGCCAAGCGGCCCTGCAGTCACACCCTCGAATTGCTCCCAGTCCTGTGCGCCAAGACGCGGCGGTGGCGTTACGACGTCCACACCGCCGCGCCATCCGTTGTAGTAAACGATTTCTGCGACACCGTCGCCGTCCGCATCGAATTCGGTACCCACATGCGCAAGGCTATCCCATTGTGTCGAATACTGGGTCGATAAAAGGACGGCGTCGTCGCAGACCACCGAGCGAATCCTGCCATCAGGCGATCGCCTAACGTGGTTATGAAAACACTGTCCGCCATGCACTGCGCCGAATAGCCGCGGCGGATGACGTCTCGGATTACCCACCGTTCCCCCCGGGAAGTCGAGAGGCAGGCTCAGGCAGAACGTGATGCCCTCGCGTGCTTCCGCTAATCCCTGTTTAACCTTGTCAGGAGTGAGAAGGTTCAGTCGCCCGATCTTGTCGCTGTCGCCGAACTCGCCCCAGTTGGATCCTTCTGGTCGGTGCACCCATCGTTTTCCCAATTTTCGCTCCTTGGTCGACAAGCCAAAGCTGCTCGCCGTCGCAAAGAATAGAGACCTCCAGGTCTATCCGTCAATGTCGACTGTTGTGGTCGACATATTTCATCAAGGCGGGAGGATGCCGTTGTAGTTCACCTTCCAGCGCACCAATGGCATCTCGTTTTGCTGCTCCCATGCGTGTGCGATCCAGCCAGCGATTCTTGCCAGGCGTACCAAGTTGGCATCCGGCTCTGCGCCGATGCGACGGTTCACAAACGCAGCCAGGAACGCGAAGTCCGGTTGCTGGCCGGTCAGTTCACTGGCCAAATCAATGGCCCGCTCAAATCGCGCGAAATGGCGATCGGCGGCAAGTAGCGTGCGCAGGGAGGACAAGAGTGCTGCGGATCGCGGGTCAGGCACGGCGAAAGGGGAAAATCCAAAACCTGGTACATCCTCGCTCCCTCGCACTCGGGTCTTTACTGGCTCGGTCGGATCCGAAGCGTTCTCGATCTCTGCCATGAAGCGGGCAAACGAACTGACGCGAACCGCCGGCAGACGTTTTCCCATGACCGCTGAGAGGCCCGCTATCACACAGCGGTACGGTGTCGCGCCGGTGCTCGCAGCAGCGCGCGCGACATAGGTCGCGGGGTGAAGGGCCTGATCGGCAGAAAGCACGAGTACGCGCCGCACTGCATCCTCGAGTTTCGGCCCACACTTGGTGGTCTGGCCGATATAGCGGTGCAGAGGCCCTTTCGCCGGTGTGGCCTGGCGCAACATCCAAGCGGCGAACCAGCGCATCACGTCCGCACCCGAGCGCAAAAAGCCTTGCTTACTGAGGTCGTGCGCGCGCGGGTTGCTTGCCTCGATGGCGGGCAGCAGCATCATGGCACGGTCCAGCGCACTGTAGCTCGCACAGGCTTTGAGCAGCACATCGAGGTTCGCCGGGGTTGTGATCGGCATCAAGCCATCGAAAGGGTCGAAGTCGCCGGCATCCCACAAGAGGCGAGCGACTTCCTCCAAGGTCGCATGTTCAGCCAAATGAATCGCGCTGGTACCACGATAGAAGGAGCCTTTCTCCGTCATCAATGTGATCGCCGAGGTCCCTGTGAGCCCCGGTGCGGCTTCTCGTGACGAGGCCGGTGCTATGCCCGTTTTGATCTGTTCGATGTCCGAGCGGAGATATCGGCTGACCCGGCTGCCGCGCGTCTTGTGCGTGCGGATGTTCTTGCGGCTGACGTACGTGTATAGAGTGGACACGCTCACGTTCAACATTCCTGCTGCTTCTTGCGCTGTCACGTAGATGCCGTCGCTGGAACCCAGCGGTGCGGTCGTATCGATGGACACGATAGATCTCCTAATATGTCGACGATTATAGTCGAGATTGACCGATAAAATCGGGCCGTCTACATTTCGGATCAAGGAGCAATTCTCAGACCGATGGAGACGACGTGAACGAATGCAGATTTATTGCCGCGAGCGGGATGCTAGGCATTGGTGTGCCGGAAGACAGCCTGCGCAAGGCCTTGGAGATCAAGCCACATTTCGTGGCTGCCGATGCGGGTACCACGGATGCGGGTCCCTTCGCACTTGGCAAAGGGGTGTGTGCCTTTCCACGCGAGGCCATCTTGCGCGACATGACCATCCTGCTGCGCAACACGGTGCCGGCGAAGATCCCTCTGTTGATTGGCTCGGTAGGCACAGGCGGCGCCGATGTGCACGTGGACTGGTTCATGGAAATCGTCCGCGAAGTAGCCACTGCCGAAGGGCTGCAGCTCAGGGTGGCGGAGATTCGCTCGGAGCAGTCAAAGGACTTCCTTCGACAAAAATTCAGGGAGGGCCGCATTCGCGCTCTCGATCCGGCACCGCACTTCGACGAAAGCACGATAGAGCGCAGCGTGCGCATCGTCGGCATGATGGGTGTCGAGCCGTTGCAAGCGGCGCTCGAGACAGGCGTCGACCTAGTGGTTGCTGGGCGCTGCAGCGATCCGGCGCTTTTTGCAGCCATGCCCATCATGATGGGACTGCCCCACGGATTGGCATGGCATGCGGGCAAGGTCGTCGAATGCGGTGCATCGGTCTGTGAGAAACCGAGCCACGGAATGATCGTTGGCTATGTGCGCCCCGACGAGGTGGTGATCCAGCCAATCGGACCGGGGCTGCGCTGCACCCCGCAGACGGTAGCGGCACACAGCCTCTACGAGAATGCCGATCCCTTCTTTTTTACTGAAGCCTCGGGCGTATTGGATATCAGCGGTACCACATACGAGCAGATGGAAGACGACATCAGCGTCCGGATGCGAGGCAGTCGATTCCGAGCCGCCGATCAGATCACCATCAAGCTTGAGGGTGCCGAATTGGTTGGCTACCAAAGCATCTTGATTGGCGGCATTCGCGACCCGTTCATTCTCGGCGAATTCGATGCATGGCTCGGCAGGGTGCAGCTGCGTGTACGTGAATCGGTAGAGAAGGTCTTCGGACGCTCGCTGGAGGCATTGAATGCAAGGATTGACTACCACGCCTACGGACGCAACGGCGTGATGGGAAACCTAGAGGCCGACCTCGCTCACGTACCACACGAAGTGGGGCTTGTCGTCGAGGCGACTGCGAGCGACCAAAAGACTGCAACCGCATTGGTGCAATTGACCCGGCAGCCGCTACTCCATCAGCCCACAACCAAATGGAAGGGCTCGATTACTGGCTTTGCATGCCTGCACAACCCATCGCACATCGAGCGCGGCCCAGTCTATACATTCAACGTTAATCATGTCGTCTTGCCGGAATCCCCGGTCTCGATGTTCCGTACCACCTTCACCAACATCGAAGGAGCTGCGCATGCAACTGTCTGATCTGACGGCCATGGTCCGCAGCAAGAATGCCGGTCCCTTTGTGCTGACGTTCGACATCCTGTTTAGCGACGAAGAGAGTTACCTGCGCGTCAAGCGCTCAGGCGCTCTAAACGTTGAGATGTTTGCAAAGCTTTATCACACCGCACCATCGAAGGTGCGCTTCTTCGAATGCGACAAGGCGCTGGCCCTCAAGTTCAGCATTCCACATCCCACGACGCAGGGCGCGCTCGGCAGCGCGGATCTGCACGGAGGCCAGCAGTTCATTCCGTTGCTCGCTATTCAGATTCCTTGAAGAAATGCGGCTATGTACCGCTTCAATGGAGACAACTCATGCGCATTTTTTTCCAAGCGGCTCGGGCCATCGGACTGACTGTCTGCCTGGCGGCCGGAACTTCCGCCGCGATCTCTCAGACGCGGAATGACGACGCCGCCAATTGGCCCCGTCGCGTCGTCAAGCTGGTTGTTCCGACTGCGCCAGGCCAAGCTTCGGACGTGCTCGCGCGTCTGCTGGCGGACTATCTGTCGAAGGCTTTCGGTCAGCCCTTCATTGTGGACAACCGCAACGGGGGCGGTGGTTTCATCGGCCTTTCGATCGCGGCCAAGTCGCCGCCAGACGGTTATACGCTCGTTATCGCCTCCAGCGGACCGCTTACCGTGTCACCGGCGGTGCTTTCCAAGGTGCCGATGGACACAGTCAAGGATCTCGAGCCCATCGCCAATATTGCGCTGACTCCTCAAGTCATTCTGGTGGCGAGCAAGGGACCATACAAATCGCTATCGGACCTGATCGGCGCTGCAAAGAAAAAGGATCTCGCCTTCGCGATTCCGCCGCTCGGATCGACGAGTCATTTGGCCTATGCGGCATTCGCGAGATCGACCAACACGAATTTCAACCTCGTGCCATTCAAGGGGAATGTCGATAGCGCTACGCAAGTCATTGGCGGCGATGTGGCAGCCATGTACGACACCGTGCCTGGCGCATTGAACTTGCTCAAGGCAGGGAAGTTGCGTCCACTGGCTGTCGCAGCCTCGCAGCGCTCCCCGTTCCTTCCAGACACGCCTACGCTGGGTGAACTGGGCATTCAGAACTCCGAGGCGGTGGGCTGGATTGGCCTAGCTGCCCCGGTGAAGACACCACCTGAGATCCTGGAGAAGCTTGCTTCGCAGGTGCAGCGCTTTCTGGCGGATCCTGCGGTCCGCGCGAGCATGAAGGCCCAAGGGTTCGCGCCCGTGGACAGTGCCACACGCGAATCGTTTAAGACCACCATTCGTTCCGACCTTGCGCACTGGTCAAAGGTGGCGAAGGAGGCGAACATCCATGTCGACTGACTACATGAATCGAGAAAGGGACGCTGCTGTCGGTCGATGGATGATATCGCGCCGCAGTATTATTACCCAAAGCGCGCTGCTGGGGCTTAGCTTGATGCTTCCGGCTTACAGCAAGGCTGCGGGTGAGCCCTTTGCATCGAAGCCTTTTCAGGTCATCGTGCCGTATCCACCCGGCGGTTCAAACGATAGCTTGGCACGCCTGATCGCTCTTCAATTGGCGCGTAAGTTTCAGCAACCTGTACTCGTTGACAACAGGCCCGGCGCCGGAGGAGGTATTGGAATCAGGGTACTCGCCAAATCTGTGGCCGACGGCCATACGCTTGGTCTAGTTTCGTCATCGTTCGTCACGTCGGCTGCTGTAAGCGCCAAGCTGCCCTTCGATGCGATCAAGGATTTCGAGCCCGTCGCAAGGATTACATCGAGTGCACTGCTGGTTCTCGTGTCACCGCATCTGGGCGTGCGAGATCTGCAGGGTTTCATCGCCCTCGCACGGCAGCGGCCAGGAATGCTCAGCTACGGGTCGTCTGGTGTTGGTAGTCTCAATCACTTCGCAGCGGAGTTGGTCATGGACGCTGCAGGCGTTCGGCTCGTGCACGTACCGTACCGCGGCATGGCTCCGGCAATGGCGGACCTGGCCGGTGGCCACCTGGACTTGGTGATAACCAGTGAGTCCTCCGCGCGCGCTTTTCTCAACAAGCGCAACGTTGTTGCAATTGCAACGACGTCGGCACAGCGGCTTCCCCACCTGAGCACTGTGCCCACTTGTCGAGAATCCGGCCTTTCAGAAATTGTGATTGACGCGTGGGCGGGCTTTCTTGCGCCAGCCGGGACGCCGGCGGACAAGCTGACGCTCTTGAACGGTGCGATCAACGAAGCCATGACCAGCCCGGAACTATCCAAGGCTTTAAAGCTCGAGGGGGCGTCAGCCTTTGAGCCGCTGACTGCAACTGAATTCAAGTCATTGGTACAAAGTGACATAGCGCGCTGGCGCAAAATCGCGAGGGCAAAAAGAATCGAGGCTGACTGATGCTCCGCCTCCACCGGCGCCAGCGCGGATGTCCGGTATAGCCTTTATGAGAGCCTACGCGTGTAGTGAAGATGATGGGAGGAGCGAAAACGTGAGTTGTGAACCTGCGGTGCCTCCCCATCTCGATTCTGTACCCGCGGCTGACCGCCTTCCATCTAAAGCAAATGGACGATTCTTTATTGACCACCGAACAACAATGTCTCTGTGCACACTGTGCCTGTCTCAACTTGACCGCCCCGGCTATTTTCCGCCGCATTCTAAATTGGTGAAATCCGAGACGCAGCGTACTAAAGGCGGTGCAAATGCCTTTGCGTATTACTGCAAGCAATGCGGAGAGACGCTGCTGCTAACAGCGGCCGACTGCGAGGCGCCAGACCGCTGGACTCGCCTGGCTGCGGCCGATTAAATATGTCCGCCACGTTGCTGGGGAGGCCCAAGAGCGCCTGGGTGCCCAGCCCAGCTAACTCCCGCATTGACGCGCTGTGGTTGGCCGTCGATTCCTCGACATACGTGCCGGAAGCGAGCGGCTGCTGGCTCGCGTGGTGCAAGTCTTCGGCGCAGCCCAGTGTCGTCACGCCTACCTGTTCGCGAACGCCCGCTACACACGCGTCAAACTGCTGATGTATGATGGCTTTGGCGTGTTGTGCGCCGCGCGCCGTCTTAACCAGGGCGCTTTGCCTAGCCTGCCGGTACCACCGGCGCACAACCGACGCCGGCGCAGTTCGACGCCCCAGTGCTCGGCCTGCCCTGGCAGAGCCTCGAAGACCTGCGCGCACTTACGCGGCCCCCCATCGGTAGGTGGCAACCCGCGCTGCCCTTGATAACTCTGGAACCACTTGGCAAACAATCGAAGAACGCTAGCATCTTGTGGCGAAGGCCTGCCGATCTAGGTGGCAAGAGTTTTCTTAAGTCTGTGAATGCACAACTCTACTCCGTGGTGACAAACGACTGTTGGAGGATTGACAGAGCCTCTGTTTTGCCGTCACGAAGCAGTTCGCGTTGTGTGACCCCGCATTGCAGGGCTGATGAGAGTACCTCAAAAATCGATCTCGCCCCTACCGAACGGCCACTACTGGGCCACGCCGCATGCGCCGTTTCCAACTGGACAGTTCGAACGGCCAGGACGGAGTTTTCCTCGGCGCGCATTGCGTCAGCGACGGCAAACGGGTCACGTCCTATAAGGACGGTGAAAAAGTATGGGCCTGCAACGCCGTGTATACCGCTGCCCATTTCGACTTTGCCTCCATTCCGAGCGACTGCACGTGGATACCCGACTGAGGTGCCGACGCGCCACCGCTACCACGACGCATTGCGCTTTCAGCAGTTTCAGTTCTGGCGATGACACGATAAGCAGAACGTTATCGTGCTTATCGCCGCGTCCCGGCACGCCGGCCTCGCAATCCCCCTGCTCCGCTCGCTTCAACGAGTCGCTTACTACCTCAAACGGACGGATTCGCAACGGCATTAGCCGGCCATTCTCAGTCGATCATCGCTTGCTTTCCGAGTGACCATAGGTGCTCTGCAGATTCAACCGGTCACTGACACTGCAGTAACTTCGTGCCACGCGCCTAGAGTTTCGCTGTTCGTCTTCGGAGAAGCATGTCAAAGAGAAACTGGGCGGCCGGCGCCAACGGGCGTCCTCGTCGCGAGATCAATCCCAACGTTCGAGTTATCACTGGCTCAGTCAGTGGAATCGCAAGCAGACCACTGCTGGACTTCGGCGGCAAAGCCATTCGAGGCACAACACCGATTCCCAGGTCGGCCTGGACCAGACTTACCAAGGCGGGAACATGGTTTACCTCGCAATACCATCGCGGTCTTACCGGCAGCCGCGCAAGCGCCTGGTCGATCAGGAAGCGGTTGCCGCTGCCTTGCGCTAGCGTAATGTAGTCAAAACCTTCAAGGTCTGTCCATTTGACGCTTCTTCGCGTCGCCAACGGATGCCCCTTGCGACAGGCGACAACGAACGCCTCTTCAATCAAGGGGCAGAAATCGATGTCAGGCTCCTGCGTCCCGATATAGGTCAGGCCGAAATCCGCATCGCCGCGCGTGACCGCGAGAAGGACATCCCCGGAAGACTCGTCAATGATGCGGAGCCGTATCCCCGGATAGCGCTCGTGATACGGCCCCACGACAGAGGGCAGGAAATGCCCGACCGCAGACGGTACGCATGCAAGCGTCACCTCACCCGACAGCCGTTCGGCAACGGTCTGGATGCCGAGCATGGCCTCTTCCAGCTCGTTGATGACGTTTCGCGCCTTGTGCACAAATATGCGGCCCAGGGTAGTCAATTCGACTTTCCGGGTGGTCCGCGTGAACAGCGCGACGCCAAGCGCTTCTTCCAGTTTATCGACGCGACGCGACAGTGCCGACTGCGACAGGAACATCGCATCGGATGCCGCCTTGAAGCTGCCCAGATCGGCTACGGCCAGGAACGCACGCAAGTCCGCCAAATCGAAATTCATGTGTCTGACGCAAGAATACTTGTGATATTTGCACTTTACACTGGAATCTGGTCAGCGTGATCATTCGCACCATGGATGGAACGAAACACTGTCCTGACCAAGCAGGAGACCCAATGCCCAACAAAATACGAGAGCCTTTACGGCACATGTCGCGCCGTACCGCCCTTGCCGCCCTCGCGATCCCGCTAGCCACCGCCCTGATCCCCGCACAGGCGCAGACCTGGACACCCGCCAGGCCGATCCGGCTGATTGTCCCGTACGGGCCCGGCGGAAGCTCGGATGCCATTGCCCGCGTCATCGCGGCAGAGATGTCAAAAAATCTGGGCCAACAGATCGTGGTGGACAACAAGGGCGGCGGCCAGGGTGTCATCGCCATGCAGGAGACCGCACGCGCCGCACCTGACGGATACACACTGGTTCTCGGCCACGTTGGCACGCTTGCCGTCAATCCCGCCATGATGCGCAAGCTTCCCTACGATCCTCTGAAGGACTTCACGCCGGTGACTTTGCTGGCAAAAGTGCCGATGGTGTTCGCGGTGGGGCCTACCGTTCATAGCGATTCCATCAAGGCATTCGTCGCCCAGGCCAAGGCAAAGCCTGGTGCCATGACCTATGGATCGGCGGGCAATGGAAGCGCTGGTAATGTAGCCTTCGAGATGCTCAAACAGACCGCGCATATCGATCTTGTGCACGTGCCATACAAGGGCACCGGCGCCCAGATTTCCGACTTGCTCGCCGGAAACATCGACGCCGCATCGGCGGGCCTGGCGGGGATCCTGCAACACGCCAAGGCGGGCAAGCTGCGCATCCTCGCGGTTGGATCGTCACAGCGCCTCGCGCCGATTCCCAACGTTCCCACCATTGCCGAGGAAGGCTATCCGGGATTTGAAAGCTCACAATGGTTTGGGCTGATGGCGCCAGCGCGCACGCCCACGCCGGTGGTCAGCCGCCTGCATGCCGAGGCAGTCAAGGCCCTGGCCACCCCGCTGGTGCGACAACGACTTGCCGAGGACGCAAGCACGCCTGTCGGTGCGGGCAGCGCCGAATTTGCGTCATTCATTCGTACCGAGCAACAACGCTGGGGCACCGTCATCCGCAGCGCGGGAATCCAGGCAAACTAAGTCTTACGAGAATATCCAGCATGCAACAAGATCGCATCACAGTCTCCGAAGCCGAACTCCGCCAACTCGGAGTGCGCGCGTTCCAGGGCCTGGGCCTGACCGAAGGGGACGCCATCGATGTCATTGACATCCTGGTACTCGCAGACCTCTTCGGGCTCAGCACCCATGGACTGTCTCGCATTGAATCCTATGGCGAACGGCTCCAGTCCGGCGGTATCTCGGCACGCCCCACCATTACAGTCGAGCGCGCCGCGCCGGCGTTGGTGAAGGTTGATGGTGGCAACGCAGTCGGCCCGCTCGCTGGCATGAAGGCGCTGCGCGCCGCCATGGAAGTCGCCGAAGAATTCGGCATCGGCATGGCCTTCGTCCGGGGCAGCAATCATTTCGGGCCGGTTTCACCATACAGCTACATTGCGGCGGAAGCAGGATTCGCCAGCATGATTGGCAGCAACGCCACGACGACCATCGCGCCATGGGGTGGAAGCGACGCACGCCTGGGCAACAGCCCGCTGGGCTTCGGCGTACCGGGGCATGACAGCCGCCACTTCCTACTGGACATGGCCATGAGCGTGGCCGCGCGCGCCAAGATTCGCAATGCGCTCAAGGCAGGACAATCCATTCCGGATTCATGGGCCACCGACGCGCAAGGACGACCGACCACCGATCCCAAGGCTGCCCTCGATGGCTTCCTGCTGCCGATTGGCGGGCACAAGGGCTATGGGCTGGCACTGATGGTCGATCTCTTCGCCGGACTGCTCTCGGATGCGGCGTACCTGACTCACGTCAAGTCGTGGGTCGATGCACCCGACCAGCCCCAGAACCTGGGCCATTTCTTTATTCTAGTTGACACCCGGCGACTGGGATCGGCGCAATGGCTGGCTGCGCGCATGCAAGACTTTGCGGCGATCCTCCACAGTAGCGCACCTGCCGAGCATGGCAAGCCCGTCATTGTTCCCGGAGAGATCGAACTCGACAAGCTGGCGCGTCAGCGCGAAAAGGGCATTGCCATGGATCCAGCGGTGAAGGCGCTACTGGATCGACATGCCAACGCGAAGACGAACTGAGATTGCACACGCCGAAAGCACCATGACAAATCAATATGCAAGGCTCGCAGCGGAGCTTGCGCCGACGGGAATCCTTCGCGCAGCCATCAACGTTGGCAACCCTATCCTGGCAAACCTCGATGCCGACGGGAATCCATTCGGCGTTTCAGCAGACCTGGCCGGCGAGTTCGCCCATCGGCTTGGCGTCCCCCTTAAACTAGTCGTCTTCGACACCGCGGGGAAGTCGGTCGAGGCCGTCACGGCCGAACAGGCTGACTTCGGCTTCTTTGCCCTCGACCCAGTCCGGGGGGCCGGCATCGCATTCACCGAACCCTACGTACTGATCGAAGGCGCGTATTTGGTGAAGGAGCAATCTACCGTCAAGGCCAACGAAGAGGTCGACCTTGCCGGACGCCGTGTCGTGGTAGGAAAAGGGAGCGCCTATGACCTTTATCTCACTCGTACGCTGCAACATGCACACATCGTGCGCGCCCCGACGTCCCCTGCCGTTGTGAAAACATTCCTGGAACAGGGCGCGGACGTGGCTGCAGGGGTGCGACAGCAATTGGAAGCAGATGCCAAGCGCACTGCGGGCCTGAGGTTGCTGCCGGGCCGGTTTATGGTCATACAGCAAGCCATGGGCCTCCCCAAAGCCCGCAGCGCTGAAGCCGTGGAATTGCTACGGCAGTTCGTCGAGGAGATGAAGGCCTCCTGCTTCGTTTCGGACGCTCTCAGGCGTCACGGAATCGAGGGCGCGTCCGTCGCGCCCACGAAATCATAGCGAGGGCTAGAATTGACCACGCTCCCGCCCGGCGAAGGCCGTAGGTAACGTCACTCGTGGGGGCTGGAGCTTGGCGTACGCGGACGTCAGTGAGATGCCTTCCGGCCAAGCTGCAAAGTGATTCAACCGGCTGTGCAGTTTCCTAAGTTGAGGAGTTGCGGACCGAGGCAATTCGCCTCGAGCCACGACAGGAGCACAGCCATGTCAGTCGCGACGCAAGTACTGAAGCAGACCCAAGCCTCCGCTGAAATTGCCAACCATGCGAAGTCGGAGTTCCTGTCGAACATGAGCCATCCTTGCGCAATCCGCTGAACGCCATCCTCGGCTTCGCGTAACTGATGGCCTCCGAGGCTCCGCCCCCAACTGCGTCGCGGCAGGCCAGCATCGACCAGATCCTGAAAGGGGGCTGGCATCCGCGGGAGCTCATCAACGAGGTACTTGACCTGGCCAGGATAGAAGCCGGTCAAGCGTCGCTGGAGCTTTCCGACGCGGGCATTCCGTGCGGCTATTGAAGATGCGGCAGAGCGCTGCGCGGCTGCCGGGCTTTTCACCCTTATTTGAGCAAGTTGGTTGGGTCTGCAAAGAAATGCTGAAATGCTGCCCCAGCGGGCTTTGAGGATGATTGCCGCCGCGTCTTAAGCGGCGGCCTTGGTGTGGAGCCTTCAGTTAGGCAACGCCTGGCTTCAAGTGGGACATACTGCTAAGGGATGGCGAAGCGCAACGGCAGTAGCCAACTAGATCGCGCATTGAGCGGCGCGGGGCCTGACCCTACGTATTAGGGCGTGTTCACACTAGTTGCTCCGTCCTTTTTTCTTGCGTTCCGTTGTCGTCACTGGACGAATCGCATGATCTGACTTATATAGGGCTTGTATCGTTTCGAGCATCGCCTCCTGAAACCTGGCGATGCCGAGAGTGATAGGTCGGTCCATCCGACGTACGAGATATCGTGAGATCACCAAGCCTTGGACCGAGCCGCCTGAAAAATCACCGCGCTTGATGTCGGCGGCAATACCCGAATAGGGAGAGATGTGTGCTCCGACCCCGCGTCGAACAAGATCCTTGGTGACCTGAAGCGCGTCAGCCTCCGCCACAATGTGCAGTGGGATGCCCTGACCCAAAGCAACGCTTTCGATGTACTGCCGCACCAATTGGGTCCGTCCGGGCTGAATGAGCGGCTGCTTTGCCAGCATCTTAAGCGTATAAGTTCTGGGAGAATTCAGTATTCTTCCGCTTGGTGGCTGGAGAACCCACAATTCTTCCGCGCATAGGGGGACGCTGACCAGGGGCGGGTCGGCCTCTATCATTAAAACTGCGAGATCCAGCCGATCCGCGAGTAGATGATCGCGCAACTCATTGCTTAAACCCTCGCGCAGCTCGAACGTTACCTCTGGGTACTTGCGCTGGAACGCATCCACCGCCATGCCGATCACGAATCCGCCAAGAGATGGCGGAAAACCGATCCTCAACGTCCCAGCGACCCTTCCGCTCGATTCGGCAACTTCGACCGTGACGTCCCGGACAACGCGGAAGATTGATTCCGCCCCGGCGAGGAGCTTCACACCCGCCTCGGTAGGCTCAGCGCCTCGGCTATGACGGAACAGCAGTTGAACACCCAGTTCCTCCTCCAGAAGGAGAACCTGCCGCGTCAACGCAGGTTGCGTGATATGCAGCGCTTCAGACGCTTTCGTAAAGCTCTTCAGTTGTGCGACCTGCGCGAAGTACCTAAGTTGGACCAAGTCCATCGAGCTTTTCCCCCTATAAGATAATTCTATATTAGGCAAAGAAATTTGGCATTTGTCGAGGCAGGGACAGTCGTCCAAAATCTCCATCACACACAGGAGACTTCACGATGATCACACTGACGAGCGCATTCCGCGCGCTGGTCTCTGTCGCGATGCTGGCGCTTACAGGGACCGTATCCGCGCAGACGTATCCATCCAGACCCATCCAACTGATCGTGCCCTTCTCGGCAGGTGGCCCCACCGATGTTTACGCCCGGCTGATCGGTAAGTCGCTTGGAGACGCGCTGGGGCAGCCCGTCATCGTAGATAACCGACCCGGAGCAACCGGCCTCATCGGCAGTAAAGCAGTGAAGGACGCGCTGCCGGACGGCTACACGCTGCTGTACACCTCGAACAGCGCTCACATCATTGGCCCGCTGTTGAGGAAACCACAATCGTTCGACCCGGTGGCGGACTTCACTCCGATCACTGAGCCGCTCCGTTATCCGATGTACCTGCTGACATCAACAAAGCTCCCGGCGAAAAGCTTTAAAGAATTTGTCGCGTTGGCGAAAACGCGGCCAGGCAAACTATCCTATGCAAGCGTGGGTGCCGGTAGCGGCAATCACCTTGCCTGCGAACTCATGAACCAAGCGGCAGGGATCCAAGCGCTGCACGTCCCCTACAAAGGCGCTGCCCAGACAGTGACCGCGCTCATGTCAGGCGAGGTCGACTTCATGTGTGACTCTGTCGGCAACTCGCAACCCATGGTTAGGGCTGGCAAGATGAATGGTCTGGCGCTGACTTCGGCGAAGCGACTGCCGGCCGTGCCCACCATCCCAACCATGACCGAACAAGGCGTCCCCGTCGAAGCGTATATCTGGCACGGATTCTTTGGCCCGAAAAATCTGCCTGCGGATGTGCGCAACAAGCTCACTGTTGCCATAAGGAGCGTGATGAACAGCCCGGAGTTGAACGCTCGAATGCACACGGAAGGATACGAACGGATCAACCAGGCGCCAGAACAGTTTGCGAAGGACATTGCTGCCGAAAAAGCAATCTGGGCAAAGCTCATCGCCGAGAAGAACATCACTACGGACTGACTCGGCCTGCCGCGCGCCTCCCCATCCCGCCCTGACGCTCTGTGCGTCCCAGCAACCTATCGCGAGTCGCCCTGACGTGGGGCACGTCATCAGTGGACCTGCTGTCTTGCTATGACAGTTCAAAATAGAGGAGTTCAACAGTGTTTCAGTACTTCGGCGACAACTACACATGGAATATGGCCGTCAATCTGGCTCTTGGCATGGGAGCGCAGATCGGCGAAATCGAAGATTCGTCCGGGCCAGTTAAAGAGGCATCGCTTCGGAAGGATTCTAAGGCCGCGGAGATACTCTTTACAGCGTGGAGTGGTTTGGCCGATCGACTGGCAGCCTTGGCGCGACAGGATCTCAAGCACGGCCGACGTTTGAGCGCCGGTCACAAGTTCAAGCGAGCGGCGATCTACTACGTGCAGGCCGAGCGCATGCAATCCCCTCATTTCGCAGATCGCAAGAAGGCATTCGAAAGCATGCTCGCATGTTTTCGACAGTACGTCGAGCTGACTGAGCAACCCGTTGAATTCGTTGAGGTTCCGTATCAAAGCTCGACATTGCCTGCTCTCTACGTACCTGCTGTCGGCGTCGAAAGTGGTGGCGCGCCCTGCATGGTGCATTTCGACGGACTGGACGTCACGAAGGAAATCCTTTACTTGCTAGGGATGGGATCGGCGTTGCGCGAACGGGGGGTATCTGTGCTGCTAGTGGACAACCCAGGCGTCGGTGAGGCACTTCGATCAAAGGGGCTGACAAATTTTCCCGAGGCGGAAGTGCCTGCCGCCGCCTGCATCGACTATCTCGAAGGACGCGACGACGTTGACGCGTCGCGCATTGGCATCATGGCGCTATCGCTGGGTGGATTTCATGCGCCCCGTGCAGCCGCATTCGAGCGTCGTTTCCGGTGCTGCGTTGCGTGGGGCGCAAACTATGACTGGGGAGCGACCCAGCGCTACCGCTATGAGAGCGGTGATCAGCGTCTCCCGGTTCCTCACTACTGGGATCACGTGATGTGGGTATTCGGCGAGAGCAGTATCGAGGGAATGTTGGCCACCGCTGATCGCATGACCTTAGCAGGCGTGCTCCACAGAATTCGCTGTCCGATTTTGGTCACCCACGGCGAAAACGACCGTCAAATTACGCTTGCCCAGGCAGAACGTCTCGTGGCTGAATGCGTCAACAGCTCCAAGGCTGAACTATTTGTGCACAAGCTCGAGGATGGCGGCGCTGAGCATTGCAGCGTCGACAACATCCATATTGGCGTCGACACGATCGCCGACTGGGTTCAAGAAACCATGGCAGAACTCAAACATGGAATGCACCAATCCAATAACGAAGAACGGTCGGATTAACGCTGACGGCTCTCGGAGCACGATAGGCGTGCGTTCTCATCCCACCCGGTAAAAATCCACCGACTGCCCCGCATTGACCGCCCGCCGCAGCCAGTCGGGCATGTCGCCGGTCCCGTCCCAACTCTGCCCCGCAGCGTTGCGGTAACCGGCCACCGGCGGGGGCGCGGGTGGGGGCGGTGGCGGCGGCGGGTCGAAGCAC
>NZ_JBYSZW010000063.1:0-34962 GCF_058787575.1 Cupriavidus sp. FW305-3-2-15-C-LB2
GGGTGGGACCAAGCGTAGAGAAGCGTGAGGGCAGGCTTTCGCCTGCGATCACAAATTCTTATCGCTTCGCCCCGTATGGTCAAGCCGGATATATCACTGCCACGCTGAAGGCGGCCGGCATCGGATTACTTCTTCGGCGATTCCAGCGTGACTTTCGACGGGGTGATTTCGCCGACATCCTCCCACGCCTTGGTGTCGAAGCTGAATCTCGCGACGGCGCAGGTCGGCATGTCGGTAATCTCGTCCGACAAGCGATGCGCGAAGTCGGTGAACTCGGGGTTGTGACCGAACAGCATCACGCAATCGAGCTTCTTGTCGAGCGCACGAACGACGGCCAGCAACTGCTCCGCGCTGGTGGCGTACAGCTGGTCATCGAGCGCGATGTCCTTGCGTGCATAGCCGAGCTCGTCGGCGATCAGTTGCGCTGTCGTCAGCGCACGCAGGGCCGGACTCGACAGGAGCAGGTCGGGCTTCAGCTTACGCTCGGCCAGGCGCTTGCCCATTTCCGGGGCGTCTTGCAGGCCACGGTCATTCAGGGGGCGCTCACGGTCGGGCAAGGAGGGATCATCTTTACTTGACTTGGCATGCCGGACGAGAAACAGGGTCTTCATGTTTCCTCCTGATCCAAAGGGATGGTTGTCGATTGCGTGCGCCAGGAGACCTGCACACGGCGACTGGCCCCGCCGCCACGCCCGCCCTATAGTGGACTTGGATGGGCGCGATTGCAACGCGATGCACGTCTACGCACCACCCGTCGGAGGACTGCGCCATGCCGAGCAATTCAGAAGCCATCGAGGTTGTGATCCCGGCCGGCGGCGTGGACCTGCAAGGCATACTCACGTTGCCGCCCGGCGCGGTCGCATTGGTATTGTTTGCGCACGGCACGGGCAGTTCCCGGCTTAGCCCGCGCAATCGATATGTGGCCGCGGAGCTCAATCGCTGCGGCATGGCAACGCTGCTGATGGACCTGCTGCTGCCGGATGAAGACCAGGTGCAGGCCATCCGCTTCGACGTCGAGCTCCTGGCGACACGGCTGGCGCAGGCAACCAGCTGGGTGGCGCGGCAGCAAGCCGTGCCACAGCGGTTCGGCTACTTCGGCGCCAGCGTTGGTGGCGCCGCGTCGATCCGTGCCGCATGCCAGTCGTCTATCCCGATACACGCCGTCGTTTCGCGGGGGGGCCGGGTCGACCTGGCGGGCCCCGACGCCCTTGCGAAACTGCTTGCGCCCACCATGCTGATCATCGGCGGGCTGGACCTGAGCGTCCTGGAACGCAATGAATCGGCCTATGCCCAGCTGACATGCACCAAGAAGCTGGTGATCGTGCCCGGCGCCTCGCATTTGTTCGAGGAACCCGGCGCACTGGAATCGGTCGCTCGCCTGGCGGCGCAGTGGTTCGAGCGCTATCTCGGCAAGGACTCGCCCTGAACAGTGCCAGCAATCTGCCCCTGGCGTCGAAGGTACAATGCCCGGGCCCGGCCTGACGGCCACCCGGGCATTGTCACTTTCGCCAACCTCCCAGGGAACAGGACACCACCCATGCGCGAACCCAGCCGGGCGTTTCTCCTCGGTCCGCTGCTCAAAGGCGTCTCGCGTTCGTTCTATCTCACGCTGCGCGTGCTGCCCGAGCGGATGCGCGATCCGGTCGGCCTGGCCTATCTGCTGGCGCGTGCCGCCGACACGATTGCCGATACCTCGCTGATCCCGCCACAACGGCGCCTGGCGCTGCTGTTGTCGTTGCGCGACCAGGTCAACGGTGCAACCGCAGACACGGCGCTGGCCGACAGCATCGCAACCGAGGTGGCAGGCCGGCAGGAACAACAGTCGGACGAGCGCATCCTGCTCGAGTCACTGGGCCCTGCGCTGGCGGTGCTGGCGCAGCTGGAGCCGGACGACCGGCAAGCGGTACGGCAGATCGTATCGACCCTGAGCGAGGGCATGGAATTTGACCTGCGCACCTTCCCCGATGAAAACGCCGGCCGCATCGTCGCACTGCGCGAGCCGGAAGAGCTTGACCGTTATACGTACCTGGTCGCCGGATGCGTGGGCGAGTTCTGGACCAGCATGACCGCCGCGCACATGCCTGGCGCGATCGGCAAGCCCGACGCCATGCTGCGCCGCGGGGTCCGCTTCGGCAAAGCCTTGCAGATGACCAATGTGCTGCGGGACTGCGGCAAGGACCTGCGCATCGGCCGCTGCTATCTTCCGGCGACGATGCTGCACCAGCATGGCCTGAGCCCGCAGGATCTGCTGCTTGCGGACGCCTCGCCGCGCGCGCGGGCCTTGATGCTCGAGCTCGTGCGCAAGACGCTGGACCACTTTTGCGAGGCCATGGCGTACACGCTTGCCATTCACCCGCGTTTTATCCGGCTGCGGCTGGCTTGCCTGTGGCCCGTCCTTATCGGCATGGAAACGCTGTTGCTGCTGGTGCGCAACGACGACTGGCTGGACCCGGCAAAGGCGTCCAGACTGCAGCGCGGCAAGGTGTATCGGATCATTGCGTATTCGCTGCCGATGGTCCTGTCGAACAGCCTGTTGCGCATCTGGTTTGCGCGCCAGATGCGCAACATCGATGCTGTCATTCGCGGATTCAATGGCCGGTGAATACCGTCAGCACCCCCGTATAGCCATAGAGGTGATCCCTTGCGATCTCGCCGCCGGCAAAGAAGCCAGCCAGCGGGAGGTCGCCAAGCGCGCGGCGTACGGTCTGCAGCTCGGCATGCGGCGCGCCGAAATGCGGCCCGCCCCGGCCTGAGCAACTGATGTAGAGCGCGCCACGTGCGCGGCTGCCGCCGCGTTCGATCTCCGTACGGATCTCGGTGGCGACGCGCACCAGGTCCGCGCGCGCCGCGTCAGCATTGCGCATGCAGAAAGCCAGCCGCATGCCGGGCTCGACCATGTCGGCCAGCGCCAGCATGCGATGCTGCACGTCCAGGCCGATCAGGTGGCGCACCAGCGTGTCCGAGCCGAACCTGCCGGGCAGCACCGGGGCATCGTCGGCGGCTGAATTCAGGCCGGCCAGCGTTCCGGCCAGCGCCTCCGCCATGGTCTCCACCTGGGCATCGCGCTCGACGCCGAGGTCATTCAGGATGCAATCCAGGGCCGGCTTGCCGTCCAGCTCGAACAGGAGGTTGTGATCGCTGCGCGTGACGGCGCGCACCGGCCCGATCGGCTGGCAGCCCTGCGTGACGCGGGAGACCAGTTCGATTTCGGGGCCGAACAGCACGCCCGACAGTCCACCGGAAAACACGCCATCGGCAATATGCAAGGTACGGTTGCGGGCCGACGACAAGCCGCCGAACAGGTAACCGGTGGCCGTGCGCGCGCTCAGCTCATGCAACAGGTCCTGCACATCGGGCGTACTGCCCTCGGCATGCACCAGCGCGGTATGCGGAACGAAGCCGGAAGACGCGGGCGGCAAGGGCTGGCGCCCCGAAAACAGCTGGAACGCGTCGCGCGGAAATGGCGCCGCCATCAGCACCATGGCCGGCTCGTCGAAATACTCTTTGCCGCTGGCGGATACGCCCAGGCCGACCGTGCCGACCCAGGACACACCGGGCCAGTTCTGCTGCAGCGCGGCAAGGATGGCCTCGGCGGCCAGCGCGTAGTAGTCGCTCAGGTAGCACCAGCCGAGCGTGAGCGGCGGCGCGTTGTCTGCCTTCGCCTGGCGCAGGAAATCCTGCGTGTCCAGCTGGCGCTGGCAGTCTGCCAGCGCGACCTGCCATTCGACGTGGGCCGCGTCAGCGTGAACGAAGGAAAGGTCATGCATTTTGGGTTCCTCCGTATTCAGGCTGGCGACATCCATTGGACTGTTGCCGGCAAGGGGTGTTCAGCCCCCGTTCTGGCAGCCGGTCGGCTGCCGCGGCCGCTCCCGCGCGATCTCCTCCTGTAACGCCAGCGCCGCCCTTGTGAGCGAGGCCGTTACTCCGCCTTCGCCCCCGATTCCCGCGCCACCTTGCCCCACTTGTCGGTCTCGGCGCGGATAAAGGCAGCAAGCTGCGTTGGCGTCATGTCACCAGCGGTCACGCCCTGCTCGTCAAACCGCTTCTGCACCTCCGGCGCCTTCAGCAGCTTGCCCAGCTCCGCCGAGACGCGCTGCTCGATCGCCGCGGGCGTGCCGCGCGGCGCCATCAGCGCGAACCATGTGGTGACTTCGTAGCCCCTGACGCCGCTCTCCGCCAGCGTCGGCACGCCGGGATAGGCGGCCGAACGCTTCGCGGTGGTGACCGCCAGCGCCCGGACCTTGCCGCTGCGCACGTGCTGCGACGCCGACGGGCTGGTTTCGATCGCCATCTGGATCTGGCCCGCGATCAGGTCGGTCATCATCGGCGCGCCGCCCTTATACGGCACATGCGCAACGTCGGTGCCGGTCAGCGCGCGGAACAGCTCGCCGGACAGGTGCTCGGTGCTGCCGATGCCGGCCGAGCCGTAGTTGACCTTGCCGGGATGCGCCTTGATATAGGCGACCAGGTCGGACACGGACTTCACCGGGATCGCAGGATTGACCACCAGCACATTGGGCGTCAGCGCCACCAGGCCCACCGGATCGAGGTCGCGCGTGAACTCGTAGGGCAGGCTCTTGTAGATGGCCGGCGCCATGGTGTGGGCGACGGTGGCCAGCAGGAAGGTGTAGCCGTCGGCCGGCGCGCGCGCCACGTTGGCCGCGCCGAGGGTGCCGCCGGCGCCGGGGCGGTTATCCACCACCACCGGCTGCTGCAGCGCCTCGCCCAGCTTCTGGCCGATGGTGCGGGCGAGGATGTCGGTGGTGCCGCCGCTGGCGAAGGGCACTACCAGGGTGATCGGCTTGGCCGGCCAGTTGTCCGCGGCGAACGCGGCGGGCGCGCCCAGCACAGCGGTACCGGCGAGGCCGGCCATCACGGCGCGGCGCATGCGCGAAACGGTTGTCATGCAGTCTCCTTTGCGGGAAGTCATGTTGTTATGGAATGGCGGCTGCGTAGTGTCGCTTCCGCCGGTTTCTGACCGGTGCGACTCTACGCAGCCGCTGGCAAGCGCGCCATCGGGCGGGCGTTAACGGGTCTTCAGGATTCGTGAACCGCGGCAGGTTTTCCGCTACCATGCGGGCAAATTGCGGCAGCGGGGACGCGACATGGAACTGAGGCAACTGCGCTACTTCGTCAGCGTGATCGAGCACGGCAGCATGGGCAAGGCGGCGCTGGAGCTGGGCGTGGTCACGTCCGCGCTGAGCCAGCAGATCAGCCGGCTGGAGAGCGAGCTGTCGACGCGGCTGCTGCAGCGCACTTCCACCGGCGTGGTCGCCACCGACGCCGGGCTGGCCTTCTGGCGCCAGGCCCAGCTGGCGCTGCGTCATATCGACGATGCCGCGCTGGCCGCGCGGCAGGCGCGCCTGTCGGGCCATGTCAGCGTGGGCCTGCCGCCCAGCACCGCCGCGGTGCTGGCGCTGCCCTTCATGCAGGCCATGCGCGAGCGCTACCCCGACGTGCGACTGCGCATGGTGGAGAGCCTGTCCGGCTACCTCGGCACGATGCTGAGCGCGCGCCAGATCGACCTGGCGGTGCTGTTCAGCGAGGAGCCCGCGCAGCGCTGGAGCGTGCTGCCGCTGCTCGATGAGCGCCTGTTCGTGATCGGCGCCGAGGGGCTGGCCGGCATGCCGCGCGGCGAGCAGACCTCGGTGGCGGCACTTGGCAAGCTGCCGCTGATCCTGCCCAGCGGCTCGCACGGGCTGCGCGCGCTGGTCGCCGCGTGCTTTCGCCAGGCGAAGCGCGAACCCCAGGTGGTGGCGGAGATCGACGGGCTGGCGATCCTGATGGACGCCGTGCGCGGTGGCCTGGGCGCCACCATCCAGCCGGGCGCGGCACTGGCGCGCAGCCACGGCACGCCCTACCGCAGCATACTGGTCACCGACGCCGGCGCCACGCGGCCCAACCTGCTGGTCAGCCTGTCCGACGATGAACTGTCGCCGGCGGGCCTGGCCGCGCGCGTGGTGCTGGCCGACGTCGCCACCACGCTGGTGCGCGAGGGGCGCTGGCCCGGCGCCACGTTGCGCCCGCGCTGAGCCGGCTGTGCCCCGGCCGGGCTTCACGAAAGCTGAAGCCCCCTTGCCGCGCCCCTGCTGGCGCCCGCCCGCCTTGCGCGCCAAGATGGCGCCAGCAAGGAGACAATCCCCATGGTCGACGTATTGGTAATTGGCGGCGGCAACGCGGCCCTGTGCGCGGCGCTGATGGCGCGCGAAGCCGGGGCCTCGGTGCTGCTGCTCGAATCCGCGCCGCGCGCCTGGCGCGGCGGCAACTCCCAGCACACGCGCAACCTGCGCTGCATGCACGACGCGCCGCAGGACGTGCTGGTCGATGCCTATCCCGAGGAAGAGTACTGGCAGGATCTGCTCAAG
This sequence comes from Cupriavidus sp. FW305-3-2-15-C-LB2, assembly GCF_058787575.1. Classification (NCBI taxonomy): domain Bacteria; kingdom Pseudomonadati; phylum Pseudomonadota; class Betaproteobacteria; order Burkholderiales; family Burkholderiaceae; genus Cupriavidus; species Cupriavidus sp. FW305-3-2-15-C-LB2. Next base: position 6,366 of record NZ_JBYSZW010000063.1, read on the forward strand.
GTCACCGGCGGCATCACCGACGAACACCTGGCGCGGCTGGTGATCCGCGCGTCATCGACCTGCCGGCCGTGGATGCGCAGGCATGGCGTGCGCTTCCAGCCGCCGCTGTCGGGTGCGCTGCACGTGGCGCGCACCAACGCCTTCTTCATGGGTGGCGGCAAGGCGCTGGTCAACGCGTACTACCGCAGCGCCGAAGCGATGGGGGTGCAGGTCCGCTATGAAACCCCGGTGGATACGATCGAGCTGGATGGCGACCGCTTCGTCGCCGCGCGCAGCGGCAGCCAGCGCTTCACCGCGCGCGCCTGCGTGCTGGCCGCGGGCGGCTTTGAATCCAACCGCGAATGGCTGCGCGAAGCCTGGGGCCGGAATGAACGTGGAGAATGGCCCGCCGACAACTTCCTGATCCGCGGCACGCGCTTCAACCAGGGCGTGCTGCTGCGTTACATGATCGACGCGGGCGCCGATGCCATCGGCGACCCGTCGCAATCGCACTGTGTCGCCATCGACGCGCGCGCGCCGCTGTACGACGGCGGCATCTGCACGCGCATCGATTGCGTGTCGCTGGGCGTCGTGGTCAATCGCGACGCCGTGCGCTTCTACGACGAGGGCGAGGACTTCTGGCCCAAGCGCTACGCCATCTGGGGCCGGCTGGTGGCGCAGCAGCCCGGGCAGATCGGCTATTCGATCATCGACAGCAAGGCCATCGGCCGCTTCATGCCGCCGGTGTTTCCCGGCGAGAAGGCCGACACGCTGCCTGAGCTCGCGCGCAAGCTCGGGCTGCCGGAAGCGCAGTTCGTGCGCACGGTGCAGGACTACAACGCGGCGTGCCGCGTCGGCAGCTTCGACCATACCGCGCTGGACGACTGCCACACCGAAGGCCTGGCACCAGCCAAGACGCATTGGGCCAGGCCGCTCGACCAGGCGCCGTTCTATGGCTACGCGCTGCGGCCGGGCATCACCTTCACTTACCTGGGGCTCAAGGTCAACGACCGCGCCCAGGTGCACTTTGGCGGCAAGCCAAGCGGGAATCTGTTCGTGGCAGGAGAAATGATGGCCGGCAACGTGCTCGGCAAGGGATACACGGCCGGTGTCGGCATGTCGATCGGCACGGCCTTCGGGCGCATCGCGGGCACGCAGGCTGCATTGGCGGCGGGCATCAACACGGGAGCCATCCATGCAGAAGCTTGAAGCCCTGACGCGCGAGGCCGCGCAACTGGCCGGGCAGGACGCTGCCGCCCCGGCGCCGCAGTCCCGCGTCATCCGCGTGCTGCCGCTGACCGACAATGAGGCCGAAGTTGCCCGGCAGATGCAGATCTGCAATGCCTGCCGCTACTGCGAAGGCTTCTGCGCGGTGTTCCCGGCCATGACCCGCCGGCTGGAGTTCGGCAAGGCCGACGTCAACTACCTGGCCAACCTGTGCCACAACTGCGGCGCCTGCTACCACGCCTGCCAGTACGCGCCGCCGCATGATTTCGGCGTCAATGTGCCGCAGGCCATGGCAAAGGTGCGGCTGGGAACCTATAGCGAATATGCATGGCCCGCGCCGCTGGGCAAGCTGTACCAGCGCAACGGGCTGACGGTGTCGGTGGCGCTGGCCTTCGGGCTGGCGTTGTTCCTGGTACTCGCCGCCACGCTGGGCGGCGCGCTGTGGCAGACGCATGAGGGCGGCAATTTCTACGCGGTATTCCCGCACAACACGCTGGCGGCATTGTTCGGCAGTGTGTTCGGCTTTGCCGTGCTTGCGCTTGGCCTGGGCGTGCGCCGCTTCTGGCGTGATGTCTCTGCCGGCACAGCGTCGGCACCGGCCGTGGCAGAGGCGGCCCGGAACGTGCTGGCACTGACCTACCTCGATGGCGGCCACGGCGATGGCTGCAACGAGGCCAGCGACCGCTTCACACTGGCGCGGCGGCGCTTCCACCATTTCACGTTCTACGGTTTCATGCTGTGCTTTGCGTCGACAGCGGTGGCGACCGGCTACCACTATCTGCTGGGCTGGCATGCGCCCTATCCGGTCACGAGCCTGCCGGTGCTGCTGGGCACCGCCGGCGGCGTGGGCCTGCTGGTGGGCCCGGCCGGCTTGCTGTGGCTGAACCTGCGCCGGCACCCGATGCATGGGGATGCCCGGCAGCGCCCGATGGACCGCGGCTTCATCGCGCTGCTGCTGCTGACCAGCGCCACCGGACTGGGGTTGCTGGCCGGGCGCGGCACGGCGGCGATGCCGCTGCTGCTGGCGGTCCACCTTGGCGTGGTGATGGCGTTGTTTGCGACGCTGCCGTATGGCAAGTTCGCACACGGCATCTATCGCAGTGCGGCGCTGCTCAAATCTGCGATCGAAAAGCGGCAGAAAAACAAGCTGCAGCTTGGCAGCGATTGAGTGGCAGCCGTCCCCGCCCACGCATAAACAAAAAGCCGGTCCCCGACAGGGACCGGCTTTTCTTTGGCGCAGCCTGTATGTGAATCAATCCACCGTAGCGCCCGAAGCCTTCACCACCTTCGCCCACTTGGCCGTCTCCGACTTCATGAACGCGGCCAGCTGGGCCGGCTTTTCCGGGTTGGGTTCGGCACCCTGGTCGGCCATCTGCTTCTTCACTTCCGGCATGGCCAGGATCTTCACCACTTCGGCGTTGAGGCGGTCGACGATGGGCTGCGGCGTGCCGCCGGTGGCGTACAGCGCAAACCACGAGGTGGCTTCATAGCCCGGCACGCCCGATTCGGCCACGGTCGGCACGTTGGGCAGCGCCGGCGAGCGCTTGGCCGAAGTCACGGCGATGGCGCGCAACTTGCCGGCCTTCACGTGCGGGTACGACGACGGCATGTTGTCGAACATCAGGCCGATCTGGTTGCCCAGCAGGTCGTTCACGGCCGGGGCGCTGCCCTTGTACGGGATGTGCTGGATATGCAGGCCGGTCATGGAGTTGAACAGCTCGCCCGACAGGTGCATCGACGAACCGCTGCCCGACGAGCCGTACGACAGCTTGTCCGGGTTGGCCTTGACGTAGGTGATCAGTTCCTTGACGTTGTTGACCGGCACCTTGGGATTCACCACCACCAGGTTCGGCACCATGGCCACGCGCGTGATCGGTGCGAAGTCCTTGACCGGGTCATACGGCAGCTTGGAGTACAGCGACTGGTTGATCGCGTGCGTGCCGATGGTGCCCATGAACAGCGTGTAGCCATCGCCAGGCGCCTTGGCCGCCAGCGAGGCGCCGATATTGCCGCCCGCGCCCGGACGGTTGTCGATCACCACCGGCTGGCCGAGCGCCTTGCCCAGCTGCAGGCCGACGATGCGGGCCAGGATGTCGGTGGTGCCGCCGGCCGAGAACGGCACGATCATGGTGATCGGCTTGGTCGGGTAGCCGCCCTGCGCATGGGCCGCACCGGCAAAGCCGGCGATGGTGGTGGCCAGCGCCACGCCAGCGGCAAGCAGGCGGCGGCGCGTGGTGGAGGTCTGGGAATCTTGTCTCATCGGTAATGCTCCGGTGCTATATCGTTCCGGCGGTGATTGGGTACCGCGGGAGGTTGTGCTGAATGGCGTGATTGCCGTTCCCGAACGGATGGCGCGCACATGCGCGCATCCGGTGGGCGGCCCGGCCACGGGCCGCCATGCGTGACGCTTGGTTAACGTCTCTTCTTGTTGAATGCTTGAATGCGGATGCCTGGGACGCGCGCTGCTTACACCGGCGCAACGCCCAGCGTGGTGCCGCCGCACACGTACAGCACCTGGCCGGTGACGAAGCCGTTGTCTGGCGACAGGAAGAACAGCGCGGCACGCGCAACGTCTTCCGGCGTACCCATGCGCTTGACCGTGATGCTGGCCAGGATGCGCCGGGTCTGTTCGGCGCCTTCGGGGTTGCTCTTGCGGAACAGCTCGGTGGCGATCGGGCCCGGGGCCACGGCGTTGACGGTGACGCCGTCGCCGCCCAGCTCCATCGCGAGCGTGCGGGTCATGCCGATCAGGCCGGCCTTGGTGGCGGAGTACACCACGCGCTCGGCCTTGCCCAGCGCGGCGCGCGAGGCCATGTTGACGATGCGGCCAAAGCCGGCGGCACGCATCGCGGGCAGGCACGCCTGCGTCAGCAGCAGCGTGGCCTGCAGGTGCAGGGCGGTCACGTAGTCCAGGTCGGCGACGGTGGCGGTGTCGGCGGTGCCGGGGCGCGTGGCGCCGGCGTTGTTCACCAGGCGCGTGACGGCGAAGCGCGAGGTCACCTGCGCGGCCACGGCGCGGGTCGCCTCGGCATCGGTCAGGTCGGCCTGGAAGAAAGTCAGGTTCGGGTGCGACCAGGCCGGTTCGGCATAGTCGATATTGACCACCTGGGTCACGCCATCGGCCAGCAGCATTTCACAGATGGCGCGGCCGATACCGGAACTGCCGCCGGTCACGAGCGTGGCTACGGGAAGGGACATCTCTTGCTCACTCCAAGAACTACCGCTAACTCGCTCCCTCTCCCGCTTGCGGGAGAGGGAGTACACCCTCAGCTTTCCAACTGGCTTGACTTAGACCCGCTCGATCACCATCGCAATACCCTGGCCCACGCCAATGCACATCGTGCACAGCGCAAAGCGCCCACCGGTGCGATGCAGCTGGTACATCGCGGTGGTCACCAGGCGCGCGCCGCTCATGCCCAGCGGGTGGCCCAGCGCGATCGCGCCGCCGTTCGGGTTGACGCGCTTGTCGTCGTCGGCCACGCCCAGTTCACGCAGCACGGCCAGGCCTTGCGCGGCGAACGCTTCGTTCAGCTCGATCACGTCGATCTGGTCCATGGTCATGCCCAGCTGCCTGAGCAGCTTCTGCGACGCCGGTGCCGGGCCGATGCCCATCACGCGCGGCGCCACGCCGGCGGTGGCCATGCCGACGATGCGGGCGCGCGGGGTCAGGCCGTGCTGCTTGAGACCGGCTTCGCTGGCCAGCAGCAGCGCGCAGGCGCCGTCGTTCACGCCCGAGGCATTGCCAGCGGTCACGGTGCCGTCAGGACGGACCACGCCGCGCAGCTTGGCCAGCGCTTCCATGCTGGTGGCGCGCGGGTGCTCGTCGCGCTCGACCACGATCGGGTCGCCCTTCTTCTGGGCGATGGTGACCGGGGTTATTTCCTGCGCCAGCGTGCCGTCGGCCTGCGCGCGCGAGGCCTTTTCCTGGCTGCGCAGCGCCATCAGGTCCTGGTCTTCGCGGCTGATCTTGTAGTCGGTGGCGACGTTCTCGGCGGTCTCGGGCATCGAGTCCACGCCGTAGGCCGCGCGCATGGCCGGGTTGATGAAGCGCCAGCCGATGGTGGTGTCGAAGATCTGCGCATCGCGCGAGAACGCGCTGGTGGCCTTGCCCATCACGAACGGGGCGCGGCTCATGCTTTCCACGCCGCCGGCGATCATCAGGGTGGCTTCGCCGGCCTTGATGGCGCGCGCGGCGGTGCCGGTAGCGTCCATGCCGGAGCCGCACAGGCGGTTGATGGTGGCGCCCGGCACCTCTTGCGGCAGGCCCGCCAGCAGCGCCGACATGCGTGCCACGTTGCGGTTGTCTTCGCCGGCCTGGTTGGCGTTGCCGTAGATCACGTCATCGATGGCCTTCCAGTCCAGGTTCGGATTGCGGGCCATCAGCGCCTTCAGCGGCACCGCGCCGAGGTCGTCCGGGCGCACCGCGGACAGGCTGCCGCCGTAGCGGCCGATGGGGGTGCGGATGGCGTCGCAGATAAAGGCTTCGGTCATGGTGTGTCTCTCTCGTTTTGGTGTGTGGTGATGCCGGCGCTCAGGCGGCCAGCTTCAGGGGAACGCCGGTAATGCGCTGCAGTTCATCGAAGCTCAGCCCTTCGACCAGGTCGCGCGCGACCAGCCCGTCGGCGGTCACGTCGATGGTCGCAAGGTCAGTGTAGATGCGGGTCACGCAGCCGATGCCGGTCAGCGGATAGGTGCACTGCGGCACAATCTTGCTCTCGCCCTGCTTGGTCTGGTGCTCCATCATCACGAACACCTGCTTGGCGCCGATGGCCAGGTCCATCGCGCCGCCCACGGCGGGGATGGCGCCGGGCGCGCCGGTGTGCCAGTTGGCCAGGTCGCCCTTCTCTGAGACCTGGAACGCACCCAGCACGCAGAAGTCCAGGTGGCCGCCACGCATCATCGCGAACGAATCGGCGTGATGGAAGAACGAGCCGCCCGGCTTGACCGTCACCGGCTGCTTGCCGGCATTGATCAGGTCGCCGTCTTCCTCGCCGGGCGCGGGCGCGGGGCCCATGCCAAGCAGGCCGTTCTCGCTGTGCAGCAGGATTTCCTTGTCTGCGGGCAGGTGGTTGCCGACCAGTGTCGGCAGGCCGATGCCGAGGTTGACCACGGCACCGTCGGGAATGTCTTTGGCCACGCGGGCGGCCATCTGATCGCGGGTCAGGCGTTGCATCTGGATTCTCCTGTTACCTGTCGCTCAGGCGACCTTGACGACGCGCTTGACGAAGAGGCCCGGCGTCACGATGTGTTCGGGGTCCATCTCGCCCAGCTCCACCACGTGGCTGACTTGCACGATGGCGCATTTGGCGGCCATCGCCATGATCGGGCCGAAATTGCGCGCAGTCTTGCGATAGGTAAGGTTGCCCCAGCGGTCGGCGGTGTCGGCCTTGATCAGCGCGAAGTCGGCGTGGATCGGGGTCTCGAACACATAGCCCTGGCCGTCGATGATGCGCGTTTCCTTGCCCTCGGCCAGCGGCGTGCCGTAGGCGGTGCGCGTGAAGAAGCCGCCGATGCCGGCACCGGCGGCGCGGATGCGCTCGGCCAGGTTGCCCTGGGGCACCAGTTCCAGCTCGATCTCGCCCGCGTGGTAGAGCGAATCGAAGACGTAGGAATCCGCCTGGCGCGGGAACGAGCAGATGATCTTGCGCACGCGCTTGGTCTTGAGCAGCGCGGCCAGCCCGGTGTCGCCGTTGCCGGCGTTGTTGTTGACGATGGTCAGGTCGCGCGCGCCTTGCTCGATCAGCGCGTCGATCAGTTCCGCGGGCATGCCTGCGAGGCCGAAGCCGCCAATCAGGATGGTGGCGCCGTCGTGGATGCCGGCCACCGCCGCTTCCACCGAGTCGTATAGCTTGTTGATCACTTGCGTTCCAGGTCGGAAGATCCGCCAGGCTACCGGAGCGGGCCGCAAGACGCGGCGCATGAAAGGCTGTCTCCGGTAATCCTGCCGGAAGGAGTTTCGTCGCGGCGGGCTGCGCGGGGCGCTACCCATTTGAACGAGTCCAGCAGTCTGCGTGAGTCTTTGCGTGTGGACCGGTTGTTCGTTAACCGATTTGTTCGATATACGAACTTGAATTCGCAGAATGAACAGATTACACCTGCGCGTCGGCGACGGTCAAGCCGACCGGGCGGTCGGCTAACCAGATTGTGCGATTAGCGCGCGCGGGTGACGGGCACACCCCGTGTGTAGGACGGGGCCGACATCACAATCGGCTCGCACTCGATATGGCCCGGGGGTCGCACGCGCTATTGTGGAATCAGGCAAGGCAACACCCGCACAGCAGCCACCGGACCACCCGGCTGAGTAGGGCAGCCTGGCAACAAAGAACGAGGAGCCCGTCATGGCCACCGTCCATGTCCCGTTTTCATCCACGCCCCATGCAGTGGCGCTTGCGCGCATCCTGCATGTCACGCAGCAGGCGTGGGGACTGAAACCCAGCAAGGATCAACTGCAATCGCCCGCGCCTGCCCCGGCTGACGCCAACATGCCATCCCGCCCGCACCCGCTGTCGCGCCGCGTGCGCCTGGCCCGGGCAGCCGCCCGCGCATTTGAAGCGCAAGTGATGGCGATTCGTTGCCGCCAGGTATTCGTCGGCTGACGGGGAAACCCCGCGGCATTACGCGAGGGTCGCCACGCCCGTCAACAGTACCCGGCTGCCGCCAACCCCAGGGCGCACCTCCAACCGCACGTCGATGCGCTCACGCAATTCGGTGACGTGCGAAATGATCCCAACCAGCCGCCCTGCCTGCTGCAGGTCCAGCAGCGTACGGATGGCAAAGTCCAGGCTCTCGGGATCGAGCGTGCCAAAGCCTTCGTCGACAAACAGCGTATCAAGCTGGATGCCGCCGGCGCGCGACTGCACCACGTCGGCCAGCCCCAGCGCCAGCGACAACGACGCGAGGAAGCCCTCGCCGCCTGACAGCGTATTGGCCGGACGCGCCGCGCCGGTATCGTGGTCGAACACTTCGATATCCAGTCCGCCCGCACTGCGCTGGTCTGCCTGCTCGCGCACGCGCTGCAGCACATAGCGGCCGCGGCTCATCGCCAGCAAACGCGCCGACGCGGCTTCCAGCACCTCATCGAGCAGCGTGGCCAGCACGAAGCGCTGGAAGGTCATGCGGCGCGGGTTGTTGCCGTTGGCGACTTCGGCCAGCCGGCCCAGCACCGCGTAGCGTGCCTCGATGTCGCGCCCCTGCGCGTCCAGCTGCTGCAGGCGCAGCTGGCACTGCAGCAGCGTGTCGCGCGAACGGCCGCGCTCGGCCTGTTGCCGGACCAGGGCTTCCACCGCGGCGGCCGACGCATCGCGCGCTGCGCGCAGGCCGTCCAGATCCGGTGCGTCCAGCGCTTGCGCGGCGGCCTCGGCGCGTTCGCGCCAGTCGGCGGCTGTGGCCAGCTGGGTATCGAACGCGCGCAGCGTCGCGTCGAGCGCCTGCATGGCATCGTCGCCAAGACAGGCGGCCGCGTGGGCCGGCACATCGGCAAAGCCTTGCTGCGCGAGCGCCTTTGCAAGCACGGATTCGGCCTCGGCCAGGCGGTTAGACGCCTGGGCCTGTGCCTGCTGTGCCGAGACCAGTCCAGCCTGTGCCCCGGCCGCGTCCGCCGCAGCCTGGCGCTCGGCCGCCTGCGCAGCGGCCAGTGCCTGTTCCAAGGCGGCGAGCATAGCCTGCGCCTGCCGCAGGGCCTCGCCCAGCGCCACGGGGTCGCGTGAATCCTCGGGAACCTGCGCACTGTTGGCCTGCCATTCGCCACGGCAGTGGGCCAGCGCCTGGGCAGCGGCCTCGGCGCCGGCCGTGGCATCGCGGCTGGCGGCGTCCGCCGCTGCGAGCGCGGTGCGGCAGCTGACGATGGCGGCTTCGCGTTGCGCAAGGCTTGCCGCCGCTTGCCGGCCTTCGGCCAGTGCCGCTTCCAGTCCCGTGATCTCGGCTTTCAGCTTGCGGGCGGACTCGTCGCCGACCTCGCCCAGCGCCTGCGCCAGTTCGTCCAGCCGCTCGCGCGCCTGGGCAATGGCAGCTTGTGCCGCCTGGTGCTGGCCGGTGCAGCGCACCGCATGGGATTCAGCCTCGAGCGCGGCGTGGCGGGCCTGCTCCAGCGCCTGGTCCGACAGCGGCGCCGCCACGTGCTGCGCCGGTGCCGGGTGCGCGGTGCTGCCGCAGACCGGGCAGGCATCGCCCGCTGCCAGGCTTGCGGCCAGCCGCGCGGCCTGCCCGGCGCGCCAGGCGGCTTCCGCTTCGGCCAGCGCGGCGCGGCACTGCTCGCGCTGGCGCAGGGCTTGCTGTTCGGCAGCGGCGGCATTGGCCGCCTGTGCGTTCGCGGCATCCAGTGCCCGGACAGCTTGCTGATGACGGTCAAGCTGCCGCGCGCGTTCCTGCAACGCGGCCAGCTGCAACGCCGTGGCCTGTGCCTGCGCGGCAGCAAGCTGGCCTTGCGCCAGCGCGGACTCCGCGCCAACGGCATCGGCTTGCCGCGTGGCAAGCTGTGCGGCGGCGCGTTCGCGCGCGGTGGCGGCTGCCACCTGCCTGGCTTCGGCCGCCTGCAGCGCGGCCAGCTGCGCACCCAGCTGCTGCGCGCGCGGCAGCATGTCTGCCAGCTGCGAAACCCGCCTCTGCGCGGACTGGCGCGCTTCAGCGCGTGCCTTTTCGGCCTGCAAGGCGGCAGCCGCCTGCGTGGCCTGTTGCGCGGCGCGCGCCGCCTGCTCGCCAGACTGCGTCAAGGCAACGGCGCTGGCGGCCTGGTCGCGCTGCGCGGCTTGCCACGCCTGCAGTGCCGGCCTGACACGCGCGGCGCGCTGGGCGGCGTGCAGGCGCGCGCGCTCATGCTCCATGGCTGGCTGGCGCGCCAGCAGCGCCGCGTGCGCGGCCTGCGCCTGCTGGCGTTCCCGCAACCGCGCCGCCACCTGCTCGCCGGCACCCAGCGCCGCCTGCGCTGCGGCCAGCGTGGCCCGCGCGCCCTGTTCCTGCCCCTGCAGCGCCTGCAACTCGGCCTGCAAGGCCTCGATTCCCTCTGCCAGCGCCTGCGCCGATTCCACCCCAACCTGGCGCAGCGCTTCGTCGCGCTGGATAGTGATGCGCTCGGCATCGCGGCGGATGCCGGCGGCCTCGGCCTTCAGCAGCTCTTCCACGCGCCGGTACAACTCGGTGCGGAACAGGCGCTCCAGAATGGCCTGGCGCGCCTGCGAACTGGCGGTCAGCAATTCACGGAAGCGCCCCTGCGGCAGCACGATCACCTGGCGGAACTGGGCACTGTCGAAACCCAGCAAGTCGCGCACGGCGTCGCTGACCCTGGCGGGCTGGCTGGCCTTGCTGATCCAGTCGTTGCCGTCATGCAGGTCCAGCTGGGCCTTGGCCGGCTCGGTCACCCAGCCCTCGCCGCGCTGCTTGGGCCGCTCCTGTACCGGCGAGCGCACCACGCGCCAGCGCTGCGCGCCCAGGCTGAACTCCAGCGTCACCTCGGTGCGCAGCGCGGGCGCGGCGTTGGCGCTGCGCATGGCCTGCGCACTGCGCTCGCCGCCGGAGGTATCGCCGTACAGCGCAAAGCAGATCGCGTCGAGCAGCGTGGTCTTGCCCGCGCCGGTCGGGCCGTGGATCAGCACAAAGGCCTGCTCGCCCAGCCGCGTGAAATCGACCTGCTCGGTCGCGGCAAAGGGACCGAAGGCCTGCAGCGTCAAATGCAGCGGTCTCATGCCGACTCCCTGTCCGCGGCGGCGATCCCGGTCAGCACCTGGTCGAGCACGGCACGCTGGTCCGGTTCCAGCTCGGCATCCGCCACTTCGCGGAAGAAGTTGGCAAAGAGTTCGCCGGTACCCAGTTGCCGCAACTTGCGCCCGGCCTCCGAAGCCGTGCCGGTGCGCGCCAGCACCGTGCGTTCGATCGCGAGCGCATTGGGATAGACCTGCCGCAGCCTGGCCATCGGGTCCAGCAGCGCGCCCGTATCGGTGAGCCGCGCGTGGATGTAGTCATCGCGTTGCGGATCATCGACACCCGCCGCCAGCACCGCGGCCAGTTCGCCTTCGACCACGCGCACATCGCGCAGCGCCTGCAGCGGCACCGGCGTGATGGCGACCGCCCCGTCCGCGCCCAGTTCGATGCGCGACACCGACTTGTCGTGCGCGCACTCTGACAGCGAATACTTCAGCAGCGAGCCCGCATAGTGAACGCGCCCGGCGCCCAGCGTCTGGGGCCGGTGCAGGTGGCCCAGCGCCACCAGGTCAAAGCCGGCGAACAGGTCCGCAGCCACCGCGCCGCTGCCGCCCACCGACAGCGGCCGTTCCGATTCGCTTGCCGCGCCGCCCACCACGAAGGCATGGCCCACCACCACGGCACGCACGCCCGGCGGATGCACCGCGCGGATGGCATCGAGCTGCGCGCGCAGCGCGGCTTCATGCGATGGCAGGTCGGTGCCCATGGCATCGCGCACCACCGCCGGTTCCGCGTACGGCAGCGCGTAGATGCGCACCTCGCCGTGGGTGTCGTGCAGCGTCACGCAGGCCGCCTCGGCCAGCGTGCGGCCGGCCACGTGCAGGCCCTGCGCCCGCATCAGCCGCGCGCCGAATTCCAGCCGCTGCGCGCTGTCATGGTTGCCGGCGATCATCACCACCGGCACTCCGGTGTCGATGACGATGCGGCCCAGCACGTCGTCGAGCAAGGCCACTGCTTCAGGCGGCGGCACGGCGCGGTCGTAGACGTCGCCGGCGATCAGCACGGCATCGGGGCGTTCGGTGCGGACCAGTTCGACAAACTGGTCGAGGATATGGGCCTGGTCTTCCAGCAGGCTGCGCGCATGGAAGAGCCGGCCGAGATGCCAGTCGGCGGTGTGAAGGAAACGCAATCCGGGATCCGATAGATGCAAAGGCGAAACCCGCATCATAATGCGTTGCGACCTGACTGCCCGTTCAGCAACGGTTCAGGCGGGCGCGCGCATCATGCATGCAGTCGCCCCAAATTTGAAATTTACGGAGAACGCACATGAAACGCATCCTGACCGCCACTGCCCTGACCCTTGTGCTGGGACTGGCCGCCGCCGGCGCCAGCGCCCAGTACACCGGCCCGTCGGCCGTCCCGGTGATGACCGTTAAGGCGCTGCAGGCAGATGGCAAGGACGACCAGCAGGCCGTGCTGCGCGGCAAGATCATCAGCAGCGTCGGCGACGAGCGCTACCTGTTCTCGGACGGCACCGGCCAGATGAAGGTGAAGATCAAGGCCAAGCTCTGGCCGGCACAGAAGCCGGTGGATGCGCAGACCACGGTGGAACTGGTCGGCGAATACGACAAGGAGCTGATCGGCGAATCGCACTTCGGCGTGAAGGAGATCCGCCTGCCCTGAGGCGTGTCCTGATGCGCGTGTTCTGAGCCGTGCAGTCAGACCGGCTCGGCCTCGCTGTCGGCGATCTGGTACTTGCGCATCTTTTCCCACAGCACCTTGCGGCTGATGCCCAGGCTTGCCGCCGTGTCCTGCCGCCGCCAGCCATTGGCATCGAGCGCGGCCAGGATGCGGCGGCGCTCTTCCGTATCGGCACGCAGGTCGTTGCGCTCGCCGCCATCGAACGCACCCGGATGCAGCGAGCGGAACAGCGGCCGGATGCGCTCTTCGTCCCAGTGCCCGGTCTGCTGCACGGTGATGCCCACACGCTCGGCCAGGTTGCGCAGCTCGCGCACATTGCCGGTGAAATAGGCGGTGCCAACCGCGCCCTTGAGCCAGTCAGGCATCGGCGGCAGCGCGTCGAAGCCGGATTCCCCCAGCATATGGCGCAGGAAGGACTGCAGCAGTGCCACCTTGTCGGCCTGGCCACGCTCTTCCAGGCTGGGGATGCGCATCTCGATCACCGCCAGGCGGAAGAACAGGTCGGCTCGGAAACGCCCCTGTCGCACCGCGTCGCGCAGGTCCTTGTTGGTCGCCGCCACCAGCCGGAAATCCAGCTTGACCGCCAGGGTCGATCCCAGCCGGGTGATCACGTTCTCTTCCAGCACGCGCAGCAGCTTGACCTGCTGGAACAGCGGCAGGTCGCCGATTTCATCGAGAAACAGCGTGCCGCCGTTGGCCTGCTCGAAATAGCCACGGTGCGCGAACGAGGCGCCGGTGAACGCGCCCTTGGCATGGCCGAAGAACTGCGACTCGAACAAGCCGTCAGGGATCGCACCGCAGTTGACCGCGACGAACGGCCCCTTTCCGTAGGTGCCATTGCGCTCATGGAACAGGCGCGCGATGCGTTCCTTGCCCGCGCCGGTTTCGCCATACAGCATCACGTTGCTGCCGAAGTCGGCGAAGGTTTCCACATGCTGCAGCAACTGGCGCATCGCCGGCGAGCCGGCCACCAGATCGGCCTCACGCTCGCCGGGCGCGTCCGTGGCCAGCAGTTGCGGCAGCAGCTTGCCGATCTGACTGCGCAGGTCGGCGCCGGTGAAGTCATCGGCAAGAATATGCGCGTACTCCGGCGGAAAGCGCCCGGGATCGGCCTCGCGGCCGGGGCCTGCCACCCAGATCACCGGCATGCCGTGCGCGGCCTCCCAGTCCAGCGAAAAGCGCGCCGCGCCGATCACCGACACGCTGATCACCGCGATGCAGGGCTTCAGGCGCGGCTCGGCAGGCAAGGCTTCGAGTGCGCCGGCGCGGATCACGTCCACGCCCAGCGGCGCCAGGAAACGCGTGACGCGGTCGGCGATCTCGTACTTGCCTTCCCACACGTAGACTTCAAGGTTTTCGTAGGCCCAGCGGTCTGTCTTCATTCGATTTCTGCCATCAGGCGGTTTGGCGCAATCATGGCTCAGTACACCAGTTCGGCATTGTTGCAGTCGATGCTGTGGACCCAGAGGTCGGCGGTGCCTAGCTGGATGCCGAGGCTGGCGAGCAGCGGCGGGATCAATGCGTCGAGCGCTGCCCCGACCGGCGCGAGTAGCGGGCCGAGATCAATGGGCACACTAAGGATGCCCAGCAGCCTGGTCCGCACCTTCAGGGCCAGCACTTGCGAGAACAACCCGCCAAACGGATCGGCGGTACCAACTTGCGCATGCCCGCCCGGTGCCAGCGTGACCTCCTGGCCAGCCGTGCTGCCATAGCGTGGGACGTCCGTGGCAATCACGTCCGCAATGTCGAACAGCCCCAGCTTAGCCTGGCCGAGCACCACATCGCTACCCGTGCAGCCATCGGTGAGGCACGCCGTGACGAGACCACTTCTGACGTGCATCGTGGCACGGCGGTCCCCAGGATTTGCCGCGCATTGCAGCTTGGTCAGGTCGGCGGTGGCGTTGGCCACATCGAGATAGAGCGGCACGTTCAAGTTGGCGTCCAGTACCGGTTTCAGGATATTTGAGGTGATCTGGAGCATCAGGGTCAGTTTTACCTGGGATGAGCTTGCGGTCGTTTGCCAGGCGTCCGGGTTGCTGGAGAGCTGTCGCGCCGGACCTGCCGCCGTCACCGGCGGCTCGATCACGCGCAGGTTGGCGCTGATGCCCCCCAGGCCAAGCGGGAGATTGGGTATGTTCAGTGGCAGGGCAACTGACGTATCCCCTCGCGCCACCTGCGCGGAGGCGAGCAGCAACTGCGCCACGTTCAGGCCCACCTCCACCGCCGACGATGCCGCAGGCGCCATCAAACCAAGATCAAGCAGCCTGGCCAGTGACACCGTAGCCGCCGCCCCGCTGGCCCCGAGCGCGGTTGGCGGGCTGCCCAGCATCGTCGTCAGCAGCGCGTCGCGGCCAGCGGCGCCAAGCACCAGCGCATAGAAATCACGCAGGTTCAACGAAGTGTTCAACAGCTGGTCCACCGTGCCGACACCCGCTTTGAGCCGCAACTGGTCCAGCGTCACGGTGGTATTGACCAGTCCCTGCCAGTCCACCAACGACAAGCTCACCGTATTGCCCAGCAACACACTCAGCATGCTGTTGGCGGTGGAGACGTCCAGCAACCCAGTACCCAGCGAAAACGCCGCCACCGGCGGACTGCCGCTGGCAATCGCTTCAGCAAACAGCTGCCGGCCGCTGCCGCCGTCGATCACGAACAGGATTGGCACGGTCTGCGTTGCCTGCACGCGCACGGCATTGGGCGAGACCTTGGTTGCTTCATACGTAGCGCTGAAATGCTTCGGCCCGCCGCTCGCCGGATCCCACACGCCAAGACAGGCAGTCATGGCATCCGCGCCGCCACCGGTGGCATCGCCGCAACCCATTGCAATGCCCGACGGATACCCGTTCTTCGCACCGATATTCCTGACCGTACCCAGCACAGCGGCGTTCAGATTCGCCGCGCTATCAGCTCGCTTGAGCTGCTGTGCCGCCGACATCGCGGCCAGGTCCACCACGTTCTGCAACTGCCGCTGGCGCATGAACACATGCCCCACGTCGATCGACACCAGCGCGGCGATCGCCACGGTGGCGATCAGCAGCGCCGCCATCACACTGATGGCGCCGCGTGCGGATCGAGGTGCCCGGCGCGGCCGCGGCTGGCGCAAGCTCATTTGCCGCCCAGCATCTGGCCGGCGGAGCCGGCGCGCGCGGTGCTGGCGTTGGCCTGCCCCGTGTAGAACTCCGGCAGCGCGAAGCGGAAGCTGTTCAGGTAGCGCTCATAGCCCAGCGCGGCCTGCTCGCCGTGCATCGGCAGCATGGGGCCAGCCTGCGTGCCTTCGCGCTGGATGGCAAGGATGGCGCGCGTGTCGGCACCGATCTCGCGTTGCGCCGGGCTGCCTGCCGGCATGCCGGTGGCGGCGGCCTCGGTCGTGGCACGGTCGGTCTGCGCCTGCGCGGCGGGCGCCAGCATCAGCAGGCAGAGCGCGGGGATGGCAATGCGGAACATGGCGGTCATGGGGTAGCCCCTGCGGTTGCGGCCACGGCCGCCACCGAGGTGGCCGGTGCGGTGGTGGCGGGTTTCGATGGCGCCCGCGCTGCCGGCGCAGGACGGGCCGCTGCGCGGTCGCGCGCCGCGGTGGCGCGGGCGATGCGGTCGGCTTCCTTGCGGATGGCGCTGCGCGTGGCTTCGGGCAGCGCGGCCTTTTGCATCATGGCGTTGGCCTGCGCGCGCTTGCCGTCGGCGATCAGCCACACCACGGCGTTGCTGATCACACGCGGATTGCGCGCGTCCAGTTCCAGCGCCTGCATCACCGGCACGCGCGCGTCCTGCAGCGCGCCGGCGCGCATCAGCGCGTAGCCCAGGTCGCCGGAGATGCGCGGATTGACGGGGTCGAGCGCGGCGGCCTGGCGCAGCTCTGTAACGGCGCGCGCAAAGTCATCCTGGCGCCCCGCCAGCAGGCCGAGCCCGTGGTGCGCATGCGCGGCCTGCTCGCCTTGCGACGTCGCTGCAAGTTGCTGGTAAGCATCGGTGGCGGCCTTGTCCTGCCCGGTCTCGCGCAGCGCATCGGCGCGCATCGCCTGGATCTCCGGGCCGGCGCCGAAGCGCTTCACGTAGACCTCGATATGCGCCAGCGAGGCGAAGTAAAGCCCGTCCTGCTGCATCTTGCGGATCAGGCCCAGGTAGACCGCCTGCTCGCTGTATTCGGCGCGCGCGGTCTTGTCGCGCAGCTTGGCCAGTTCCACCTGCGCCTCGGCCTGGTCATGCATGGCCGCGGCCCCGTTCTGATTGGCGGCGCAGCCAGACAGCGCCGCCAGCAGCAGGCACGCCGCCGTTTTCGAGATCCGGCCCAGCGCCGGACCGACTGAGCGCGTCATCGCGTCCCTCCCATATGTGCCAGCATGCGAATCACCCCGAGGAAGCCGGGGCCCGCGGTCAGGATCAGCAGCACCGGCAGCAGGCTCACCACCATCACCGCGGTCATCTTGACCGTGAGCCGGCCGATCTCATCCTTCAAGCGCGATTTGCGCGCCTCCTGCATGCGCAGGCCGAACTGGCGCAGCGGCTCCTGCACCGCGCCGCCGTGCTTGTCCACCTGCGTCAGCAGCGTGATCAGGCTCTTCAGGTCTTCACTGTCGAACAGCCGGCCGATGCGCAAGAGCGTCTGTTCGCGCGAGCGTCCCGAGGCAAACTGCTGGTTCGCGCGTGCCAGCTCCGGCCCCAGCACGCGCAGCATGCTGCCGAACTCGGCCACGATCACCTGCAGGCTCTGGTCGATCGACAGGCCCACGCCCTGCAGCAGGCGCAGCATGTCGATCAGCACCGGCAGCTCGTCATCGACCATGCGCAGGCGCGCCGCGGCACGGCGGCGCAGGTGCCACTTGGGGGCCAGGTAGGCCAGCGCAAACGTGCCGAAGCCCCACGCGACGATGGCAAAGGCGCCCGCGCCCACGTGCCAGAGCATGGCGGCGAGCGCCAGGGCCGACGGCAACCCCAGCCGCAGCACGCCAAACAGCATGCGCGACTGCGGCCCGTACCATCCACATTGCTCCAGCAACTGCTGGTCTTCCGGCGTCACCACCGCGCGCCCGAGGCGCGAATCCAGCCAGTGGGCATTGATGCGCTCGCCCACGCGCGCGCCCAGTTGTGCCCCGATTGCGGTAGCCGCCCCGCCCCTGCCCTGCGGCGCGGCGGCACCGGCCTTTGCCGCAGCCTGGGTGCCCGACGCGGCGGGGACTGCGGCGTGGGCGGCCTGGGCGGCTTCTGCCGCGCGCTGCCGCGCCAGCGCGCCGTCGATGGTGCGCGCCGACAGCCGGCGCTGGCGCCAGTCGCGCAACAGCGGCAGCGTCAGTACGCCCACGCCGCAGGCGGCGGCCAGCAGGCTGAGCGAAATCAGTGTCAGGCGGTCCATGTTGGCTCTTGTCTGCGTGCTGGCATGCCGCTCAGATCGACTTGGCCAGCCGGTACAGCATGAAGGCCCCGGCAATTTCCAGCGCCAGGGCCGACAGCAGCATCGTCTTGCCGGTGGGATCCTTCCACATCATCAAGATGTAGCCCGCGTTCAGCATGAACAGGCCGCCGGCCACCACCAGCGGCAGCAGCCCCAGGATCCACGCCGACAGCCGGGTCTCGGCCGACAGCGCCATCAGCTCGCGCTGGGCCTGTTCGCGGTCGCGCATAAAGGCGGCGGTGCGCTCCATCACCACATCGGCGCGGCCGCCGTAGCGCACCGACAGGCGCAGCACGGAAGCCACCAGCACCAGTTCCTCGACCTTGTACACGCGCCCGACCTGCAGCACCGCCTGGTCCAGCTCCTTGCCGGCGCGCTGCAGGTGCACGGCCTGCACCAGGCATTGGCGCAGCGGCGCCTCGGTATTGGCGATCGAATTCTGGAACGCCGCCGGCACGCTGCTGCCGATGGTCATCAGCCGCACCACGCCGTCCAGGAACCCGGGCAGTTGCGACAACAGCTTCTTGTGCAGGCGGCGCACGCGGTTCCAGGCCGCGAACGCCGCCACGGCCAGCGCCACGACCAGGGCCGACACCGCGCCCAGCCATTGCCCCGCCACCGCGCCGGCCAGCGTGCACAGCACCACCGGCGTGATCCAGACGATGGCGGTACGGCGCGTCGGCGCCAGGTCGGCACGCCGCAGGAAGTCGTCCCAGCGGCGGCGCAGGTCGCGTGCGGGCAGTTGCAGCGCCGGATCCGGCGCCTGCGCATAGCGCAGGCGCACCTGCTCGGTCTGCGCCTGCAGGAAGGCCTGCTGCTGCTCGCGGCGCGCACGCGCCTGCGCGCTGGCCAGCAGCAGCAGGCCCAGGCCGGTGATGACCAGGGCCGTGGCGGCGAGCAGCAGCGTGGCGCTAGACATCGAAGCGGTCGTCCAGCATGAAGCCCGGTCCGCGCATGCGTGCCAGCTTGGGCGAGTGCGGCAGCAGGCCGAGCGAGAGCCAGCGGTCGGTCTCGGTACCGTCCGGGTTCACGTAGGGCTCGTGACGGTACAGCTCCTGGGTGGAAATGATGTTGTCGCCCAGCCCGGTGATCTCGGTGATCGAGACGATGCGGCGCTTGCCGTTGGAAAGCCGCGCGATCTGCACGATAAAGTCGATGGCGTTGGCGATCTGCCGGCGCAGGCTCGCCTCGCTGCCCTGGAAGCCGGCAAAGCCGGCCAGCATCTCCAGCCGGTACAGGCATTCGCGCGGGCTGCTGGCGTGGATGGTGCCCATCGAACCATCGTGGCCGGTGCTCATCGCCTGGAGCATCTCCAGCACCTCGCCGCCGCGCACTTCACCCACGATGATGCGGTCCGGGCGCATGCGCAGGCTGTTGCGCAGCAGGTCGCGGATCGACACCACGCCGGTACCCTCGAAACCGCCGGGACGGCTTTCCAGCCGCACCACGTGCGGGTGGTTCAGCGCCAGCTCGGCGGTGTCCTCGATGGTGATGACGCGCTCGGTGGTCGGCACGAAGGTGGCCAGCGCATTGAGCAGCGAAGTCTTGCCCGAGCTGGTGCCGCCGCTCACCAGGATATTGCAGCGCGCCTGCACCGCGGCCTGCAGCAGGTCGCAGATCTCGGGGCTCATGGTGCCCAGCCCCTGCAGGTCAGCAGGCGTCATCGGGTCCTTGCGGAACTTGCGGATCGACACCACTGGACCCTCCAGCGCCAGCGGCGGGATCACCACGTTGATGCGGCCGCCGTCGGGCAGGCGCGCATCGACCATCGGGTTGGACTCGTCCAGCCGCCTGCCGATCGGCGCCAGGATGCGGCGCACGATGCGCAGCAGGTGGCCGCTGTCGGTAAAGCGCACCGGGATGCGCTCCAGCACGCCGTGGCGCGACACGTAGACGTCAAGGTGGCCGTTGACCAGGATGTCTTCCACCGCGGGGTCGTTGAGCAGGTCTTCGATCGGGCCGAAGCCGGCCAGCTCCTTGGTCAGCGCCTCGGCAATCTGGCGCAGCTCGGCCTCGTTGATGGGGATGCGGCGCAACCGGGTAAAGCTCTCCAGTTCCAGGTCGACAAAGCGCTGGATCGCGGTACGCGACCAGCGGCCGAACTCTGCGCCGAGCTCTTCGATGCGGGTCAGCAGGTGCTCGTGCGCCGCTTCCTTGATGTTCTGGAATTCCTGCGAGACCGGAAACGGTGCGGGGGCGTTGTCGGAGAATTCAATCGCTTGCGTCATGTCAGGTTCCAGTGCGTGCCACGCGCACCGCGCGCAGCGCCTCAGGCAGTTTGTCCTTCATCCGCGCCAGCAGGCTGGTTTCCCTGGCCTGCGCCGCGCGGTAGCCCAGTCGTGCCAGCAGGTCGGCCAGGGCGCGCACATAGGGGTCGTGCGGATCGTCGTCGGCCAGCACCGCGCCGCGGTTCATGGCCAGCACCAGCGGTGCGCGGCTGTCGGGCAGCGTGCCCACCGACTGCACACCCACGCGGTGCGCGATCTGCGCGGCATCCACGCCCAGGCGCGCATCGAAGCGCGACACCAGCAGGTGCAGGTCGTCGCGCTCCACCTCGCGCGCGCGCAGCTCATGCACCAGCTCCGCGGCCGAAACGATCGCGCCCACGCTCTGGTCGGCCACCAGCACCACGCTGTCGGCGGCCTTGACGATCTGCGCGGTGAACTCGGCATTGCCGAAGCCGCCCAGGTCGATGATCTGCATGTCGAAGAACGCGCGCAGCCGCTCCAACAGGCTGATGGCTTCGGAGTAGGAGATGTCGCGCAGCTCGCCCAGCGCCGCGGGCAGCGGCAGCACGCATACGCCGTTGCCGTGGCGTGTCAGCGCGGTCTGCACGAAGACCTGGTCGAAGCGGCGCAGGTTGCGCACCGCCTCGACAAAGTGGAAGCCCGGACTCAGGTTCAGGTACAGCGCGCCGTCGCGCGCCGGCAGGCCCAGGTCCAGCAGCAGCACTTCGGCGCGCGCGTCGGTCTTTTCATTCAGTGGCAGGTGGCGGCGTGCCGCCGCGGCCAGGTTCACGGCCAGGCTGGTCACGCCCACGCCGGGGCGCGCGCCCAGCAGCGCCACGATCTTGCCCTGGCGCGCCGACTCGGCCTGGCGCACCTGCTCGCCCGGCACGGCCAGGCGCTTGACCACGGCCTCGGCATCGGCCGGCGCGTCGCGCAGGTCGATAAAGTCCTTCACGCCCACGCGCAGCGCCGCCAGCATGATGCCGGGCTCGTCGGCATGGCCCACCGCGACCAGCGGCAGGCCCGGGAAGAGCCGCAGCAGCTGCTCGCCCAGCCGCGCCGACGCGCCGGCCAGTTCCGTCGAGAAGTGCAGGAACACCAGCCCCGGGCGCAGCTGGGCCACGCGCTCGAGAAAGGCTTCCTGCGCGCCGCCTTCGGCCACCAGCGTGCCCAGCCCGCCCAGGACCTTGCCCAGCCAGTCCTTCACTTCGTCCTGCGTTGCGTGCAACAGAAAATAATCCATCTCTCCGCCTCAAGCTGTTGGCCATGCCTGCCGGCACGGCCGGCGGCTATTTTGAGAAACCCGGCAAAGTCGGGTCCGCGTATTCGCCCAGCACATACCAGCCCCATACATTGGGGTTGCCGTTGGTGCGGCCATCGGCACCAACGGCTTGCGCCGCCGGCGCGCCCTTGGCCAGCGGCTTCACCAGGCGCGGCGTGACCACGATCATCAGCTCACGGTCTTCCTGGTGGAAATTCAGGTTCTTGAAGAAGGCACCGATCACCGGCAGGTCGCCCAGCACCGGGACCTTGTTGACGTTGCTGACGGTGTTGCGGCTGACCAGCCCGCCGATCACGAAGCTCTCGCCGTCACCCAGTTCCACCGTGGTGTCGGCGCGCCGCGTGACGATGGCGGGCACCACCGCGCCATTGATCGAGATGCCGCGCGAGGGGTCGAGGTCGCTCGCCTCCGGCGCCACCTTCAGCGCGATGCGGTCGGCCGACAGCACCGTGGGCGACACCGTCAGCCCGATGCCGAATGGCTTGAACTGGATCGTGGTCGTGCCCAGCGCCTGCGGCACCGGGATCGGGATCTCGCCGCCGGCCAGGAAGCTGGCACTCTGGCCGGACAGCGCCACCAGGCTGGGCTCGGCCAGCACGCGCGCCAGGCCATTGGCCTCCAGCAGGCTGATATTGGCGAAGATACCGTGTGTCAGCGACGCGGCCACCAGGTTGAAGGCATTGCTCATCGGCGACGCGATGTCGGCACTGAAACTGCCCGGTGCGCCGCCGCTGCCGGGCGTAAAGGTGAACTTGTTCAGCGTCGATGGCGAGAACGTGCCGAAGGCAAAGCCGGAGTTGTTGCGGAAGAAGTTGATACCGACTTCCTTGAGCACGGTCTTGCTGATCTCCACCACCTTGACGTCGACCTGCACGGTACCGGAGAGCGGCACGGTAGAGCGATCCACCACCAGGCCGGGCTTGCCATCGGTCTTGCCGGTGGTGGCCGCGCGCGCCGCTGCCTGCGCGCGCGCCGCGGCATAGGCATCGGGCGACTGCCCGGTGATGGTGGCACCGGCGGCGGAATAGCCAAGCTTGGCGCCATCGGCATCGGGCGCGATGGCATCGACCTGCACGTTGTAGGTCAGCGGCTCGGCGCCGCCGCGCGTCCACACCATCACGTCGGTCACGCCAGGTTGCTTGGCCACCAGCAGCACGCTGGGGGCACCGCGCGTGCGCAGCACCAGCGCGTCGGCCACCGCCGGGTTGCCCACCGCGACGCGTTCCACCGGTTGCGCGCTGCGGATCTCTTTCTGCGCGCCGGCCAGCAGGCGCAACTGGCGCGCGTTCACGGCTTCCTGCGCCTGTGCGCGCGGCGCCAGTGCGCACCACGCGGTAGTGGCCAGCATCGCGGCCAGCGCGAGTTGCATCAGCCTGCGGCGCAGGGCCGTCGAATGGGCTGGTTTCTTCTGGATATGCATAAAGTCGGCGCCCACGTTCTTATTCGATCTCGCGCTTGCCCGCGCGAATGACTTCCACGCCTGCGCTTTGTCTCGCCTGGGCTGGCGCGGGCGGCGCGGCAACCTGCAGCGGCCGCGGCGCCGGCGCTGCCACCGGCGCGCGCGGGGCAGAGGCGCCGGCGGGGGCGGCCAGGCCGGACAGCATCACGCCGGCCATGGCCTTGTCGGGGGCCGCGCGCGGCGCTTCGGCGGGAACGCCGGCGCGCGCGGCCAGCGCGGGCGGGGGTTCGGCAAACATGCCGTCGCTGGGCATGGCTTCGTCCTGCGGATTGCGCAGCGCCAGCAGCAGGCGCCCGGACTGCTGCGCCATCGCCAGCCGGCTGACCTGCTCCAGCGGCACCGACAGCACCGCGGTCTTGGCGCCCTCCTGTCGCGCCATCATCTGTTCCGGCTTGGCGTTCTGCGGCCGGTTGACCGAGGCGACGCCGTAGGCCAGCACGCGCAGGCGCGACAGCAGCATGCGCGCCTGGCTTTCCGGGATCTCCTGCTGGTCGCGGCGCAGCACCAGGAAGACATCGACATAGTCGCCCGGCTGCACCTGGTTGCCGACGCCGATGACTTCATCGACTGACACGGCCACCGCGCGTTCGCCCTCCCGCACCTGCGTGGCCAGGCCAGCCAGCAACTGGCTTTCGAGCACCGGCACGTTGGCGCCAAGCGCCACCAGCGGCACCTGCCCGGTCACGCGTGCCACCTCGCTGTAGGCGCCGGTGGGATCGATCGGGAGCATCTCGACCTTGAGCGCCTCGGCGGCAAGCGGCTTGCCCGCCTCCACCGCTTGCGTGGTCACCACCACTGCGTGCAGCGGTTTGGCGGATGTCGATGCCGCGGGCGCCTGTGCCGGCTGGCGGCCCACTTGCCACGCCAGCAGCGCAAGCAGCAGCGCCAGGCCAAGCAGCACCACCGCCAGGAGTCGGATCTGCTTGCTGGTCATGCGGGATTCCTTTGGATGGGCATGGCGTGGGGGCGTTGGGGCATGGCGGCTCAGATATCAGGAGAAAGCTGGACCATTGCCGAGCCTGACAGCGTTGCAGGGACCGGGACCATCGGCACGGCAGGGAGGATGTTGGTGGTGGGAAGGTTCAGCGTAACCTGCACGCAGACATCGGTGGAGCCGGATGCACAGGGCACTGCCTGCGCAACGTTGCCGGTGGACAGCAAATTCCTGATGGATGTGGGAAGCGTGCCGCGCGCCATCGCAGCCGCTGCATCGACGCGCGCGCCTTGCGTGGCCGCGAGGCCTGAGCCGGAAACGCCCGCTGGATAGCGCAGCGCAGCGCGCGCGCCTTCTTCGGCGGCCAGCGTCAGCACCTGTTGCAGCGCCAGCATCACACCGTAGTAGACGATGCCGATCACGATGGCGAGCAGCACCGGCGCCACGATCGCAAACTCGATCGCAGCACTGCCGGCGCCGTGGCGGCGCCGGCTGATCCCCCTGTTGACCCTTGCGTGCAACAACATCTGAAACCCAGGTCCCTTGGTGTTCTTTCGCGCCGACCGGCGGCGCAGCCTGCTTGCCACTAGCCTGTCCGGCTAATGGCCCGCAGCCATCCAGGCCAGCACGCCCACGGCCAGGTACGCGGCATATGGAATGCCGCGCGCCCGCGAAAACTGCGCCGTAGGAATAGGTCCGCTGTCCTGGTGATCGATGGCTTGACTTGTAGCCGGCGCGCGACCGCCCAGTGCAAGCGCCAGCAGCGCGTGCACCAGCCCGAGCAGGTTGCCGACGACCCATGCCACTACCAGTCCTTGCGGCCCGGTGAACAACCCCGCCACGACCAGGAACTTGACGTCACCCGCCGCCATCTGCCCGAGGGCATATACCGGCAGTGTGACCGCAAGGCCCAGCCCGGCGCCGATCAGGCGCGTGGTTAGCGGCAGTTCCATTCCCTGTCCGGCGAGCAGTGACAGCCCGAGGGCCAGCACGGCAGCCGCCAGCAAGGCGTTGGGAACGCGCCGGTGGAGGAAGTCTGTGTAGAGGGTCGCCGCGCAGAGGAGCGCGGCAATCACGCCGGTCTTATGGTTTCGGCTTTACTTGAACCATCCCGAAACCGTGACCGAAAGCCGATCGAAGCTGGCGTTAAGCTCGGTGCCGAGTTTGCCAGCGCCGACGGCAATCGCCAGAGCAACAAGCCCGACGATCAGGCCATATTCGATAGCCGTCGCTCCGCGCTCATCCTTAATAAAGCGTGCAATGAGTCGTTTCATGATTTCCACTCCCGAAGTGATCTGTTGCCGCGATCACGCTTCCCCCGTTCGATTATCACGGTGCTCTGTGGCCCGCTCTTTTATCGACTTTTCACGCTTGCTGCGCTTTCTTTTTAAGACATGGAATGTCTCAACCATACCCCTCCTACGGGTGATAGCAATGACCCAAAGGGGTTAAGACGCGCGTTTGAAACGACCCGGCACGCCCGGGTCCACAGGTTGTCAAAGAGCAGGCAGACCGGCCGGGAACCGGCCTGCAACCTGGCATTGCGGTCATACGGCCGCAATGCCAGCCAAAATAAAAAGATGCGCTGCGACGGGGTGATGAGCGACAGCGCACCGTGAAAACACCTAGCCGGGATGAGACATTTCAGCGCAGCAGGCCACCCACCAGCGGCAGCTGCAACGCCTTGTGGTCACCGCTGCCACCCTGGCTGTCGTGTGCGCCTTGCTTCAGCCCGCCGACCAGTCCGGTCACCGGCGCCAGCAGCGCGGTCACGGGACCGAGCGCGCCGCCCGCGGAACCGCCCTCACCGTTGCTACCAGCCTTGGCCAGCGGCAGGTTGCCCAGCAGGCCACCAAGCGGGTTGCCGCCACCCTGACCATTGCCGTTGAGGAGCGCGCCAGCAGCCGCGACCGTCTTGCCGGCCTCAGTCACCACGCCGCCCAGCGGCGAGACCACCGGTGCGTGGGTGTTGCTGATCATGCTGCCGCCTGCAGCCACCGTATTGCCGACCTTGTAGAGCAGGCCGTTGGCCGGCTCGCCCAGGTGCGTGGCCGCTCCCAGTGTCTGCGTGCCGTCGGTGCCCTTGCTGGTCAGCGGCACGATGACTTTGCTGACCGAATTCGTGACCTGCGCGACCGGGCCTTCGGACAGCACGCTTTTCAGCTTGTAGCTGCCATCGTGCACCGCGATGCCCACGTGCCTGACCAGGCCACCCACCGGGGTGGTCACCGGTGCCAGCGGTGCCAGCTTCTCGGTGCCCAGGCCAGACACCAGGTCGCCGCCGCTGATCAACGCCTCGCCCACGTCGTGGACCACGTTGCCGGTGCTGGCCACCGTCACGCCAACCGGGTTGTCGACCGAGCCCATCTGCCCCAGCCCATCGCGCACGCCGGCACCGAGCGAGCCAACCGCCTTGCCGGCCTTGATCACCACGTCGCCGGCGCTTTCGCGCGCCGTGGTGGGCAGCAACGGCAGCGGCGCCTCCTGGATAGTCTTGCCGATGTCACTGATGGCATTGCCAGTGGCCACCACGGTATTGCCCGCGCCTTCGGTCACCTTGGCCGTGGGCGTGGTCTCGCTCGATGCGGACGGTGCCGGGTTGACCGGCGTGTCGGTGTTGCCGCTGTTCGGCCGCGGATTGGCGCCGCTGCCGCCACCGCTGGACGAACAGCCTGCCATCAGCAACGCAAGGGCGGCCACGCCGGCCGCGGCCAGTGAGGTCATGCCATGCTGCGACGGATGCTTGATTTTCATTGCCCTTCTCCTGTCTTGTTGGCCACGGTGCTGCCGGCCGTCTTGTCTTATGTGCGCCGCATGGGATTGCCGACGAGCCTCCCCGGTGTCCCGCTTTGTTCCTCTGGCGGACCGCTCCGAAGCGGAACGGCAAGACCGTGGAACGCGAGATCGTCGGCGCGTCTGGACAACCAATGGCAAGGCGCGTGCCAGCGGCGCCAGCGGTGCCGGCACGGAACCGGCCGCGGCGCTGCAAGCCTTGCCTGGCGCGGATTGCCGGGTGATGCGGGGTAGCTGCGGGCCGGACACAAATGCCGTTGCGGCGCGGACCTGAGGTGTTACGTGCTACGTAACGTGTTCCGGGAACATGGGAACACGGAGGCGCGGATGACCGTGGCGGGAGGCCGTGGCAGTGCGCGGCACGGCGCGCTTGCCTGGCTGGATCGCCATCGTCGCAAGCCCGCCGTTCCGGCTGTCTTGTTCCCTGCAGACGACACACGTTACGTAACGCGTAACGCGCAGCCGCCCTGACACCCCATCCCCGGCAGCGCCGCAAGCAGGTCCCACCGCTTCCCTGGAATCCGCGCCCGGCAAGGCTTTGCGGGCACCACCCCCGACTTCCGCAGGGTCCGCTCCAGGACGCGTCGCAGCGCTGGCATACCGATTGCGCCATATCCGTCACCGCCGCACGCAGAAAACGAACGCGATGCGCGGCCGAGCGATTTAAACGACGGGAATGAGGGAACAGAACATGCGCAAACAACAACTCGCCGTAACGGCACTCCTCGCAACCTTGCTGGCCCTGGGTGGCTGCGCCAGCGGCAGCGGATCGACCTCCATGGGCACCAGCGACACGGCGGGCACCAATGGCGGCGCCAAGACTACGGGTACCGATGGCACTGGCGGCATGGGCGGCTCCGGCGGCAGCACCGACGTGGCCAGCGGTGGTACCGGTGGCACGGGCGGCGGCACGGGTGGCACTGGCGATAACAATGGCGGCAATACCGGCGGCGGCGAAACGCCCACCGCACGGACCCCGACCGCCGAGGTCATCAACAATACTGGCAAGGTGCTCGACAGTACCGGCAAGACGGTCAGCGATCTTGGCGACAAGCTCGGCAGCAGCAACCTGCCGCTGGTGCCGACCCAGACACAAACCGGCCTGGGCGACGCCGTAGCCTCCGCCGGCGATGCCATCGGGGCACTGGCCACGGGCCTGCAATCGGGCCTGGGCAGCATGCCGAACTCGGATAATCCGGTAGGCACCACGGTAGCCAGCACCGGCAACGTGGTCACCGAACTTGGCAAGACCTTATCCAGCACCGGTACCGCCGTCAGTGGCCTTGGCACCGGCCAGCTCGCGCCACTGGCGCCGCTGACCTCGCCGCTGGGCACGGTGGTGAACGAGTTGGGCAAAACGGTGAGCGGCACTGGCGAAACGCTGACCACGGTGCTGTCGACCGGCGCGGTCGAGCAGGTGACCACCACCACCAGCAAGCTGATCGTGCCGATCACCTCGCAGCTGACCGGCGCCGCACAGACGCTCGGCGCGGCCACGGGCCTGGGCGCACCGACCACCAGCCTGCTGGCGGCCGTGGGCGGTGCGCTCGCGACGGCCGGCACCACGCTGCAACAGACCAACACGCCGGTGATCTCGGGCGTCGGCGGCGTGGTGAACGCCACCGGCACGACCGTGGCATCGCTGGGCGGCGCAGCGAACGGGCCCGCCAGCGGCGGCGGCCTGGGCGCGCTGAGCCCGGTACTGGCACCGGTGACTGCGCTGGCCGGGGGGCTGACTGGCGGTGCAGGCGCTGGCGGCACGGGTTCGCCGCTGGCGCCTGTCACCAGCCTGGTCAGCTCCATCACTGGCGGCCTTGGCAGTGCCACCGGCGGCGGCACAGGTTCGCCGCCAGTACCGGTCACCACCGCGGTCAGCGGCGTGGTGAATGGCGTGGTAGGCGGCGTCACCGGCGCCGCGGCGGGCACTGGCACCACCAGCCCGCTGGCCCCCGTCACCAGTGTTGTGGGCCCCCGG
>NZ_JBYSZW010000063.1:34972-44369 GCF_058787575.1 Cupriavidus sp. FW305-3-2-15-C-LB2
GCCGTGACCGGCGGCGCCACCTCCACCGCGGGCAGCACCACCAGCAAGACTTCGACCACCAGCGCCACCGGCGCCATCGGCGGCCTGGTTGGCGGCCTGCTGGGCGGCCTGACCGGCGCGCTCGGCCAGAAGTAATCCAGCCTCAGCCTCTGCCCTGGCGATCGCCTGATCGCGGGCAGCGGAGCACACCAGATTCAACGTAGCGGCCACGCGCTGAACCGGCGGCATCGGACAGCAGGCGCACGGGGGTAGCGGCAATCCCCGCGCCAGTGGCACGCGACGTCAATAGCCGCAGTATTTCCTTACAGGGGTTTTGCCATGCGTGCACGTCATCGCGTTGCCGCGCTGCTGGTCAGCGTCGGCGCGTTCCATCACGGCCTGGCCCAGGCCGATCCGCGCAGCCCGGTCCAGGGCGACCCAACCCAGACGCTCCCGAAGATTGCTCCGGCCCGGCCCGACAGCAGCGTGACCGTGCAGGTCGAACGGCCGCAGGCGGCCATGCAGGACCTGCTCAATGCACGCCTGACACCGCGCCGCTTTCGCATCGAAGGCGCGAAGACGCTGCCGTTCGAGGAGGTAGCCGCGCAGTTCAAGCCGCTGGCCAATCGCGAGATCACGGTGGCGCAGTTGCTGGAAGCGGCCAACACGGTGACGCAGATGTACAAGGACCGCGGCTATCCGCTCTCGTTTGCCTTCGTGCCGGCGCAGGACTTTGCCAACGGCGATGTGCTGATCACCGTGGTCGAGGGCTATGTGGCCAAGGTGACGGTCACAGGCAAGGCGGGCCCGGCAGAGGGCCGGCTGCGCGCCATTGCCGAGAAGCTGCAGCAGGACCGCCCGCTACGCCAGGACCGCTTCGAACACTACGTCAATGCACTGGCCCTGCAGCCCGGGCTGCAGGTGGCGGCCACGGTGCAGCCGCCGACCACCACCGACGGCGCCTGCGAGATGGTGCTCGACGTCAAGCGCAAGCCGTTCACCTTCGGCACCGGCATCGAATACATGTCGCCAGGCCTGCGCGCCATTGCCACCGCGACCAGCAACAGCCTGACGCCGCTGGGCGAGCAGATCTCGGTGTCGGCACTGTTCCCCAAGGGCCGCGACAACGAGGAGTACTACGCCGCCAGCTACGCGCAGCCGCTCGGCACCGAGGGCATGATCGCGCGGCTCAATGCCTCGCACTACCGAGGCGTGCCGCAGAACGCCACGCTGGAGGCGATCGGGTTCAATCCGCGCTACGTCAACGACACCAAGCGCATCGGCGGCTCGCTCAGCTATCCGCTGCTGCTGTCCAACGCGCATACGCTCACGCTGACCGGCGGCTTCTACGGCGCCGACCAGTTCGAGCGCTACACCCACACCGCCACCGGCACGCGCGTGACGCTGGGCACCAACGTGCGCGTGGGCACCGCGGAGCTGACCTACGCGCAGCGCGGCGAAGGCGTGAGCCGCAATGCCACGCTCGGCCTGTACAAGGGTTTCGATGCGCTGGGCGCGAGCCGCCAGAACAACACCAACGACCTGAGCTTCTTCCGCACGCGGCTGCTGCTGTCGCAGTCGAAAGACCTGCCGGCGGGCTTCGGCCTTACCGTGGCCGCGGCGGGCCAGTACAGCGGCGACCGCCTGGCCTCGGGCGAGCAGATCAGCTTCGGCGGACGCTTCTTCGGGCTGGGCTATCCCGCCGGCGAAGTGGCGGGCGACAAGGGCTGGGGGGCCTCGGCGGAAATCAGCCGCCTGTTCCTGCCCGACATGACCTACCTGCGCACCATCCAGCCCTATGTGTCGGCCGACGTGGCGCGCGTGTTTTCCAACAGCGTGTCGCTGTCGCACCGCAGCCTGTCATCGGTAGCCATTGGCGCGCGCTTCTCGGACCGGCGCTACTACACGCTGGATCTGTCGGTGGCACAACCGGTAGGTGACAAGCCGACCAATGCAAGCCGTCGGTCGCCGCGGATCAACATGACTTATTCGTACCAGTTCGATTGAGCTGGTCGCGTTTGGGCTGACGACACCAGGTTTCCCTGCACCCGGCCGACGGCAGTCTCGCGTCGGCCGATTTTTTTATCCCGAAGGCTGCATCTGGAGCGAGCACGCGCACCAATCCGCACAGGCAGCGCAGCCCGTGCCGTCGCGCAATTCCGCCGCGCAAGCGCGGCGCCGCACTCAGCTCACGCGGAAACCGATCTTCAGCGTGACCTGGTAGTGCGCAATCTTGCCGTTCGTGATGTGGCCGCGCGTTTCCACCACTTCGAACCAGTCGATGTTCTTGATGGTTTCACCGGCCTTGGCAATGGCGCTCTGGATGGCCTGGTCGCAGCCATCGGGTGAAGATCCGACGATCTCGACCAGCTTGTAGGTATGGTTGCTCATATCCCTCTCCTTGGCGGGCGGACCCGCGGGGGTTCCATCCATCATAGGCGCGGGTGCGGATAGTCCCAAGGGCAGCGGCGGTGCAGCGATGCTGCACCGGATAGCCGGCCGCAGATCCTGTTACACAATCACGCTTTGCCAGTGGCGTATGCGGCTGCTACGCTGCGAACCCGCCCCGACAGCATGCGGCGCGCGGCGCGCGCATGCCGTCATTCACCGACGCAAAGATCCGCCGTGACTTACAGATTCATTCGCCGGGCCGTGCTGGGCCTGGGCCTGGCCGCCGCCGTGTCGGCCTTCACCTCGTTCAGTCCCTTCGCGCTACTGGCGCACGCCCGCTCGGCTTCCACCTTCGACCAGGTGACCGACACCATCGCCAACAGCATCAGCGAGACCTTCAACGAGGCCGTCGCCAACCACTTTCCCGCGCGCACCGGCAAGCCGGCCCAGCCGCCGGATGCGAAGCCGGTGCCGGCCAAGCCGTTTGCCGATGGCAGCGGCTACACGCTGTGCTTCGTGCCCGATGGCGCGAGTTGCCAGGCGCTGCTGATCAATGCCATCCGGAGCACGCGCCATCGCCTGCTGATCCAGGCCTATTCGTTCACCAGCGCACCGATTGCCGAGGCCGTGGCACAGGCGCACCGGCGCGGCGTGGACGTGCGCGTGATCCTGGACAAGAGCCAGCAGTCCGAGCGCTATACCAGTGCCACCTACCTCAAGCATGCCGGCGTGCCGGTGGTGATCGACAACAAACCCGCGATTGCGCACAACAAGGTGATGGTGTTCGACGACCAGGCAGTCTTCACCGGATCGTTCAACTTCACCAAGTCGGCGCAGGAGCGCAACGCCGAGAACGGCATGCTGATCCGCGGCGACGCCGCCGTGGTCAGGGCCTACACCGACAACTGGAACAAGCGCTACCAGCAGTCGCGCGCGTACTGACGGCAGCAGCAGGGCGCCCTGCCCTGCACGAAGCGGCGCGCAGTGGCAAACTTGCAGCTTTCCTGTTCAGCCCCCTTCCGGAGAGCCTTTCCCCATGACAGCCATCCCCGACAGCCAGTGGATCCGCGTTGACACCGCCGCGGGCAGCTTCGATGCCTACCTGAGCCTGCCGCCGGCAGGCGTGCAGCCCGGCGCGCCGGGCATTGTGCTGCTGCAGGAGATCTTCGGCGTCAACGAGCATATCCGCGCCGTGGCGGACCAGTACGCCGCCGACGGCTATGCGGTGCTGGCGCCGGACGTGTTCTGGCGCCAGGCGCCACGCCTGCAACTGGGCTACGAAGGCGACGACATGGCGCGCGGCATGGCGCTGCGCAA
This sequence comes from Cupriavidus sp. FW305-3-2-15-C-LB2, assembly GCF_058787575.1. Lineage (NCBI taxonomy): Bacteria > Pseudomonadati > Pseudomonadota > Betaproteobacteria > Burkholderiales > Burkholderiaceae > Cupriavidus > Cupriavidus sp. FW305-3-2-15-C-LB2. The sequence continues at coordinate 38,660 of NZ_JBYSZW010000063.1, forward strand.
GGCGGTGGATGTCACCGCCGCGCTGGACGATATCGCCGCCACGGTGCAGGTGCTGCGCCAGCACACCGGCGCCGGCAAGGTGGCGGCGGTGGGCTATTGCTTCGGCGGCCTGCTGTCGTACCTGAGCGCGGCGCGCGGGCTGGTGGATGCGGCCGTGCCCTACTACGGCGGCGGCATCCAGAACCAGCTGCAAGAGGCGGCGAACATTCGTGTGCCGGTGCAGTTCCACTACGGCGCGCTCGACGCGCACATCCCGCCAGAGGCCGTGCAAGGCGTGCGCGACGCCATGGCCGGCAAACCCGGCAGCGAGATCTACGTCTACCAGGGTGCGGACCACGGCTTCAACTGCTGGGCGCGCGGCTCCTACCACCAGCCCAGCGCCGCGCTGGCCCACGGGCGCGCGCTGGTGTTCCTGTCGGAAGCGCTGTAGTCCACCCCGACGCGCTGTAGTCCCACCCCGAGACGCTGCCGCCTTGCCATGGCCGGGCGGCAGCCTTTATCCTCGGCGCTTGGCTTCAAGACTTGCTGGCCCCACCATAACAATGGAGACCACACCATGCAGTCAGAGCAGCAGCGCGCCCTGCGCAACACCATTCCCGACGCCATTGCCCGCGCCGTGCGGCGCAGCCCGGGCAAGACCGCGATCCGCTTCGGCGAACGGGCCTGGACCTATCGCCAACTGGATCAGGCCGCGGCGCGCGTGGCCGGCGCGCTGGCGCAATGGGGCCTGCGCCCCGGCGACCGCGTGGCCGCCTTCGGCAAGAACTCAGACGCCTATGTGCTGCTGTGGCTGGCCTGCCTGCGCAGCGGCCTGATCCATGTGCCGGTCAATTTCTCGATGACGCGCGCGGAGGCCGAGTACATCGTCACGCAGTCGGGCGCCAGCGCAATCTTTGCCGATCCGGCGCTGGCCGACCGCGTCGAGGGCCTGCCCTGCAAGGTCAGCGGCACGCTGCACGGCGGCAAGGTGCGCGATGTACTGGCAGCCGCCGCCAGCGGCCCCGCGGCACCGGTGTCCGATTCGCTCACCGACACCACACCTGCGCAGATCCTGTACACCTCGGGCACCACCTCGGCCCCCAAGGGTGCCGTGCTGACCCATCGCGCGCTGCTGGCCGAATACGTCAGCACCATTGCCGCCTGCGATATCCGCGAATCGGACTACTCGCTGGCCGCGCTGCCCCTGTACCACTCGGCGCAGATGCATGTCTTCCTGATGCCGCTGCTGCTGTGCGGCGGCACCACGCTGATCGCCGACAGCCCCGAGGCCGGCTATTGCCTGCGCACCATCCACGCCGAGGGCATCACCAGCTTCTTTGCGCCGCCCACGGTGTGGATCGCGCTGCTGCGCCATGCGGACTTCGATCCGGCGCGGCTGGGGTCGCTGACCAAGGCCTACTACGGGGCCTCGATCATGCCGGTGCCGGTGCTGCTTGAGCTGCAGCAGAAGCTGCCGGCACTGCGTTTCTACAACTGCTACGGCCAGAGCGAGATCGGGCCGCTGGCCACGGTGCTGGGCCCCGACGAACACGCCGGGCGCCCCGCCTCCGCCGGCCGGCCGGTACTGAACGTCGAGACCCGTATCGTCGACGAGACCATGCAGGACGTGCCGCCCGGCGAGCTGGGCGAGATCGTGCATCGCTCGCCGCAACTGCTGACGGAGTACTGGGACAAGCCCGAACTGACCGCTGAAGCCTTCACCGGCGGCTGGTTCCACTCCGGCGATCTCGGCTATATGGATGCCGAGGGCTACCTGTACGTGGTGGACCGGATCAAGGACGTGATCAATTCAGGCGGCGTGCTGGTATCGAGCCGCGAGGTGGAAGAGTGTCTGTACACTCACGGCGCGGTGGCCGAGGCAGCGGTGTTCGCACTGCCGCACCCGAAGTGGGTCGAGGCAGTGGCCGCCTGCGTGGTGCGCAAGCGCGGCCATGAAGACGCCGCCGAGGAAGAGCTGATCGCCCATGCGCGCCAGGCACTGGCACCGTTCAAGGTGCCCAAGCGCATCGTGTTCGTCGCGGACCTGCCGCGCAACACGGCGGGCAAGCTGCTCAAGCGCCAGCTGCGCGAGGACTACGCGCAGCTGTTCGGCACTTAGTACGGCACGGCTACGCCGTTCTCGACCTTGACGCGGTCGCCGATGCGCATCTGGTAGGCGTTGGACTGCGTCAGCGTCAGGTAGGCGTTGTCGCTGGTGCGCACGCGCACACGGTAAGCCGCGGCCGAGGATCCGGTGCGCTTCTCGACCTCGTTGCCGGCCACCGCGCCGACAACCGCGCCGCCGATGGTGGCCACGGTATTGCCGCGGCCGCCGCCGACCTGGTGGCCCAGCAGTCCGCCCACGATGCCGCCGACCACGGCGCCCGCGCCGCTGGTCGAAGGCGGCTGGCCGGGCACCACCTCGATCGCCTCGACCCAGCCGTAGCGCACGCCGTAAGCCTGGTTGCCGTAGTTGTTGCCGTAGCTGCCGTCCGGATATGACTGCTGCGGATACGGCTGCTGGGGATAGCCTTGCTGCGGATACCCCTGTTGCGGATACCCTTGCTGCGGGTACCCCTGCGGGTAGCCCTGCTGCGCCGGGTAGCCGCTGATGGTGGTGCTGCCGCCATAGCCGCTGGTGCCGTAGCCGCTGCTGCTATAGCCGCCACCGTAGCTGCCGCCGTACCCTCCGCCATACCCGTTGTCGTAGCCATACGGCGTGGCACACCCGGCCAGCGCACCGGCGCCAAGCACCGCAAGCACAACCGAACGAAGGGGGATGGACATGTCAGGACTCCTGCGCTCTGCGCGTGTTGGGGAATGCGCGCGAGTCTAGGGCCGCCGGCAGCCAGCGGGTGTCACCGGAACCTGTGATTGGTAACTGCCTGTAACTGGCTGGCAGTGCAGGCCTGCCGCGGCTCAGGCGCGCTCGGCGCCGTCGTCGTTGAACTGGGTGATGCGGGCCACGCGGAAAGCGCCGCGCAGCGATTCCAGCTCGGTCCGGTGCAGCATCGCCAGGCGGTTCAGGTAGCGCTCGCCCTTGGCCAGCAGGTGTACCTGCACCACGCGGCGGTCCTCGGGGTTGAGCCGGCGCCTGACCAGCCCCGCCGCCTCGCAGCGGTTGACCAGCGCCACCACGCCGTGCTGCTTGGCCTGCAGCCGTTCCGCCAGTTCGCCGATCGAGGCCCAGTCCTTGTCGGCACAGCCGCGGATATGCAACAGCAGCAGGTACTGCTGCACGGTCAGCCCTTCCGCGCGCGCCGCATCTTCGGAAAACCGCAGGAAACGCCGCAACTGGTAGCGGAAATCCGAGAGCGCCTCGAAGTCGGCCTTGGTAAGCGATGTGGATTTCCGGGACGGGACGGACTTGCTGGGCATAAGGTGGCGAAAAAGCGCAAAGGAGGAGGAAAGCGCAGGAACCACGCGCAATACCACGGGTGCGCGGCCGGTCCCGCAACCGGGCGCACGCAATTATAGGGGCCGCGCACCGAGGCGCCAGCACAAACATGTCCGCCAGCTCATGTGCCCGGCGCACGGTTGCATCGTGCCGGCGTCAGGCTATGGCAGAATCTGTGCGGTTGCAGACACCTTCACCCGTCACCGGAAAACGCACCGATGTTCTCGGAAATCGCTCTCTTCCTGCTGGATACCGTCTTCACCCTGTTCGGCATGGCGCTGTTGCTGCGCGTGTGGATGCAGCTCACGCGGCTGCCTACGCGCAATGCGGTGTCCCAGGGGGTGTTCCAGATCACCGACTGGCTGGTGCGCCCGCTGCGCCGGGTCATCCCCGGGGTGGGCGGCATTGACTGGGCCACGGTGGTGGGCGCATGGCTGACCGCGATGGTGTTCCTGGTGCTGGTCGCGCTGCTCAGCGGCATCGACCTGCTCGGCTTCCTGCCGGCCATGCTGCTGACCGCCCTGCTCTATGTGCTGAAATGGACGATCAGCCTGGTAATGTGGGTCACGCTGCTGATGGCGATCCTGTCGTGGGTCAACCCGCATTCGCCGATCACCCCGGCCATCGACCACCTGACCGCGCCGGTGCTGCGCCCGATCCAGCGCGTGGTACCGCGCCTGGGCGGCTTCGATGTTTCGCCGCTGGTGCTGTTCGTGATCGCGCAGATCCTGCTGATGGTGATCGCGCGGCTGGGCGCCAGCATCTTCGGCATGCACTACTGAGCCAGCGGCGGCTCGGCACATTGTCCAGAGCCCTGGACAGTGTGTCGAGAATTGACCCTTTTTCTGCCCCGTGTGAAGTCCTACATTGCAGGCACCGTGGCGCTTCCGCCACGCACCCTGCCTGAGAAGGACCACACACCATGAAGACCATCGCCCAACGCCGCAGCCTGGCGCTTTCCCTGCTGTGCGCCGTCACCCTGTCGTTTGCCGCGGCCGCTGCCCACGCCTCCGAACCCGTTTCAGACATCGCCCGCCTGGACGGGAGCATCGCCCACGCCGGCAAGGCCGATCCGTTCCTGGACGGCGCCAGGCTGGGCAAGGCCGACCCGTTCACTGACGGCGCCAGGACCACCGACCGCCGCGACGCATTCACCGACGGCGCCTGAGCTCCTGCCCTTTCCGTTGCCACGGCCCCGGCCGTGGCCGCCCGCCAGCGCCCTCAACCCGCCGTGCGGGCCTCTCCTTCAGCCTGCCCGCTCGCGGCTGCTTCCGCCCCCATCCCCCCGTCCAGGCCCGCCTCGGGCTCCAGCTCGGACACCATCATCGATTCGATCGCTTCCATGAAGGCCCGCACCTTGCGCGGCTGCAGCCGCCGGTCCGGCAGCAGCGCGAACACGCGCAGCGGCGGCAGCGGGTAGTCAGGCAACACGCGCACCAGCCGCCCCTGCGCGATCTCGGCCTCGCAATAAATGACCGACAGCCGGGCGATGCCCAGCCCCGCCAGCGCGCCCTGCAGCCGCAGTTCGGCGTTGTGGGTCTGCATGCGCGGACGGATAGGCACGGACACGGTCTGGCCGTCGCGGGTGAATTCCCAGACGGTGTCGCCGGGCGTGGTCAGCGTCGGCATATTGGCCAGGTCTTCCGGGCGCAACTGCGCCGGCAGGCTGGCCGCCAGCGCCGGCGCGGCAAACAGGCCGCGTTCGACATGGTAGATGCGGCGCGCCACCGTGCCGGAGTCCGGCAGGTCGGTATCGACGACAACGAAGGCCACGTCAAACCCGTCGCGGATCGGGTCGACCAGGCCCTGGGTGATTTCCACGGCCACGTCCAGCGCCGGATGCGCCGCCAGCGTGCGGCAGATCACGCCACCCAGTTGCTGGGCGCCGAACTCATAGGGTGTGGCGATGCGCAGCACGCCCTGTACGCGCTCCTCACGCGCCAGCGTTTCCTGGCGGATCTCGCGCAGGCGCGCAAACAAGGGGGCGACATCGCGGTAGACCGCCTTGCCAGCATCCGTGAGGCGCATGCGCCGCGTGGTGCGCTCCAGCAGCTTGGCGCCGATGGCGGTTTCCAGCCGCGCCACTGCGGCCGAGACACGCGACTTGGGGCAGTCCAGCTGCTCCGCCGCGGCCGTGAACGTCCCCTGCTCGACCACGCAGCAGAACGCTTCCCAATCATTCCATTGGATTGTTTCGTTCACCGGACAATGTTTCCCTGACAAGCTGTAGTTCCCGACGGCAGGCCTACATTATGCTTGAGCGATGCAACAAACGCCTGTCCCCGCTGGACCGGACGCCTCAGGCCCCGCAGTTCCAGCAGCCCTAGCCCCCGC
>NZ_JBYSZW010000064.1:0-44182 GCF_058787575.1 Cupriavidus sp. FW305-3-2-15-C-LB2
CGCCCAGCCCCGCCAGCGCCGCACCCGCGACGAACACGCCGATAAACAGGCGCCGCACGCGGTAGCCAAGCGCTTCGACCATCTCGCGGTTCTCCACGCCGGCGCGGATCAGCAGGCCGATGCGGGTGCGATTCAGCAGCAACAGCATGGCGATAAAGATCACCAGCCCCAGCGCCATCGCGATCAGCCGGTATTTCTCGATGGCGGCATCGCCGAGCAGCACCGCGCCGCGGAAAGTGGTGGGCACCTGCAGCGCGATGGTCTCGGGGCCCCAGATTGCCTTGATCAGCTGCTCGGCCACGATCATGCCGCCCATCGTGATCAGGATCTGCTTCAGGTGCTGGCCGTAGACCGGGCGCACCACCACGCGCTCGAAGAACAGCCCGACCGCGCCCGCGGCCACCATGGCCGCCGCGATTGCCAGCGCAAACACGGCCAGGTTCTGCGCCAGGCTGTCGGCCTCGACCCAGCCCGCCATCGGCAGCAGCACCGACGCCGCCACGTAGGCGCCCAGCGCGATAAAGGCGCCGTGGCCGAAGTTGAGCACGTCCATCAGGCCGAACACCAGCGTCAGGCCGGAGGAGACGACGAAGATGATCATGCCCATCGCCAGGCCGGCAATGGTCAGCGTGAGCCAGGTCGACGGGCTGCCGACCAGCGGATAGGCCAGCAGCATCAGCAGCGGCGCCAGCGCCAGCGGGGTCCAGTCGAGGCGCACCTTGGGCAGGTCCGACGGTGCGGCGGCCGGCAAAGTCGTTGAAGTGGTCATGTGTATTGTCCCGCCTTACTGGTGCGCAGCCAGCGACAGCCCCAGCAGCTTCTGCTGCAGAGACTCGTCTTCAGCCAGCGCCGCCATCGTTCCCGTGTGCACCGTCCGCCCATCGTCCATCACCGCCACCGTATCCCCCACCGACTTCGCCATATGGAAGTTCTGCTCCACCAGCAGGATCGACACCTCGGTCTGCTTGAGCTCGCGGAACACATGGATCATGTTCTGGATGATGGCCGGCGCCAGGCCCTTGGTGGGCTCGTCGACGATCAGCAGCTGGCGCGGCTCGATGATGGCGCGCGCCACCGACAGCATCTGCTTCTGCCCGCCCGACAGCACGCCGGCGCGCTGCTGCCAGAAGGTCTTAAGCGCCGGGAACATGCGGAACACCCAGTCCAGCCGGCGCTCGTCGATGGCGCCGGTGCGCGCTGCCAGGCGCATGTTCTCGGCCACGGTCAGGTCGGAGAACACGCTCATGTTCTCCGGCACGTAGGCAATGCCGGCCTGCGCGATCGCGGGCGTGCTGTGGCGCGTGATGTCGGTGCCGTCAAAGGTCACCGTGCCCGCGCTGGCCTGCCACAGGCCCATGATGGTGCGCAGCGTGGTGGTCTTGCCGGCACCGTTGCGCCCCAGCAGCATGGTCACGCCGCCACGCGGCACCTCGAAGCTCACGCCGTGCAGGATGTGGTACGGGCCGATATGGGTCTGCACGCCCTGCAGCCGCAGGATCGGCCCGGTTGCTTGTGCGTCAGCCATGGCTGCCCTCCTCTTCCGGCATGCCCAGGTAAGCCTGCTGCACCACCGGCGAGGCGATCACCTCGGCCGGGTCGCCGTCGGCTACCAGGGTGCCGTTGTGCAGCACGATGATGCGGTCGGCCAGCGAGCGCACCACGTCCATCTTGTGTTCGACCAGCAGCACGGTCTTGCTGCGGTCCTGGCGGATCTCGCGGATCAGGTCAAGGATCACCGGCACTTCATCAACGCTCATGCCCGCGGTGGGCTCGTCGAACATGAACACGCGCGGCTGCAGCGCCAGCAGGATGCCGACCTCCAGCTTGCGCTGGTCGCCGTGCGGCAGCGAGGCCACCGTCAGCTGGCGCTTGCCGGCCAGCGCCACGCGCTCCAGGATCGCCATGGCCTGCGCCTGCACGTCGCGGTGGCTGGTCCACATCGAGAACAGGTCGAGGCCGCGCTGCTGGCGCGCCTGCACCGCCAGGCGCACGTTCTCCAGCACCGACAGCTGCGGGAACAGGCTGGTCAGCTGGAAGGCGCGGCCGATGCCGCGGCGCGTCTTCTGCGACACCGGCAGGCGCGTCACGTCCTCGCCATCCAGCAGGATCTGCCCGGCCGTGGGCGGCAACTGGCCCGAGACCAGGTTGAAATACGTGGTCTTGCCGGCGCCGTTTGGGCCGACGATGCAGGTCAGCTCGCCGGGCCGGAACGCGCACGACACCGCATTGACGGCCACGTGGCCGCCAAAGCGGATGGTCAGGCCGCGCGTCTCCAGCAGCGGCTGCGCCCCGACGGCAGTCGCGCCGGCGTGCCCGGCGGCCGGCTGCGACGGCGCCGGCACGGACCGGGCGAAGGAGGCTGGCGCGTTCATCAGCGGTGGTTGCGCACGGGCACGGCCATCTCTTCGGGCTTGATCTCGCGCACGAGCTCAGGCACGCCCCAGGCGAAGGCCGGATCCACCTTGATCTTGAAGTGGTACATCGACTGCATGGCCTGGTGGTCTTCCTTGCGGAAGGTCATCTTGCCCTTGGGGGTGTCGAATGACATGCCTTCCATCGCCGTGATCAGCTTCTCGGTGCCGGTCTCGCCGCTGGTCTTCTTCAGCGCCTCGACCAGCGCGATGCCCGCGGTCATGCCGCCGGCCGTGAAGAAGTCGGGCGGCGCCTTGAACTTGCTGTAGTGGTTGGACACCAGCCACTCATTGGCCTTGTTCTTGGGGATGCCGAAGTAGTAGTACGTGGCCCCTTCCATGCCCGGGAAGTTCTTGTAGCTGGCCATCGCCGGCAGGATGTTGCCGCCGGTGGCAATCTCGATGCCGTAGCGCCTGGGATCCAGATCCGCGATCTTGAACGGGTTGCCGGCACCGGCCCAGATAATGAAGATCACCTTGCGGCCTGGCTTGTCCTTGAGCGAATCAAACAGCCGCTGCGCGCCTGCGGTGAAGTCCGTGGTACTGGTCGGCAGGTATTCCTCGTGCACGATCCTGGCGTTCTTCAGCGCGCCCTTGAAGGCCTTGACGCCGTCGCGGCCAAAAGCGTAGTCCTGCGCCAGCGTGGCGATCTGCACGCCCGGCTTGTCCAGCGCCACGGCGTTGGAGATTGCGTCCTGCGACGAATTGCGGCCGGTGCGGAAGATATAGCGGTTCCACTTGTCGCCGGTGATCGAGTCGGCCACCGCGGGTTCGACCAGCAGCACCTTCTTGTATTCCTCTGCCACCGGCAGCATCGCCAGCGCGGTGCCGGAAGAGGTGGGGCCGACCGCGATATCGGCGCGGTCGTCGCTGTAGGCGGCGGCCAGCTGGGCCTTGGCCACGTCCGGCTTGCCCTGGGTGTCTTTCTCGATCACCACCAGCTTGTTGCCGTTGACGGTCATGGTGCCGTTGGTGGCGTACTCCAGGCCCATCATCAGGCCGGTCTGGGTCTGCTTGGCGTAGGCTTCGAGCGCGCCGGTCTTGTCATAGACGTGCGCGATGCGGATGTCCTTGGCCAGCGCGGTGCCGGCGGCAAGCAGGCCGGCGGCCATGACCAGGGCACGTACGGCGAGTGGGTTGCGTTGCATTGCTGTCTCCTGTGTTCGGTCTCGTTTGTGTTTGTCTGGATGAAACCTGCTGCAACTGCCTGGGAAAGCTCTACAGACTATTCGCGCGCGCGCCCTGCCAGGAAGCGCCGCATGCCGTCGGCGGTCTCGGCACTGGCGATCTGTGCGACAAAGGCCGCGCGCTCCCGCTCAAGGCCGGCCGCCAGGGTGTCGGCGTCCCAGCGCAACAGCGCGCGCGTGCGGGCCACGCTGCCCGGCACCTTGCGCATGACGCCGCGCGCCAGCGTCGCGGCATCGGCCTCGGCCGAACCCGGTGCGGCCAGCGCGGTGGCCAGGCCAAGTGCCTCTGCCTCCGGCGCGGCGACGATCGTATTGTTCAGCTGCCACGCGCGCGCCCGCGGCGTGCCGACCAGCTGCGGCAGCATCGCGGTCCAGCCGCCGTCCGAGCTGAAGCCAACCACCGTGTAGTACGGCGCGATGCGCGCATCCCGCGCCAGCACCGCCATGTCGCACGCCAGCACCAAACCCAGCGAGCCGCCCGTCAGCCAGCCCTCCACGGCCGCCACCACCGGGCAGCGCAGCGCTGCCAGGCGCAGGATCGAACGGTTCAGCAGTGCCAGCAGCCGGTCGGCGTAGCTGGCTATCGCGTCGCCCTGCGCAGCGAATGCCGCGACATCGCCGCCGGTGGAGAAATTTTTCCCGGCATGCGTCAGCACCACGGCATGGATCGCCGGGTCGGCTTCAATCTCGTCCAGCGCGGCGAGCAGCGCTTCCAGCAACTCGGGCACTAGGCTGTTGTGCCGCTGCGGCCGGTTCAGGCGCAGCAGCGCCACGCCATCGACGGCGCGCTCCCACTGCACCAGGGGTTCTGCGTCAGCGTTCATCGCGGCTGCAGGCCGTGCGAGATCAGGTCGAAGGCGGTGTCGACCACCTTCTCCATCGAAGGCGGGCGCTTCCAGCGCGCATAGCGCATGCCCAGGAAGTTGCTGATGCCGATCAGGCACCAGGCGCGCACCTCGGCATCGCCGGGCACGATCTCGCCCTGCTCCTCGGCGCGCGTCAGGCGCCGGCTGTAGAGCTCGGCAAACACCTGGAAATAGCTGCTGTAGATGGTCTCGTCCACCGAGTACGAATCCAGCACGATCCGGTACAGGTTCTTGTGGCGCGAAACGAAAGAGAGAAATGCCTTCAGGCCCAGGCGCTCGGCTTCCATCTGGGTGGCCGCGGCGGCAACGTGCTTGCGCAGGTGGGCGCGCACCAGTTCCAGCATGTGCGCGACCAGCGCGCGGAAGATGTCCTCCTTGTCCTTGAAATACAGGTAGAAAGTGCCCATCGCAACCTTGGCTTCCTGCGTGATCTCGGAGATCGACGCGGCGTAATAGCCTTTCTCACCGAACACCTTCTCGGCCGCGCGCAGCAGCGCCTCGCGCGTCTTCTGCCCGCGCGCGGTCTTGGGCGGGCAGATGCCGCCGGCATGGCCGGGTTCGCGGGTTGCGCCGGTTTCGGGCGGTGCGCCCGTGTCGGTCTGGGACATCTTGTCTCCGGTGGCGCTGCGCGCCTTGTCATTGGAATGCCAGCCGCTTCATGTCATGCCGGCGCAGGCAGGTGCCTCCTCCGCGCCTGCCTGCGCCGGGAATCGCCACTCAGGCAAAACCTGATAGCTGATTCATGTTTCATCGTATAAATTGCCCACCGTGGATGTCAATAGAGAGGCACCCTCACCCGGTGGCATCCAGGCCGCTGCCCTTTACCCTCCTGCCAGGAGAGAACCGTCGTTGGACGCTCCCGATTCGGCACCTGCCGGCCCCGCTTCGCCGCCGTTCGCCAGCCACCCGGCACGCGGCGCCTTGCCAGGCTGGCGCGAAACCGGCCAGGGACGGCCGCTGCTGTTGCTGCACGGCTGGTCCGTCACCGGCGAGGCCTTCGACGGCCAGCGGGCGCTCGCACTGGCGGGATTCCGCGTGATCGCGCCCGACCATGCCGGCCACGGCCTGTCGCGCGAGCGCGACGGCACCACGATCACGGCGCTGGCACGCGACGTCGCCGGACTGGTTGCACACCTCGGGCTGACAGACGTGGTGGTGGCTGGCTGGTCGATGGGGGCGATGGTGGCATGGGCGCTGCTGCGCGACCATCCGGGTCTTCCGCTGGCAGCGGTCGGCAGCATCGACATGACACCGAGGCTGGTGACCGATGCGGCCTGGCCGCATGGCCTGCACGGCCACTATGAGATTGCGCACGCCGCGCAGATGGCGGCCCGTATCCGGGCCGACTGGCCCCGGCTGGCGCCGTCAGTCGCGCTGGGAATGTGGTCGGCGGGAAGGCGCCCGGAAGGCGCCGCAATGCAGCGCATCGCGCACATGGCGGGCCAGTGCGATGCGTGGGCGCTTGCCGCTTTATGGGAAGACATGGCGCGCCAGGATTTCCGGGAGACATTGCGCGGTGCCGGGCTGCCGCTGTTCCACTTGTACGGGGAAGCCAGCCGGCTCTATGCGCCCGCGGTGGGCACCGCTACGCTCGCACTGCGGCCCGGAGCGGGATTCAGCGTGGTGGCCGGCGCCGGCCACAGCCCGCACATGGAGCAGCCGCAGGCATTCAATGCCGCGCTGCTGGGCCTGATCGCCCGGGCCGCGTCAGGCCAGCAGGCGGTAAGTCCAGAGGCCGAACGCGGTCAGCAGCAGTGAGCCGCCCAGGTGCAGCAGCAGGTGCAGCCCCGCCCAGCCATAGTCGCCGGCAATCAGGTTCGCCACCACCTCGCTGGAGAAGGTCGAGAACGTGGTCAGCCCGCCAAGGAAGCCGGTGATGGCCAGCAGGCGCCATTCCGGCGGCAGGCCCGCGTGCGTATCGAAGAACCCGACCGCCAGGCCGACCAGGTAGCCGCCCAGCAGGTTGGCCGCCAGCGTGCCATAGGGCAGCGCGGGATTGATCGCGTTCCACAGCACCGCAAAGCCCCAGCGCAGCCACGCACCCGCCGCGGCGCCTACGCCCACGGCGACAAAGCCGAGCGGCCCCATCAGGGCTGGCTCCCGCCCTGCTTCTCCGGTGGTGCGCCAGCATCGTCGCCGCTGGCATTGAACGATGCGATCCCCCAGCGCTGGAGGGCGGCTTCGTCGGTCACGCGGGCGTCGACCCAGCGCGCCCCTTCCGGGGTGTCTTCCTTCTTCCAGAACGGCGCTTCGGACTTGAGGTAGTCCATGATGAACTCGCACGCGGCAAAGGCATTGCCGCGATGCGCCGACGCCACCGCGACCATCACGATCTGGTCCAGCGGCTGCATCGGCCCGACGCGGTGGATGATGGTCACGCCCAGCAGCGCCCAGCGCGCGCACGCAGCCGCTTCGATCTGCGCCAGCGCCTTCTCGGTCATGCCCGGATAGTGCTCAAGCTCCATCGCGCTGACCGCGCTGCCGTCGCTGACATCGCGCACCGTGCCGATAAAGCTGGCCACCGCGCCGACCGCCGGATTGCCGGCACGCAGCGCAGCGACTTCCGCGCCGAGATCGAAATCCTCACGCTGCACCCTGACGCTCATCTCAGCCTCCGGTCACTGGTGGGAAAAAGGCGACTTCACAGCCGTCGGCAATCGCCGTATCGGGGCGCGCCACCGCATGGTCGACGGCCATGCGCAGCGCGCGGCCTTCAGCCAGGGTCTCGGCCCAGGCGCCGCCGCGCTGGCGCAGCCACTGGCGCAGTTCGCCCACGGTGCGCACGTCGGCCGGCACCTCGGCGCGCTCTTCAGCCACGCCCAGCTGCTCGCGCACGCTGGCAAAGAATCGGAGTTCGATGGTCATCACAGCTTCTGTGTCCTGGTAACGCTGGCCGGCTATGCGAGCAGGCCGTCAAACGGAATGAACTGCACGGTATCGCCGCGCGCGATCGGCTGGTTGGGCGGATTGTCGATCAGGCCGTCGCCCCAGACGGTGGAGGTCAGCACGCCCGAGCTCTGGTTGGGGAACAGGTCCAGGCCGCCCTCGGCATTGATGCGCGCGCGCAGGAACTCATTGCGGCGGTCGCCCTTGTTCAGTTCGAAGTCCGCGCGCAGCGGCAGGCGCCGCGGCGTCACGCCGGCCACGCCCTGCAGGCGCAGGATGAACGGGCGCACGAACAGCAGGAAGGTCACGAAGCTGGACACCGGGTTGCCCGGCAAACCCAGGAAGAACGCCGGCCCGGCATCGTTGTTGACCTGCCCGAACGCCAGCGGCTTGCCCGGCTTGATCGCGATCTGCCACATGTCGAGCCGCCCCTCGGCCTCGACCGCGGGCTTGATATGGTCTTCCTCGCCGACCGAAACGCCGCCCGAGGTGATGATCAGGTCGTGTCCCTGCGCCGCGCGGCGCAGCGTCTCGCGCGTGGCGGCCAGCGTGTCGGGAACGATGCCGAAGTCGCTGACCTCGCAGCCCAGGTTTTCCAGCAGGCCGCGCAGCGTGAAGCGGTTGGAGTTGTAGATGGCGCCCGGCTTGAGCGGCTCGCCCGGCATCGCCAGTTCATCGCCGGTGAAGAACACGGCGACGCGCACGCGCCGCACCACGTCCAGCTTCGCCTGGCCGACCGATGCGGCCAGCCCCAGCGCCTGCGGCGTCAGCCGCGTGCCGGCCGGCAGGATCACGCTGCCGGCCTCGATATCCTCGCCCGCGCGCCGCACCCATTCACCGGATTGCGGCACGTGGTTGACGATCACGTCCTCGCCCTCGGCGGTGCATTGCTCCTGCATCACCACGGCGTCGGCGCCCGGCGGGATCAGCCCGCCGGTGAAGATGCGCGCGGCGGTGCCGGGTTCCAGCGCGGTGCCGACATGGCCGGCGGGAATCCGTTGCGACACGCGCAGCCGCGTGCCGGCAGCGGGCACATCGCCCGCGCGCATGGCGTAGCCGTCCATCGAGGTATTGTCTGCCGGCGGCACGCGCAGCGTGCTGGTCACGGGCGCGGCCAGCACGCGGCCGTTGGCGTGGAGCGTGTCGATGGATTCAAGCTGCGCCAGCGGACGGGCGGCGCCGAGCAGCGCGTCGAGCGCCTGGGCCATGGTCAGCATCGGGGGGCGGGAAGGTGCTGCGGCTTGGGTCATGGTGCGATGTGGGAAATTGTTGGCCCACGAAAAACGGCCCGCGCATTGCCGGCACCACTTGGTTGGGGCAGGCAATCCGGGGGCCGAAGATCGGGCCCGCAGCCTGATTGTAGCGAGTTGGCGCGGGCCCGGCATGCGGCAGCGCCGCAGCGGGCTGCACGCGCCCGCGCGCTTACAGGCCGGTGTGGCCGGCGATATAGGCCTTGACCTGTGCGGCGTCGGCCGGCATCACTTCAAAGCGCTGCGGCAGGCTCTCGATGCCCTCGAACTTTGCGGGGCGCTCCGGCTCGTGGCCGAGCGCTTCGCGGATAGTGTCGGCAAACTTGGCCGGCAGCGCGGTTTCCAGCACCACCATCGGCACGCCGGCGCTGAGATGCTCGCGCGCCACCTTGACGCCATCGGCGGTGTGGGTATCGATGGTGATGCCGTAGCGCGAAGACAGGTCGCGGATGGTCGCTACGCGGTCGTCGTGCGTGCTGCGGCCCGAGACAAAGCCGAACTCGCGGATGCGGTCGAATTCCGGCGTGCCCGACAGGTCGAAGCCGCCCTTCTCTTCCACGTCGCGGAACAGCGCCACCAGCTTGCCGGCGTCCTGGCCGAGCAGGTCGAACACGAAGCGCTCGAAGTTCGAGGCCTTGGAAATATCCATGCTCGGGCTCGAGGTGTGGTACGTCTCGGCCGACTTGCGCACGCGGTAGGCACCGGTGCGGAAGAACTCGTCGAGCACGTCGTTCTCGTTGGTGGCCACTACCAGCTTGTCGATCGGCAGGCCCATCATGCGCGCGATATGGCCGGCGCAGACGTTGCCGAAGTTGCCCGACGGCACGCAGAACGACACCTTCTGGCCGGGGCCGCTGGTGGCCAGCAGCCAGCCCTTGAAGTAGTACACCACCTGGGCCACCACGCGTGCCCAGTTGATCGAGTTGACCGTGCCGATCTTCTGGCGCGCCTTGTAGTCGAGGTCGTTGGAGACCGCCTTGACGATGTCCTGGCAATCGTCGAACACGCCTTCGACGGCAAGGTTGAAGATGTTGGCGTCCTGCAGGCTGAACATCTGCGCGGTCTGGAACGCGCTCATCTTGCGGTGCGGGCTCAGCATGAACACGCGGATGCCGCGCTTGCCGCGCATGGCGTATTCTGCCGCGCTGCCGGTATCGCCGGAAGTCGCGCCCAGGATGTTCAGCTCCTGCCCGGCGCGGCCCAGCGCGTACTCGAACAGGTTGCCGAGCAGCTGCATCGCCATGTCCTTGAAGGCCAGCGTCGGGCCGTTGGACAGGCCCAGCAGTTGCAGCCTGGTGCCACCTTCCTCGCCGAGCGTGCGCAGCGGCGTGATGTCGGCGGTGTTGTCGCCCTCGCGCGCGTTGCAGTACACCTCGGGCGTATAGGTCTTGCGCGTCAGCGCGCGCAGGTCCTCGGCAGGAATATCGTCGCAGAACTTGCGCAGGATCTCGTAGGCCAGGTCGGCATACGACAGCTTGCGCCAGGCCTCCAGTTCGTCGGCGGTGACTTGCGGGTACTGGGTAGGCAGGTACAGCCCGCCGTCCGGCGCCAGGCCGCCCAGCAGGATCTCGGAAAACGATTGCGGCATCTCATGGCCGCGGGTCGACTGGTATTTCATGTGAATCAGCAGGTCCGGCCCTTAGTTCAGTTCTTCCATGCGCAGGCGCGTCACGGCGGACAGCACGGTGGGCAGCGCCTCGATCTTGGCGATCGCCGCGTTGACGTGCTTCTCGCGCGTGATGTGCGTGAGGATGATGATGTCGGTCTGCGGCTCGCCCTCGCGCGATTCCTTCTGCAGCATGGCGTCGATCGAGATGCCGCCCTCGGCCAGGATGCGGGTGATCTCGGCCAGCACGCCGGTCTCGTCGGCCACGCGCATGCGCAGGTAGTACGAGCTGTTGATCTCTTCGATCGGCAGCACCGGCACGCTCGACAGCTCGTCCGGCTGGAACGCCAGGTGCGGCACGCGGTGGTTGGGATCGGCGGTGTGCAGGCGGGTCACGTCGACCAGGTCAGCGATCACGGCCGAGGCGGTCGGCTCGGCGCCGGCACCCTTGCCGTAGTAGAGCGTCGCGCCCACGGCGTCGCCCTGCACCAGCACCGCGTTCATCGCGCCTTCGACGTTGGCGATCAGGCGCGAGGCCGGCACCAGCGTCGGATGCACGCGCAGTTCGACACCGTCGTCGCGGCGGCGGGTGATGCCCAGCAGCTTGATGCGGTAGCCCAGTTCCTCGGCGTACTTGATGTCGATGGCTGACAGCTTGGTGATGCCTTCCACGTGGGCCTTGTCGAACTGCACCGGCATGCCGAAGGCGATCGCGCTCATCAGCGTGACCTTGTGCGCGGCATCGACGCCTTCGATGTCGAAGGTCGGGTCGGCTTCGGCGTAGCCGAGCTGCTGGGCTTCCTTCAGCACCACGTCGAAATCGAGGCCCTTGTCGCGCATCTCGGACAGGATGAAGTTGGTGGTGCCGTTGATGATGCCGGCGATCCACTGGATGCGGTTGGCGGTCAGGCCTTCGCGCAGCGCCTTGATGATGGGGATGCCGCCGGCGACGGCAGCCTCGAATGCCACGATCACACCCTTGCGGCGCGCGGCTTCGAAGATCTCGTTGCCGTGCACGGCCAGCAGCGCCTTGTTGGCGGTGACCACGTGCTTGCCGTTCTCGATCGCCTTGAGCACCAGCTCGCGCGCGATGCCGTAGCCGCCGATCAGTTCGATGACGATGTCGATGTCGGGGCGGTTGACCACCTCGTTGGCATCGCTGACGATCTCCACTTCCCCGTTGGTCAGTTCGCGCGCGCGTTCGGTGTTGAGATCGGCCACGATGGCAATCTCGATGCCGCGGCCGGCGCGGCGGCGAATTTCTTCCTGATTGCGCTTGAGCACGTTGAACGTGCCGCTACCGACGGTACCGATGCCGAGCAGGCCAACTTTGATGGGGTTCATGGACAATCTTCTGAGTTGCTAAGGATGAATTGCGGCGCGGCCCGCGAAATCAGGCCGCTGCCTTGCCGTGGCGTTTTCGGTACGCCTCGAGGAAGCGCGCGATGCGGCCGATGGCCTCGCGCAGGTCTTCCTCGTGCGGCAGGAACACGATGCGGAAATGATCGGGCTTGGCCCAGTTGAAGCCCGAGCCCTGCACCAGCAGCACCTTGGACTCCTGCAGCAGTTCGTAGATGAACTCCTGGTCGTCCTGCACCGGGTACATCGACAGGTCGAGCTTGGGGAACAGGTACAGTGCCGCCTTGGGCTTGACGCAGGTAACACCCGGGATCGCGGTGATCAGCTCGTAGGCCAGGTCGCGCTGGCGGCGCAGGCGTCCGCCTTCATTGACCAGGTCGTTGATGCTCTGGTAGCCGCCCAGCGCGGTCTGGATCGCCCACTGGCCCGGAACGTTGGCGCACAGGCGCATCGACGACAGCATGTTCAGGCCTTCGATATAGTCGATGGCCGGGCGCTTGTCGCCCGACACCACCATCCAGCCGGCGCGGTAGCCGCATGAGCGGTAGTTCTTCGACAGGCCGTTGAAGGTCACGGTCAGCACATCGGTCGAGAGCGAGGCGATCGAGGTGTGGGTGTGGCCGTCGTACAGGACCTTGTCGTAGATCTCGTCGGCATAGATGATCAGGCCGTGCTCGCGCGCGATGGCGACGATCTCGAGCAGCAGTTCGTCCGAATACAGCGCCCCGGTGGGGTTGTTCGGGTTGATGATGACGATGGCCTTGGTATGCGGCGTGATGCGGGCGCGGATATCGGCCGGATCGGGCATCCAGTCGTTGGACTCGTCGCAGATATAGTGCACCGGCGTGCCGCCCGAGAGGCTCACCGCGGCGGTCCACAGCGGGTAGTCCGGCGCCGGCACCAGCACTTCGTCGCCGGCATTGAGCAGCGCGTTGACGGCCATCACGATCAGTTCGGAGGCACCGTTGCCCACATAAATATCGTCCAGGCCAACGCCTTCGATATTTTTTTGCTGGGTATAGTGCATGATCGCCTTGCGTGCGGCGAAAATGCCCTTGGAATCAGAATAACCTGCCGAATTCGGCAGGTTTCGCATCATGTCCTGCTGAATCTCTTCCGGCGCGTCAAAGCCGAACACGGCCAGGTTGCCGATATTCAGCTTGATGATCTTGTGCCCTTCTTCCTCCATCTGCTTGGCCTTTTCCAGCACCGGTCCGCGGATGTCGTAGCAAACGTTATTGAGTTTGTTGGATTTCTGGATGGGTTTCACGGCGATGTCGGGCAAGCGTAGCGTGCCGCGTCGGCGGCACCGGACAGGGAATCTGGGCGAATCTGAATTAATGCCGAAGCCCCGTGCGGAAGCCCCGCGCCGGGGCGACGTCCGCTGCAATGCAACGCGAACGTGGCAGACAGGGAGGCAAAAGCTATAATTTATCGGATTATGACAGACTTCGGCAGGGATTCTTGCATTGCAGCGTGCGCTTGCCGCGCACACGCCAGGCGCCTGCGCACTGTCGTCCATCCTGTCGCCCACACCGTACCCGCCCGGGGTGCCGGCCATCCGCCCCACGGGCCGGCCCGCCAGCCCGTGGCGGCCGCCGCAGAGGCCTCCAAGTGAAACTCCACGCCGACCAGCCCCAATCGCTCAATACCGTCACGGCCTACGGGCCGGGCTACATCGAGATCAACCTCGTCCGTCACACCAACTCGGTCCTGGTCATGCCCGAGGGCGAGGTCCGGCCCTGGCCGGTCAGCCGCTTCGAAGACCTGGAGCCTGCGCATTTCGAGCAGCTGGTGGCACTCGGCCCCGAAGTGGTGCTGCTCGGCACCGGCTCGCGGCTGCGCTTCCCGCACCCGCGCCTGACCGCGTCGCTGTCGCGCCGCCATGTCGGGGTGGACGCCATGGACCTGCAGGCCGCCTGCCGCACCTACAACATCCTGATGGCGGAAGGCCGCAAGGTGGCGGCGGTGCTGCTGCTCGAAGCGGAAGCCGCCTGATCTTTGCAAAAGTTGAGCCGGCGCCACGCTTGAAGTCCGGCAGGGCGCCCCAATCTGCCCCGCCAAGGTGGCAGCACCCTCACCCGATTCTCCCGATCCCCTGCCCCTCCCCCAGGAGCCACAAGCATGACCGTCAGTCTGAACAAGGCCGTACCCGACTTCAGCGCGCCGATGACCGGCGACGCCACCTTCCGCCTTGCCGACTACCGCGGCAAGACGGTGGTGCTGTACTTCTACCCGAAGGACAACACGCCGGGTTGCACCACGGAGGCCATGAACTTCCGCGACCAGTATGAGGACTTCCAAAAGGCCGGCGTGCAGGTGTTCGGCATCTCGCGCGACAGCATCCGCTCGCACGAGAACTTCAAGGCCAAGCTTGAGCTGCCCTTCGAGCTGATCTCCGACGCCGACGAAGCCGTGTGCACGCTGTTCGATGTCATCAAGCTGAAAAAGCTCTATGGCAAGGAGCACCGGGGCATCGAGCGCAGCACCTTCATCATCGACGGCAAGGGCATCCTGCGCCACGAGCTGCGCGGCATCAAGGTGCCGAACCATGTTGACGAAGTCCTGGAAATCGTGCGCGGGCTCTGAGGTATCGCGTCGGTGTCGGCCTTGCCACGACACGGACGCCAGCCCGGCCGTGCTGTGTCGCAACACGCCGTTGGCAAACCCAATTGCCAAACCCAAAACCTTCGGATACATTGGCCCGTAATGAGTTCAGATTCCGGATGCCACGCTGTTTCGACTCCCCGGCCCAGGCGGTTCGCGCCACAGGCCGGTAGCGGACCTGCCGTGTCGGCAGTCCGCAAAAGAGCCGCCAATCCTGTTATGCAGGCATGGCGGCTTTTTTGTTTGCAACCGCGTCTGTCCTCATGCCTGTCCGCGCCGGGAGCCTCGCGCATGCATGCCCCGGCCATCGGCCGCCACGCCGTCTCCGACGTATCGCGGCGTCGCGGCACGGATACCCTCGCCCCCTTCTTGTCCCCCTGAAAGGAAAGCCAAGCATGCCGCTGCCTACCATGCCCGCCAAGCCTGCCCAATTGCTGGATCCGAGCGAGTTTGCTCCGGTCTCCGCGGTGCCCAAGGCCAAAGCCGCCACACAGGGCAAGAAACCTGTGCCGGCGCTCGAGCGCGTGGCATTGCTGGAAACCGGCGACACCGAGGTGCCTGAGGTCCAGGCCCGCGCCGCCGGTGGCACCCGTGCCCGCAGCACCGAGACCCCGGCCGTATCGACGCCTGCCGTCAATGCCGCACCGGTCAGCCTGGTCAAGCCGTCCACCGGCCCCACGCGCCGCGCCCGCAAGTCCGAAGGCCCGAGCAAGCTGTTCGTGCTCGACACCAACGTGCTGATGCACGACCCGGCCTCGCTGTTCCGCTTCGAGGAACACGACATCTATCTGCCGATGATGACGCTCGAAGAGCTGGACAACCACAAGAAGGGCATGAGCGAAGTCGCGCGCAACGCGCGCATGGTCAGCCGCACGCTCGATTCGCTGGTGGGCGGCACCGACGGCGTGCTCGACGAAGGCCTGCCGCTGGCCAAGCTGGGCAACCGCGACGCGCAGGGCAAGCTGTTCTTCCAGACGCGCCTGAACGACATCAAGCTGCCTGAAGGCCTGCCGCAGGGCAAGGCCGACAACCAGATCCTGGGCGTGGTCAGCGCGCTGCAGCAGCAGTACCCCGAGCGCCAGGTCGTGCTGGTGTCGAAAGACATCAACATGCGCATCAAGGCGCGCGCACTGGGCCTGCCGGCCGAAGACTACTTCAACGACCAGGTCCTGGAAGACAAGGACCTGCTCTATGCCGGCGTGCTGCAGCTGCCCGGCGACTTCTGGACCAGGCACGGCAAGGGCGTGGAAAGCTGGCAGGACCCGAAGTCAGGCGCCATGTTCTACCGGCTCACCGGGCCGCTGGTGCCGTCGTTCCTGGTCAACCAGTTCGTCTACCTGGAACCGGTCGACGGCAGCCTGCCGCTGTACGCGCAGGTCAAGGAGATCAACGGCAAGACCGCGCTGCTGCAGACCCTCAAGGACTACACGCACCACAAGAACAATGTGTGGAGCGTGACCGCCCGCAACCGCGAGCAGAACTTCGCGCTCAACCTGCTGATGAACCCGGACATCGACTTCGTCACGCTGCTCGGCCAGGCCGGCACCGGCAAGACCCTGCTGGCGCTGGCAGCC
Organism: Cupriavidus sp. FW305-3-2-15-C-LB2; assembly: GCF_058787575.1. Taxonomy (NCBI): domain Bacteria; kingdom Pseudomonadati; phylum Pseudomonadota; class Betaproteobacteria; order Burkholderiales; family Burkholderiaceae; genus Cupriavidus; species Cupriavidus sp. FW305-3-2-15-C-LB2. Next base: position 15,747 of record NZ_JBYSZW010000064.1, read on the forward strand.
GGGCTGGAACAGGTGCTGGACCAGAAGCAGTACAACGAGATCATCGTCACGCGCGCGACGGTGCCGGTGGGCGAAGACATCGGCTTCCTGCCCGGCACCGAGGAAGAGAAGATGCAGCCCTGGATGGGCGCGTTCGACGACAACCTCGAGGTGCTGCAGAAGAGCGACGACAGCGCCGGCGACTGGGGACGCGCCGCCACGCAGGAGCTGATCCGGTCGCGCATCAAGGTCAAGAGCATGAACTTCATGCGCGGGCGCACCTTCGTCAACAAGTTCGTCATCATCGACGAGGCACAGAACCTGACGCCCAAGCAGATGAAGACGCTGGTGACGCGCGCGGGCCCGGGTACCAAGATCATCTGCCTGGGCAATATCGCGCAGATCGACACGCCGTACCTGACCGAGGGTTCGTCGGGCCTGACCTACGTGGTCGACCGCTTCAAGGGCTGGAGCCACAGCGGCCATATCACGCTGGCGCGCGGCGAACGCTCGCGCCTGGCCGACCACGCCGGCGACGTGCTCTGACACCGGCAACCTGCGGGCGCGCCCTGCCGGTGGCGGGGCGCCCCCGCAGCGCCTGAGCGCCGTCGTCAACGGCAAGCACTTTGGGGCTATGATGGCCCCATGTTTGCCGTTGCCCCGCATCCCCACTGGAGGCGTCGATGAATACCCAGCATCTGCCCGGCGGGCATGCGCCTGCCGTCGCCCGCAGCCAGCACAGGCAGCGCCTTGCACTGGCCATGCTGGCAGCCGCCGGCATGGCGCTGGCCGCCAGCTGGCGCCCGGCCCATGCCGCCGCCGAAGAAATGGTGATCCGCACCATGGGCCCGGTCAGCTACGTCTGCGGCGGTGTCGCCGAGGACGAGCGCCAGGCGCTGGCCGCGAAGGAAAAGGACTTCAACATGGGCATCCTGTTCACCCAGGGTGCGAACGGTGAATTCCTGTCGGACGTGGCGGTCAGGCTGATGCGCGACGGGCAGGAAGTCGCCAGCTTCCGCGCCGCCGGCCCGCGCTGCCTGATACGTGCGCCCGAAGGCAGCTACAATATCGAGGCCAGTTACAAGGGCCAGGCCAAGTCCATCAAGGTCAGCACCGGTACGCGCAACGCCCAGCTACGCTGGTAGCGGCAAGGCTTCCGGTGCGCCGGCAGGCCGGCGACCGGAAACCCAGGATGCCATTGCGCCGTACCCGAATCCCTACCCATCCATTGCGTGCGCAGGGCCTGCTTGCCCAGGTCCGGCTGCCGCTGCTCTGCGCCACCGCCCTGCTGCTGGCAGCCTGCGCCAGTTCCCCGCCTTCGCGCCACGCCGGCCTGCCGCGCACGCCGGGCAAGCCCATGATCGATCCCAGCGCCGGACTGGAAGAGATTTCGATCCAGGCGATGTCCCTGGTCGGCACACCCTATCGCTACGGCGGCAATACACCGGACTCCGGCTTCGACTGCAGCGGGCTGGTGCGCTACGTGGTGTCGCGCGCGGCCAATGTAAACCTGCCGCGCACCACCGAGGCGATGGGCGTCCGCGGCAGCTCGCTGGACCGCAGCGAAGTGGCATCCGGCGACCTGGTGTTCTTCAACACCACCGGCCGCGCCAATTCGCACGTGGGCATCTACGTCGGACAGAACCGCTTTGTCCATGCACCGTCGTCCGGCGGCACGGTCCGTCTCGAAGACATGGGCAAGCCTTACTGGGCCTCGCGCTACAACGGCGCGCGCCGCGTGGTCGCGGCGGTCAACCAGCCGCCCGCGCCGGTGGCAGCCCCGGCCGCGCCACCGCTGCCTGAGCCCGCGCCGGCCCCGGCACCGCTTGGGGTAGACGACGATCCCATCGCGGCCTTCGCCAACCAGTGAAGCGCCCAAACAAAAAGCCAGGCATCAGCCTGGCTTCTTGTTGGTACGGCGGCCCCTGCCTTACAGGATATGCCGCCCGATCCACCATGCGATCGCCGCCATGAAGGCCGACGCCGGGATCGTCAGCACCCAGGCCCAGACGATATTGCCGGCCACGCCCCAGCGCACCGCCGACATCTTCTGCGCCGAGCCGACGCCGACGATGGCGCCGGTGATGGTATGCGTGGTCGATACCGGCACGCCCAGCGCCGAGGCAAAGAACAGCGTAATCGCCCCGCCCGTCTCGGCGCAGAAGCCGCCGACCGGCTTGAGCTTGGTGATCTTCTGGCCCATGGTGCGCACGATCCGCCAGCCGCCGAACAGCGTGCCCATGCCGATGGCCACGTAGCAGCTGACGATCACCCAGGTCGGCGGCTGGCCGCCGGCGACCACATGGCCGCTGGCAATCAGCAGCATCCAGATGATGCCGATGGTCTTCTGCGCGTCATTGCCGCCGTGGCCCAGGCTGTACAGCGAGGCCGAAACCAGCTGCAGCCGGCGGAACCAGCGGTCCACCCGCGACGGCGGCGTGCGGAAGAAGGTCCAGCCCACCATCACCATCATCAGCGAACCGAGCAGGAAGCCCAGCAACGGCGAGACCAGGATGAACGCCACGGTCTTCAGCAGGCCGCTGCCCACCAGCGCGCCCGTGCCGGCCTTGGCCACCGCCGCACCCACCAGCCCGCCGATCAGCGCATGCGACGACGACGACGGGATGCCGTAATACCAGGTGATGACGTTCCAGGCGATCGCCCCGACCAGGGCCCCGAATATCACGTAGTGGTCGACGATATTGACGTCGATGGTGCCGGTCCCCACCGTGGCCGCCACCTTCAGGTGAAAGACAAAGATTGCGACGACGTTGCACATCGCCGCCATTGCCACCGCATGGTGCGGCTTGAGCACGCCGGTGGACACCACCGTGGCGATCGAGTTGGCCGCGTCGTGGAAGCCGTTCATGAAGTCGAACAGCAGCGCGAGCGCCACCAGCAAGGCGATCACCCACAGGCTCATTTGTATGGTCTGCATGCCGATTGCCGCCTCAGGCGTTTTCCAGGACGATGCCTTCGATGATGTTGGCGACGTCCTCGCACTTGTCGGTGATCGTCTCGAGCTGTTCGTAGATGGCCTTCAGCTTGATCAGGCGCTTGACGTCGGTCTCGTCGCGGAACAGCTTGGACATCGCCGAGCGCATCACGCGGTCGGCTTCAGATTCAAGCTGGTCGATCTGCTGGGCGGTCTTCAGGATGGTGCTGGCATTGCCCATGTCCTCGAGCAGGCCCACCGCGATCTTGACCTGGTCGCAGCACTGCACGCAGATGGCCGCCAGGCGCAGCGCTTCGTCGGTCAGGTTGGTCACGTCGTACAGCGAGATAGTCTCGGCCACGTCTTCCATCAGATCCAGGATGTCGTCCATGGTCGTGATGAGCTTGTGGATCTCGTCGCGATCCAGCGGCGTGATGAAGGTCTTGTGCAGCAGGTCGATGGTGTCGTGCGTGATCCGGTCGGCCTTCTTTTCAGTGGCCTGGACGCGGCGGGCATGGGCCTCGGCGTTGGGCAAGTCGTTGACCAGTGCCTGGAGCTCATGGGCGGCGGTCACCGCGCAGTCGGCATGCTGGTTGAAATATTCGAAGAACTTGCCCTCCGTGGGCATGAATCGGCCGAACATGGAATGTTCCTTGTGGCAGCGTGGTGACGCTGCTGATTGTGTTGCAGGATTGAGCGGACGCGTTGCATGACAGTCGCGGGTGGCGACTGTCATCAAAGCGCAATATTTTACAGGGTTACTGGGACATTGCCCGCGAATTTGGCGCAAACAAGACGGCGCCGCACGGACGATTGCAGGCTGGCTTGACTTCGTCAGGTATCGTTGTCGAAGAAAGCCGGGCCGCCGCTGAAGTTGTCGAACTTGGTGAACTGGCCCAGGAAGGTCAGGCGCACCGTGCCGATCGGGCCGTTACGCTGCTTGCCGATAATGATCTCGGCCGTGCCCTTGTCCTGGGAGTCTGCGTTATAGACTTCGTCGCGGTAGATGAACAGGATCACGTCGGCATCCTGTTCGATAGCGCCGGATTCGCGCAGGTCGGACATCACCGGACGCTTGTTGGGACGCTGTTCCAGGCTTCGGTTCAGCTGCGACAGTGCAATCACCGGACAGTTGAGTTCCTTGGCCAGACCCTTGAGCGAACGGGAGATTTCTGAAATCTCCGTGGCGCGGTTCTCGCCGCCGCCCGAACCTGACATCAGCTGGAGGTAATCGATGATGATCAGGCCAAGCTGCCCGCACTGGCGCGCCAGGCGCCGCGAACGGGCACGCAGCTCCATCGGGTTCAGCGCCGGGGTTTCGTCGATGAACAGCTGGGTGTCGTTCATGCGCTGGATCGCATGCGTCAGCCGCGGCCAGTCTTCATCCAGCAGGCGGCCAGTGCGCAGCCGGTGCTGGTCGAGGCGGCCTACCGAGCCGAGCATACGCATGGCCAGCTGGGTGCCCGCCATTTCCATCGAGAACACTGCCACCGGCAGGCCCTGCTCCACTGCCACATGCTCGCCGATGTTCAGCGAGAACGCGGTCTTGCCCATCGACGGGCGGCCGGCCACGATGATCAGGTCGCCCGGCTGCATGCCGCTGGTCATCTTGTCCAGGTCGATGAAGCCGGTCGGCACGCCGGTGACGTCGGTGGTGGAATCGCGGTGGTACAGCTCGTCGATGCGCTCGACCACCTGGGTCAGCAGCGGCTGGATTTCCTGGAAACCCTTCTGGCCGCGCGAGCCTTCTTCGGCAATCGCAAAAACCTTGGACTCGGCCTCATCCAGCAGCTCGCGCACCTCGCGGCCCTTGGGCGCGAACGCGGCCGAGGCGATATCGTCGGCCGCCGTCACCAGCTTGCGCAGCACCGAGCGCTCACGCACGATCTCCGCGTAGCGGCGGATATTGGCCGCGCTGGGCGTGTTCTGCGCCAGCGAATTCAGGTAGGCCAGCCCGCCCACCTCCTCGGCCTTGCCGGCGACCTGCAGCATTTCATAGACCGTGATCACGTCGGCCGGCTTGGTGGCCGAGATCAACCGGGCGATGCTCTGGAAGATCATCCGGTGGTCAAAACGATAGAAATCCGCCTCGGAAATGAAGTCCGCAATGCGGTCCCAGGCGGCGTTGTCCAGCAGCAGGCCACCCAGCACCGATTGCTCGGCTTCGATGGAATGCGGCGGGACTTTGAGGTTCTCGAGTTGGGGGTCGGCGACGGGCGCGTTCATGGGGAGGCATTATAACGGCGGGAGGACGCACTTCGCCGGACATTTGGCGACCGGGCAGGCAAAGACAAGCGGGCAACAAAAAAAGGCAGGAGCCGGGGCTCCTGCCTTTTTTGCTTGCGGTGCTTCAGCCGGCGCAGCGCGCCGGCAAGGCGGCACGTCCTTAGACGCTCTCACCCACGACCGACACGGTCACGTCGACCACGACGTCCGTGTGCAGCGCAACGCTGACCGGGTGGTCGCCCACCATCTTCAGCGGACCGTTCGGCATGCGAACCTGGGCCTTTTCCAGCTTGAAGCCTTGGCCAGCCAGGGCTTCAGCGATGTCGGCATTGGTCACGGAACCGAACAGGCGGCCGTCCACACCCGACTTCTGGCTGATCTGGACGCTCAGGCCGCTCAGCTTCTCGCCTTCGGCTTGCGCGGCGGCCAGCTTCTCGGCAGCGGCCTTTTCCAGCTCGGCGCGCTTGACTTCGAATTCGGCGATCGCGGTTTGCGTAGCACGGCGGGCCTTCTTGCCCGGGATCAGGAAGTTACGGGCGTAACCGTCCTTCACCTTGACGATGTCACCCAGGTTGCCCAGGTTGATGACTTTTTCCAGCAGAATAATTTGCATCGTATTCTCTCCTTAACGGACCTATGGCCTGATCAGTTCTTGTGCAGGTCGGTGTACGGCATCAGCGCGAGGAAACGCGCACGCTTGATGGCCGTATCCAGCTGACGCTGATAGTGAGCCTTGGTACCGGTCAGGCGGGCGGGCGTGATCTTGCCGTTGTCGCCGATGAAGTCCTTCAGGGTGTCCAGATCCTTGTAGTCGATCTGTTCCACGCCAGCCACGGTGAAGCGGCAGAAGCGCTTGCGCTTGAACAGCGGGTTCTGTTGCTGGAAGCGCTTCTTGTTCTTGTTGTCACGTTTGACGAATGCCATGATTCAATCCTTTTCGAATGCTTTACATCCAGTGATGTGAAAGACGAGAGCCTTGCTGTTGCGGTGCCTGCGGGCCAGGAATCCTTCGCAGTCGAGCAGCGTGCCGAGCGGTAAGCGCTCCAGACGCTGGCCAACCTGTCCGACCCCCATCGCTGAGATTGCAAACTCGACCTGCCGCGGCGTTTGCGCCTCGACGGCCTCGCCGCTGTACTGCAGGATGCAGTTCACGACGGGGACCCCGGCCGGGGTATAGCGCAGGGCATCGCGTTCCGCCAGGGTGGCGGCAAGCCGAAGCTGGTTCAACGCGGGACCTCTTGCTGGTTGCAATCCATGCTGCCGTGGCCGACGCTGTCAGCCATGGCGCGCACCGCAGTCCGCACTCAGGCGGCCTGGCCTTCGGTGGTCGTTTGCGCGGCCTTGCGGGCTTCTTCGCGCTGCACTTCCTTCATCATCGGCGAAGGTGCGGTCTCGGCCTTCTTGGTCTGCACGATCAGGTGGCGCAGGACGGCGTCGTTGAACTTGAACGCGTGTTCCAGTTCAGCCAGCGTTTCCTTGCCGCATTCGATGTTCAGGCAAACGTAGTGAGCCTTGGCCAGCTTCTGGATCATGTAAGCCATCTGGCGACGGCCCCAGTCTTCCACGCGGTGAACGTTGCCGTTCTGCGAGGTCACGAGCTGCTTGTAGCGCTCGATCATGGCCGGCACTTGTTCGCTCTGGTCCGGATGGACGATGAAGACGATTTCGTAATGACGCATTGACGCTCCTTTTGGATTAGCCACCCGGGCGTCACGAGTCCGGTGTGGCAAGGTTGAATAGCCTTACATTATAGCGCGCATGGCGGCAAGTGCGCAAGCCGCTGATTACACAGGCAAATCAGTACACAGGCAAATCAGGCGTTGGCAAACACGGCCTGCAGCCTTGCCGGATCCCGCGCCAGGCCTGAGTCGGCTGCCAGCGCCAGGGCCAGCAGCACGCGCGCCTTATAGGGATTGAGGTCCGTTGCGGAAACAAAAGCTCCATCCGTCGGGCTGAGCTGGCGCGGAATCGCCACATGGCCGGCCCCGGTGCGGGAACTGCGCACCACGGCCACCCCCGCGGCAGCGGCATCGGCCAGCGCCCCGGCCAGCACCTCATGCACCGAGCCATTGCCGGCGGCAGCCACCACCAGCCCGGCTACACCCGCGCGGACCAGCGCATCCACTGCCACCCTGCCCGGCTGCGCGTAGCTCGCCACGATCTCCACCATCGGCCACGCCGCCGGCATCGGCCCGATCACCCAGGCCGCGCGTGGCGCGCGGGCGAAGCGCACGTAGTCGTCCTGCACGAAACCCAGCGGCCCGCAGGCCGAGACAAAGGCATCCACCGCCGATGTGTGGGCCTTGGCCACATCCCGCGCAGCGTGGATCTGCTGGTTCAGCACCACCAGCACACCCTTGCCGCGCGCATCGGGATGAGCGGCCACGCGCACCGCATCCAGCAGGTTCAGCGGCCCATCGGCCGACAGCGACGTCGACGGCCGCATTGCCGCTGTCATCACCACGGGCACCGGACACGATTGCGTCAGGTGCAGCGCCATCGCAGTTTCTTCCAGCGTATCGGTGCCGTGGGTGATCACGATGCCAGCCACGTCGGGCTGCGCGGACCAGTGCTCAACCCGCGCCGCCAGCGTTTGCCAGAGCGTGAAGGTCATGTCCTTGCTGTCGACCTGGGCCACCTGCTCGGCCTCGATGCGAGCCGCCGACTGCAGCGCGGGCACCGCTGCCAGCAACGACGACACCGGCACGGTCGCCGCCTGGTAGCGTGCGCTGCTGGCAGAGTTTCCGGCCGCGCCAGCAATGGTGCCGCCGGTGGCCAGTACGACGATGCGAGGCAATTGGGTCATGGAGCGCGCAAAGAAAGTGGAAAGGCAGGAATGGCGATTGTAACGGGCGCGCCCCGCCTCGCCGCGGCTCTCGCCGGTGATCCGCATTCCGTCCATGAGACACGCCCCAAAAATTCTGCTTGCGCTCAGGCCGATACTGTATAAAATCACAGCATACTGTTTAAACATACAGTGCCCGGTCAGACGGATGCAGGATAAAGGATCGACCGATCCTCTTACCCGAAACCCCGCGACCCCGCACGGAACGGCGATCCCATGGCGACCCTGACACCCCGGCAGCAGCAGATTTTCGATCTGATCCGCAACACGATCCGCCGCACCGGCTTTCCGCCCACGCGCGCCGAAATCGCCGCAGAGTTTGGCTTCTCCTCGCCCAATGCCGCGGAAGAACACCTGAGGGCGCTGGCACGCAAGGGCGTGATCGAACTGACCCCGGGCGCTTCACGCGGCATCCGCCTGAAGGTGGCACGCAGCGATTCGGAAATGCCCGACCAGTTTTCGTTGCCGATGGCCGGCGTGATGCAGTTGACGCTGCCGCTGGTGGGCCGCGTTGCTGCCGGCAGCCCGATACTCGCCGCCGAGCATATCGACCGCCAGTACCAGGTCGACGCCTCGGTCTTCGACGAACGCCCCGATTACCTGCTGCGAGTGCGCGGCCTGAGCATGCGCGATGCCGGCATCCTCGACGGCGACCTGCTGGCCGTGCGCCGCGCCAGCGAAGCCGCCAACGGCAAGATCGTGGTGGCGCGCCTGGGTGATGACGTGACCGTCAAGCGCCTGCAGCGGCGCGGTGGCCATATCGAACTGATCGCAGAAAACCCGGACTTCACCAACATCATCGTGGAGCCTGGCGAGGAGTTCTCGCTGGAAGGCATCGCCGTCGGGCTGATCCGATCTTCCGGCTTCTAGCCGGGCACCGCAGGCCAACCGCCTGCGCGGGCCCACCCGCTTCCATTGCTTTGCAGACGCCGCCCGGCTTGCCGGGTGTTGACCCCGCTTTGCCTAAAAGAGGTGCCACCATGCCGCAAATCCACCAAGTCGCCGCCCGTCGCCCGGTCAAGCCCGTGCCGTTCCGCCAGAGCAAGGGCGTACGCGTCTACCAGGGTACGCAGCGCCGCACCATGGTCGGCAGCATGGCGGCGATCTGCCGCATGCTTGAACTCGAAACCGCCGAAAAGCTGGCCGCCTGAAATCTGCCGGCTGTCTCCGAGCAGCTGCGGGCGCCGCCCTCAGCTACGCGGCGCACACGCCTTGGCTTCGGCTTCCAGCTCCGTCGGCGTCAGCTGCGGGAACCACGTATCGCTCTTGCGCAGCTCCAGCGCCGTACCATCCGGCTTCGCCGTCAGCGAAATCAGATAGGCGTATTGGTATTCACCGCCAGACGTGGTCTGGCCGATGCGGATCTCGGTCTGGCTCTTCGCCGGATAGTTGACGACCGCGGCGTCATCGCCCAGATTGTTGCGCAGGCATTTCGCAACCTCACCCATCTTGGCGGGCGTGAACAAGCGCATCGGCGCACGCGCGCGAATGTCCTTTTCAGAAGTGCCGGTGGCACACCCTGCCACCATGGCTGCCATCGCTACGCCAACCGCTGCCGCTCGAACAGACATACCGCCCCTGGGAAATGCAGAACGGCGCCCTCGCGAGGCGCCGTTCTGGGAAATGCTTTGGGGTGGCTGATGGGACTCGAACCCACGACGACAGGAATCTCAATCCCGGCATCAATCGCCATTTTCCCCTTTGGAATCAACGCTTTCGGCCTCGTTTTTTTCCCCATGAACGCTCAATTTTTCACAAGCATTCATGCGGCTTCTACGGGTGCCGTGGGAAAAATTGTAACCCGTGCGAGCCCCATGCGCCACCTCAATTTTTGGCCCGCAAACGGCGCCCCTTGCCTGCAGCAACCCCCGAGACATACCCGACCACCACCGGCGCAAACTTTCCGTAGCCCGCCTTGTACGCGGCTTTTTTGCATGATTTTTGCATGGCGGAGCAAGGAGGGGATGACCACTGTGGCCGAGATCTGGCGGAAAGAAGCAGTGATCTAAAGCGTGCCGGAGACCGCCGGCGTCATGGCTTACACCACGCCGCCATCCGGGATCGAGCGAGCCGAAACAGATCGGGAATCGTCGTTGTGCTTAATGATCTCGGCCATCTCCGCGCGCGAGACATCCACGATGTCGTCAAGCTCAAGCCCTTCTGCATACGTAAGCGCCTCTTCACCGCGCGCAATATGAAAAATCGTGCCCCGCCAGCTGTCCACGCCGTCCCCGGGACCGGATAGGCGGATGCCAAACTCGACATCCTGATCAAGGACGCGAACGGTCACTAGATCTCCCACGTCAACTTGAATACCGTCAACCGCGTATTCTCGGGCCACGACTATCACGGGCCGTTGCGTGTAGCCTCTGGCGAATATCGCTTGCATTTTTCGCTCCCGCTGAGCATCGCCCCAAACTGCAGAGGCAACCGGGACATCCACGACAGGCGTGGGACCGCTTGTTCCTGCGCTTTGACTGCAATGCATCGAGCTCGCTACACTGCGACGGCGAGGTACAGCCCGCCCAGAATGAGCAGCCCAGCAACCAGCGCGAAGTAATAGCGCGCGCCGTGCACGGGGAGTTCTGGGTGGCCGGGTAGGTGAGAAACGTGGCGCTTCATCGCGGTTAGCGTGCAGAAGACTGAGTTAAGCATAGGCCTCTGAGAACAGGAACGCCATGTTGGCACCGGCGCCTGCCGACGGCTCGAATACACCCTCCCTTCGATCTCTCGACCCGACCGAGGGCTTTTTTGCACGGATCGGCGGTTTTGCACAACGTATAGCGCGCTTTCCTGACACGAATGCGCCTCTGACCAGCTATTTGCCATCTCCATCCACGAAGGTAGGAGGTTGCCCGACATCGAGTTCGACTCATCGCACCTACAACGAAGACATGCCCCAACCAAGGAGGTGCATTAATGTCTGTCAATACCGTCCAGGTTGTGCTGACCGAAGAATCCCGATGGGCCGTAGAAACCGATGATCCAAGCGGCACGCGTGTAACCTATCCCTCCCGCGGCGCAGCGATTGCCGCAGGCGTTCAAATGGCAATGGCGCAGGATGCCGTCCTCACGATCCATGGCCTGGAAAACGAGCCAAGTGAGATCGATTTTCGCGATTGCGACGCGAGCGCGCTCACTTGCATCCGTGATGCCGATTAAGGTCATGCCCTCAGTTGGATTCTAAGCGGGCGGTCCTGCGACACGCCTGCCTCCACTTCGGGCCCTCGCCACCCTGATCGAGGGCTTTTCTTTTGCCAGACAGGCCCGATTGAGCACCTGTCCAACATGGATTGCTCATGTGTAGGCCCTAGACTCGAATTGCATACTGATGCGGGGTCCCAAAATGCGACACGTTCACATCATGCCGCATCTCGGCCATTGGGACATCTGTCGAGACGGCAGTCCGAATGTCCCGTTCACTACGAAAGCGGACGCCGTCCATGCCGGCTGGACAGCCGCCTGTGCCGAACGCGTCGATCTCTACGTTCACAGGCTAGACGGGACAATGCACCGGTACTTGAGCCGGGTCGATGGAACCAATCCAGAGCGCGACGAAGAATAGCGCCGGCATGCTTGCTGGGAAGAAACGCCTGATCGTCTCGTCTGGGTCGCCGGCGGCTAGCGCGTTGCCGAGTTGGTCGACGGCGATCAGCACGTTTCAGAAGTAGCGCTTCATCACTCCCCTCCTTCGCGGGGCGGCCAGCAGCGAACTCGCCGGCCAGCCGGCCGCGCAGACCCTTCGGCGCCCCTTTCAACATCCGATCTGCGCTCGGCGTCGCCATCTGCTTGACGCGGCTCTGCAACTGGCGCCCGTTGATCAGGATGGGTGATTCGGGTTCTTTTCGTTCCAGCTATTCAGCCAGGCTGCCGCCCGGTCCTGAATGCCCTTGTCGCGCTCGGCCAGGCCGCGCGACCAGAGATCCAGGATGTCGGCTTGCGTGTTCTGCACCAGGGCGATGTCCTGGCGCGTCGGCATGCGGCGGCGGGTGAGTACCGACATCGACAACGGCGGCTCGGCATTTCCCATGTCGTTCAACAGGGACTACCCGAACGAGATAGTTGGCGGCATGACCCTTCGCGACTACTTCGCCGCGAAGGTTGTCGTTGGCGATGAAATCGGCGTCCGCTATGCGGAGCAACTGCTCGGCCGCGCCATGCCTGACTACGCCGCCCACCCGCTAGCCAACGCGATCTTCTGGGCTGATGCGCGTGCCCGCCTCCGCTACATCGAGGCCGACGCCATGCTCGCCGCTAGGGAGGCAGCATGACAACCCTGAAGGCATACGAGGTCCACTTCGCCGCCATGGACATCCGCCCCGCAGCGATCACCACGAAGCTCGAGCGCAGGTCCGCCGACGCCTACGACTTCGCGGCACACGCCAACCCATCGACCACCCACCGTCACTACGATCGGCGCAAGGTCAAACGGGCAGCAGCAACAGAATAAGGGAGCAGAAAACAGAAACGGCACCAGTGGCGCCGTGGGGAAATTCCGCATCATGGGACGGTTAGAAAGCCCGTAAGGCCTTGATGCGAAAGAAAATTTGGGGTGGCTGATGGGACTCGAACCCACGACGACAGGAATCACAATCCTGGACTCTACCAACTGAGCTACAGCCACCGTAGAGGTCATCAGCGTGTTTCGTTGCTGATCGACGAAAACCAAGATTATACAAACAGTTTGCCGGAATGGCTAGTATTCCGCACAATTTTTTTGAGAGAAAAGCTCAGGTTCTGGACGGGCTCCACTTTGCTTCAAGCAGCACTGCCTGCTTGATGGCTTCGACGGTCTCCGCTTCGGTATCGAACTGCCCCAACAGGCGGCGCGACTTGCCGTTCAGCACGGCTTCCTGCAACGCCTTGCCAGCAGCTTCCGAAGTGCCGGGATGCCAGCAGTAGCGTGCCGTCCATTTGCCGTCCTGCAGTTGCTCGGCAACCCAGATCACCCTGAAGTCTTCATAGACAACGCCGAACGGCGCTTCGTTTTCCACGTTTTCTTTTTCCACGCTGCTCCCCCTGCCGGCTCGGTCCGCATGCCATGCCTTGTCTCGCCTGGGGCTATGCGAGGGATCGTATCACGGCCGCCGACCAGGGCGCCCGCCCAGCGCTGGCACCTTCGCGCCTGCCGCTGATTCGCTCGCGGAAATATGCTGTGCACAGCCCCTACCTCTGCAGGGTTCATGCCGCAAATGCGCGAAGCGATACTTGTGCCTGAGGGACATTGACCCCCCTCGACCTTCCCGTCAGGCGGCCCGCCCCATCGGGCCGCCTGCCTCTTTTTGGCCACCCTGCCTTCTCATTGTCGTGGCGCCAGCACCTGGCGAAGGAACCTCACGAGCATCTGAGAGCCCAATCGACGTCATCGACAAAATCGACACGTCTACGAACGGCAGGAAACGGGAATGCAAATCAAGTGTAGATGGCCAGCGCGGATTCTTGCGCTGACGGCATTGGCGGCCACCTTGCTCGGCGGATGCGCTGGCGGCGGGGTCGACGGCAGGGAATCGAGCATCACGACGTACGGCACGCTGGACGTAGGCATCAGCCATACGCGCTAGCCTGCTGGCGTGACCGATGGAACTCTTTACGGGGACAACCGTCTAATCCCCTCGTCGGCGCAAGCAAAGCGAGCGCGCAAAAAAAGAGTCCGCAACGCGGACTCTTAAATTTAGCGATCTCAAATGCCCTGAAGGCGGTTGCACTGTAACTGTCATGCTGGGAATGCACCATTCGGGTAAACGAAGAGCAAGAAGCCTGGCGTAGCAACAAGAGTACTGCGACGAAAAAAAAGCCCGCCGAAGCGGGCTAATAATCAGTTGAAGAAAGCCCTGTATTCGAGGGCAGGCACAGTGTATGAAAGTGCCTTGCCTCAGCGAATTAGGGGAATCCCTTTCCTGGCGCCGGTTTCCGGGCGATCAGGCATTGCAAGTGCGGCGCGCGGTACCCCCGCGCAGCCATGCACATTTTCACGATTCTGAGTTAGAGCGCGGCCTCGGCAGAACGCGCAGCCCACGCTCGCTTACGCGGCCAGAGGCTCTTGTGCCTGCGGCCGCAAGTGCGCGCGCGCCTCTTCGAACAGTGCATCCACATCGGCTCGCGTGCGTGCCGCATTCATGCGCTTGGCATCCGACAGCACGCGGCGCCAGCCACGCCCGCCCGCGATGCCACGATGCAGGCCAAGCATGTGGCGCGTGACCGCGCCCATATAGCCCCCCCGCTCCACCAGGTCACCGATATAGCGCTGCATCGCCAGCTCGACATCGAGCCGCGACGGCGCCGGCGCACTCGCATCGCCATAGAAGCGCGCATCCATTTCGGCCAATACATAGGGCTGATGGTATGCCTCGCGACCGATCATCACGCCATCGACGTGCTCGAGGTGGGCCGCCACCTCGTCATAGCTGACGATGCCACCGTTGATCAGGATCTCCAGCTCAGGAAACTCCTGCTTCAGCTGGTACGCCACCTCATAGCGCAGCGGCGGAATCTCACGGTTTTCTTTCGGGCTCAGGCCCTTCAGGATCGCATTGCGCGCGTGGACGATAAACGTGCCGCAACCCGCCTCGGCCACCCGGCCGACGAAATCACGAACAAAATCGTAGTGCTCGATCTTGTCGATGCCGATGCGATGCTTGACGGTGACCGGGATATCCACCGCATCGCGCATCGACTTGACGCAGTCGGCCACCAGTTGCGGCTCGGCCATCAGGCACGCGCCGAAGGCCCCGCGCTGCACGCGCTCGGACGGGCAGCCGCAGTTCAGGTTGACTTCCGCATAGCCCCACTGCTGCCCCAGCCTGGCCGCCATGGCAAGATCTGCCGGCTCGCTGCCGCCCAACTGCAGCGCGACCGGGTGTTCGGCCGCATCGAAGTCCAGGTGGCGCGGGACGTCGCCATGCAGCAGCGCGCCGGTGGTCACCATCTCGGTGTACAGCCAGGTGTGGCGGCTGAGCTGGCGGTGGAACATGCGGCAATGGCGGTCGGTCCAGTCCATCATCGGGGCCACGGATACCCGGCGCGGGCTTGCAGCAGCGATCTTCCCTTGATAATCAGTCATTTCACAACGATCCGCCTGGACCGATATTCCTACTTAGAAAAACTCAAAAACTGCCTCGTCAGCCTGCCGGGAAACGGCAAGTTCGCTGATGAGCGGAAGCGCTTGAGTTTACCATCGAGGGCAGATCGAGATCGATCGAAGCAACACAGGTGCACTCGCGATGCTGAAACGGCTCCTTGGCATCACTCCACGTGCACGGCTTAACTGGGCTATAGAAGACGTGCAGCACAGATAACATGCACATTCGGACTGCGCTGATTGATTCCCGAAGCCCTCTGCGTGCAAATGGGAACGTGCGCGCCCGCCCCTGACAGGGGCCCCGCACCACCGCGCGGCAGGATGATTTTCAACACTGGGAAATTACAAGCATCTTCAACAGAGCTGCCTGCATTCTCAGGCTCATCAACATCAAGGCCGGGCGATGGCCGGGCTGTACGACAGCCTGGGGAACCCGGCGCATTGGGTTGCAGCCACGCCGGGGACAAACGTGTTTGGCCGAAGCAATTTCACGATCCACGGCGGAAGCTACCCTGGCTCTGCAGGTTGCATCGACTTCACCAGTTCAATGAACTCCTTTGCCAAGGAGTTTTTGTACTATGCGAAAGACATGGAACTGGAAGTTCGCTATTAAGGCTGTCGGTTCCGGCATCCTCGGTCTCGTCGCCATGCTGATGCTTGTAGAGATACGGGGAGCCTGGACAGGCCCTGAAAACTATCCGTTCGGCGGCCAAGGACCATCTGCGGCGATGTGGGCATATCAATCACAGGCGAACTACCTGCTGTCGTGCTTCGCACTCCTGCTTGGTTGCTCACTTGCAATTTGGGCGTTGCTGGCAATGAACCGCAGCATTTGGCTGCGCTGGCTGGCCGGGATGCCGGTGCTTCTCCTCTGGGCATGGATGGCACTCGATGGTTCTCGACTCGACCTCTGAACGTTCGCTGACAGGAGCCGGGGCGGATGCGCACGCCTTCGTAACCTGACACGTCCCCCCAAACCGCGGTTACAGGCTACCGCGTCGAGGTTCACAGCGCCCGGCCCCCGCAGTATCACCGCGGCGCAGTCCGCTCGATCCAGCCTGCAAACGTCGTCAGAAATTTGCCGAGAAAGCCCTTGGTCGATTCATTGGCGATCCCGCCCTGCTCATCAAACAGCTTGTCGACGCCGCTGATATACGCCTCAGGCTGCTGCAGCATCGGGACATTGAGGAACACCATCGACTGGCGCAGGTGCTGGTTGGCACCGAAGCCACCGATGGCGCCGGGCGAAGCGCTGATGACGGCGCCAGGCTTGCCGTCCCAGACGCTGCTGCCGTAGGGCCGCGAGCCCACGTCGATGGCGTTCTTCAGCGGCGCGGGCACGGAGCGGTTGTATTCCGGGGTCACGAACAACACGGCGTCGGCGCGGCGGACGCGGTCGCGGAACGTGGTCCAGGCCTGGGTAGGTTTGTCGTCCAGGTCCTGGTTGTACAGCTGCAGCTCGCCGATCTCGACAATCTCCAGCTTGAGTTGCTGCGGCGCCAGCGCGATCAGCGCCTTGGCCAGTTTGCGGTTGTATGACTCCTTGCGCAGGCTTCCCACCAGTACAACGACATCACGAGGATTACTCATTGCGGCTCCTTTGACTGTGTGGACGGAATGACGCGGACGGCGCACGCGGCCAGGGTTGGCCTGGCCGCGTGCGCCGGTCCAGCCGTCACTCTACCCGAGTCGGCGCCGTTACGCCCTGCGCAGCGGATGTCAGGCAGTCTTGCCGAGCGACGCCAGCGGATGTTCCTCGGCGCGCCACGGGCTGTCGAAGAACGACAGCACCTTCTCGCGGCTGACATCATCAAGCCGCGCATGCTGCCAGCGCGGCTTGTGGTCCTTGTCGACAGCCAGTGCGCGGATGCCCTCGACACCGTCGCCGTTGCGGAACACGTAATGCATCATGTCCAGTTCCATGCGCAGCTCGTCTTCGAGCGACATGCTGCGCGCACGGCGGATCTGCTCCAGCGTCACGCACAGCATCAGTGGCGAGCGGCTGCGCAGCATGGCGGCGGTCTGCGCGGCCCAGTCGCCCGGGGCGTCGCTGACGGCGGCGAGGATGTCCGGCATGGTGTTGCCCGCGAACAGGCTGTCGATCTGCGCCGACAACCCGGCCAGCGTGCTTTGCGCCGGCACGCAGTCATCGCGGTGCGCAGCGGTAAAGCCTTCGATGTGCGCCAGCACGGCGTCGCCGCTGGCAAACTGCTGCGTGCGCAGCGAATCGACCAGCTCGGCCAGCCGGTTGCCCGGCAGATAGGCGTCGGCCAGCCCGGCGTAGAGTGCGTCGGCGGCATGGATCACGGTGCCGGTCAGCCCCAGGTACTCGCCGATGCGGCCCGGCGTGCGCGCCAGGAACCAGCCGCCGCCCACATCCGGGAACAGGCCGATATTGGTTTCCGGCATCGCCATCTTGGTGCGATCGGTGACCAGGCGCAGCCGCGCCCCTTGCGAGATGCCCATGCCGCCACCCATCACCACGCCGTCCATCAGTGCGATATAGGGCTTGGCATAGCGGTGGATCAGGAAGTTCAGCGCGTATTCTTCGACAAAGAACTGGTCGAGCAGCGGATCGCCTTCGTGCGCAGCCTTGTGGAAATAGCGGATATCGCCCCCGGCGCAGAAGGCCTTGCCGCCGGCACCGGCAACCACCACGGCCGCCACCTCGGGTGCGGCGGCCCAGGTCTGCAGCGCCTGGGTGATGGCGCGGATCATGTCGAGCGACAGGGCGTTGAGCGCCTGCGGGCGGTTCAGCGTCAGGTATCCGATGCCACCGCGGACCTCGGTCGTGACGAATTCAGTCATGTCGTACTCCTCCAATGCAACTCGCGATTTTACGCCAGTCGCATCGGCAAGCGCACCCCTGTGGGCAGCTTGCTGCGCATGTGCAGTCACTGCGCATGCGCCCGGCACCGTCACGCCAGCCGGAACGTCGCCACCAGCGAGGTCAGGCGCTGCGCCTGGTCTTCGAGCGATGCCGCCGCGGCGGCCGCCTGCTCCACCAGCGCCGCATTCTGCTGCGTCATGCTGTCCATCTGCGACACCGCCACGTTGACCTGCTCGATGCCGTTGGACTGCTCGTCCGAGGCCGCGCTGATATCGCCGATGATGGCCCTGACACGCTGCACCGCGTCGACGATGTCCTGCATCGCCCGACCGGCGTCATCGACCAGCCCCGAGCCCTCACGCACATTGGCCACCGAGGCGCCGATCAGCGCGCGGATCTCCTTCGATGCGCCGGCGCAGCGCTGCGCCAGGTCGCGCACATCGCCAGCCACCACGGCAAACCCCCGGCCGTGCTCGCCGGCACGCGCGGCTTCCACGGCCGCGTTCAGCGCCAGGATATTGGTCTGGAACGCAACCTTCTCGATCACGTCGATGATGTCGACGATCTTGCCCGAGCTGGCATCGATCGATTGCATGACGTTGACCACGCGCAGCACGGCCTCGCTGCCGCGCTCGGCCAGGCTCGCGGCATCCGTTGCCAGCCCGCGGGCCTCGCGCGCGCTGTCGGCATTCTGGCGCACGGTACTGGTCAGTTCCTCCATGCTGGAGGCGGTCTCTTCCAGCGAGGCCGCCTGCTGCTCGGTACGCTGCGACAGGTCGGCGTTGCCGCTGGCGATCTGCTTGCTGGCCGAGGCAATCGAGTCCGCGCCGCCACGCACGTCGCCCACCATGGCCACCAGGCTGGCCTGCATCCGTCCTAGCATGCCGAGCATGCGCGCGGTCTCGTTGCGCGCCGACTCATCGGCCAGCACCTCGCCGCCGGAAGCGGCGACGCTCAGGTCGCCACCCGCGATCTTCTCGAAACGCCCGATCGCAGTATCCAGCGGCTGCACGATCGAACGGCGCAGGCGCCATGCCACCACGGTGCTGAATGCCAGGCCCACTGCCAGCACGCATGCCGACAGCGCGAACAGGTTGCGATAGCGTTGCTGCGATGCCTCGTAGACCTGCTTGGCGCTGGCCACCTGCAGCTTGTTCAGTTCGGCATTGACGGCGGTGAAGGCGATGTCGAGCTGCGGGATGGTTTCGAGCACGGCCTTCATCACGCCATCGCGGTCGCCGGCATGCAGCGCAGTGATCATCGGCGCGACACCCTGCTTGAAGAGCGCATCGCGCCTGGCGGTGACATCCCCCACCGCCCTGGCTTCGTCAGCCGAGCGCGGCAAGGCGAGATAGGCCTGCCAGGCCTTCTCTGAATCGCGCGCAAAGCCTTCCGCGGTCGCGGCGCGCGCCTTGGCATCGGCGGGGTCCGTGGCGAAGGTCGCCTGGTCCAGCAGTACGCGCACCAGCAGCTGGTTCGAACGCGCTTCGGCCAGGTTGACCGCGGCCGACAGCTGCTGCCCATAGATCTGGTGCGTCGCCTCGTTGCTGCGCGACATGCCGAGCCAACCCACTGCGCCGACAATCAACAACAACAAGTTTGTGACGATGGTGAGGAACCACAATCTGGCTCCGATGGTAGTGTTCTTGAACATGAAGGCTCCGGGGGAAGAGGAATCGGGGAAATCGGGAGCGCGAGCCGCGCCGCCGCCCTGTTCAACTACGGCACGCTGGCTGCGTCCTTTACCGGTATTCACCACCTTCACACGCGTGACAGAATTGCGTGGCAGTACAGCAATCCACCATGTGGCGGATGCGCCGCGAGACCCCGCGCAGCGCCGTTTGGAGGAACCCCTCGTGGCAATTCCATGCGGAATATGCAAACTGGCGGCATGAACACTGAATCTCTCGATCCCGGACTGGTGCTGCTGGCCTTTGCGCCAGTGTTCCTGCTGACCATCGGCGCCGAGGCCTGGTACTGGGCCCGCCGCGACCCGACCGTCTACAGCCTGCGCGACACCGTATCCAACGCAGCGCTGGCGCTGATGCACCAGGCCTCGGATGCGTTCTTCCTCTGGCTGATGATCCGCACGGTCTATACCTGGTGCTACCAGCACGGCCTGCGCCCCATGCCCGAGACCCTGTGGTCATTCGCGCTGCTATTGCTGCTGCAGGACTTTCTCTATTACTGGTTCCACCGCGCCAGCCACCGCGTGCGCTGGCTGTGGGCTTCGCACGTGACGCACCATTCGTCGGAAGGCATGAATTTCTCGACGGCGTTCCGACAGAGCCTGACGTATCCGCTCTCAGGCATGTGGCTGTTCTGGATTCCGCTGGCATGGATCGGCTTCACGCCGGACTGGGTGATCCTGGCGGTCGGCGTGAACCTGGCCTTCCAGTTCTTCGTGCATACGCGGCTGGGGCAACGCTGGCAGCTGATCGAGTCGCTACTGAATACGCCATCGGTCCATCGCGTCCACCATGCGAAGAACCCGCAGTACATCGACCGCAACTACGCCGGTGTGCTGACGATCTGGGACCGCCTGTTCGGCACCTTCGTCCCCGAGCATGAGGCCCCGGTGTACGGCATCACCCGCCAGGTGCGCACCCATAACCCGCTGACGCTGACCTTCCACGAATGGCGCGACATGTTCGCCGATGCCTGGCGCGACCGCGACCTGCGCTACCTGTGGAAGCCGCCCGAGTGGCGCAGCCCGCGCGCACCGGCACTGGAGCCGCTGCCCGGCACGCAATAAAAAACCGCGCCTTCGGGGCGCGGTTTTTTATTGCCGGCGTCAGCGCTTATGCGCCTTCGCGGGAAGCACGCTTGCGCTCGTGCTCCTTCAGGTGGCGCTTGCGCAGGCGGATGCTCTTGGGCGTGAGCTCGACCAGTTCGTCGTCGGCGATGAATTCCACCGCATATTCGAGCGACATCTGGATCGGCGGCACCAGGCGCACGGCTTCGTCTGTACCCGAAGCACGAACGTTGGTCAGCTGCTTGCCCTTGATCGGGTTGACCACCAGGTCGTTGTCGCGGCTGTGGATGCCGATGATCATGCCTTCGTACAGCGCATCGCCCGGCTTGACGAACATGCGGCCACGGTCCTGCAGCTTCCACAGCGCGTAGGCCACGGCGTCGCCGTCGTCCTGCGAGATCAGCACGCCGTTGTGGCGCTCGCCCAGGCCGCCCTCGCGCACCGGCGCGTAGTCGTCGAAGATATGGCTGATCAGGCCGGTGCCGCGCGTCAGCGTCATGAACTCGCCCTGGAAACCGATCAGGCCACGGGCCGGGATGCGGTATTCCAGGCGGGTACGGCCCTTGCCGTCCGACGCCATGTCGAGCAGTTCGCCCTTGCGGCGGCCCAGCTCTTCCATCACGCCGCCCTGGTGGCTGTCTTCGACGTCCACGGTCAGCAGTTCGTACGGCTCGCACTTGACGCCGTCGATTTCCTTGAACACCACGCGCGGACGCGACACGGCCAGCTCGTAGCCTTCGCGGCGCATGTTTTCCAGCAGGATGGTCAGGTGCAGTTCACCGCGGCCAGACACTTCAAAGATGGTGTCGTCGCCGGTATCGGCCACGCGCAGCGCCACGTTGGACTTCAGTTCGCGGTCCAGGCGCTCGCGCAGCTGGCGGCTGGTCACGAATTTGCCTTCACGGCCGGCCAGCGGCGAGGTGTTGACGCAGAAGTTCATGGTCAGCGTCGGCTCGTCCACCTTCAGCATCGGCAGCGCGTCCTGGGCCTCCGGCGCGCACACGGTGCAGCCGATACCCAGTTCTTCGATGCCGTTGATCAGCACGATGTCGCCGGCTTCGGCCTCGGACACGATCTCGCGCTCCAGGCCCTGGAACTTCAGCACCTGGTTGATGCGGCCCTTGATCGGGTTGCCTTCCGGGCCGAACTTGACCACCACGTCCTGCAGCGGACGGGCGCGGCCACGCGAAATGCGGCCCACGCCGATCTTGCCGACGTAGCTGGAGTAGTCCAGCGAGATGATCTGCAGCTGCAGGGGGCCGTCCCGATCGTCGTCACGCACCGGCACCTTGTCCAGCACGGTCTCGAACAGCGGCTTCATGTCGCCGTCGCGCACGTCTTCGGTCAGGCCGGCAAAGCCGTTCAGGCCCGAGGCGTAGATCACCGGGAAGTCGAGCTGCTCGTCGGTGGCGCCCAGCTTGTCGAACAGGTCGAAGGTCTGGTTGATGACCCAGTCCGGGCGCGCGCCCGGGCGGTCGATCTTGTTGACCACCACGATCGGCTTCAGGCCCAGCGCCAGCGCCTTGCGCGTGACGAAGCGGGTCTGGGGCATCGGGCCCTCGACCGCGTCGACCAGCAGCAGCACGCCGTCGACCATCGACAGCACGCGCTCCACTTCACCGCCGAAGTCGGCGTGGCCCGGGGTGTCTACGATATTGATATGGGTGCCGTTGTACTCGACGGCACAGTTCTTCGCGAGAATCGTGATCCCGCGTTCCTTTTCCAGGTCGTTCGAGTCCATCACCCGCTCGGCGACTTGCTGGTTGTCGCGGAAGGTGCCTGCCTGGCGCAGGAGCTGGTCGACCAGGGTGGTCTTGCCATGATCGACGTGGGCGATGATGGCGATATTTCGGATGGCGCGGGTCATTGCTGCGTCTCGCTTTGGAGAATCTGAGGTAACCCAACATTCTAGCATGTTGCAGCGCAAGACGCGTTGATCGGAACCGCCACTTACCGAATGAATATCATTGCGAAAAGTGGAATAACCAATTTCCGTTCTTGCTTATCGTTAAACGTGAACATATATTTGCCTCAGCAAAGATTGCAAAGGCAAAGATGTCACGGCTCCCTTCCTCCGATCAACCAGCCGAATCCACGGCCGGCCTGTTCGATCCCGCCCAGTACCAGATGTGCGACAGCGTCGGCTACCTGATGCAGCGCGCCAGGAACATGCTGGCGCACGGGGTCGAGCAGGAAGTCAGCAGCCTGGACATCACGCAGGCACAAGCCAGCTGCCTGATGATGCTGGCGACCGGCCGCGCCTCGACCGTCACCGACCTGGGCCGCGAACTGAATACCGACATGGGCTCGGTCACGCGCCTGCTCAGCCGCATGGAAAAGCGCGGGCTGATCGAACGCCGGCGCCGCGACGCCGACCGCCGCGTGGTCGACCTGTCGGTCACGCCACAGGGCCAGGAACTGGTGGAACGGCTGCCCGCCATCTTCTGCAAGGTGCTTGCCCACCACTTCCGCGGTTTTTCCGAGGATGAGATCCAACTGCTGCGCAGCATGCTGCGACGGATCATCGAAAACAACAGCGGGTAGCGGGCGTGCCTGCCGGCTTCCGGCAAGCCAGAACGTCCGGTCAACCGGACCCCGCAACAGCCCGTAGAAAAAAACAGCATGGCTCCGGCAACGGAGCGTCATCATGAAACCAGCTCTCACTCCCCAAGCCTCCCAGCCAGCCCGCACAAGCGCGCTCGTGCGCCGCGCCGGCACACTGGCGCTGACCGCCGTGGCCGTGGCGGTGCTGGCCGGCTGCGCGGCCCTTGGCAATTCGCACAGCACGCAGACCGTGGCCGACCCGGCCACGATGGCCACCTCGCAGACCTTGCCCGACGAGCATGGCCAGTGGCCCTCGCAGGATTGGGTCGCGCAGTTCAAGGACCCCCAGCTGAGCGCCCTGGTCGATGAGGCGGTCAAGGACAACCCGAGCCTGCAGGCCGCGTTCGCCCGCGTGGAAGCCTCGCGCGCCATGGCCGATGCCACCCGCAGCGCGCTCTATCCGCACCTTGAGTTCGAAGGCAGCCTGATCCGCCAGCGCTTCTCCGAGAAAGACCTGTTCGAAGGCACCCCGCTGGCGGGGTCGTGGCAGAACCAGTCGCGCCTGCAGGTGGGCCTGTCCTATGACTTCGATTTCTGGGGCAAGAACCGCGACGCGCTCGAAGCCGCGCTCTCCGACGACCGCGCCGCCGAGGCGGAAAGCCAGGCCTCGCGCCTGATCCTGGCCACCTCGATCGCCCGCAACTACGCCCGCCTGGCTGCGCTGTATGCCCAGCACGACGTGGCAGAGCGCGCCATCGCCCAGCGCAGCGACCTGACCGAGCTGTCGCGCCAGCGCCTGGCCGCCGGCCTCGACACCCAGGTCGAGACCACGCAGGCGCGCGGCACGGTGGCTGCTTCGCGCACCGACCTGCAGCGCGTCGACGAGGAAATCGCCCTGGCGCGCAACCAGCTTGCAGCGCTGCTGGGCAAGGGCCCGGACCGCGGCCTGCAGATCCAGCGCCCGGTGCTGCTGGCGCAGGCCACGCCGACGCTGCCCGACAACCTGACCATCGGCCTGCTGGGCCGCCGGCCGGACCTGGTGGCGGCACGCTGGCGCGTGGAGGCGGCGTCCAAGGACATCAGTGTCGCCAAGAAAGAGTTCCTGCCTGACGTCAGCCTGACCGCCTTTGCCGGCCTGGCCGCGCTGGATCCGTCCAACCTGCTGATGGGCGTCAGCCGCACCTTCGGCATCGGCCCGACCATCCGCCTGCCGATCTTCGAAGGCGGCAAGCTGCGCGCCAACCTGAAGGGCAAGTACGCCGGCTACGACATCGCCGTGGCCAACTACAACCAGGCCCTGGTCGATGCGCTGCGCGAGACCGCCGACACCATGACCAGCATCCGCAGCGTCGACAAGCAGATCCAGACCCAGCGCGAAGCGCTGGACCTGGCCGAGCACGCCTATGCGCTGGCCACCACCCGCTACAAGGCCGGCCTGGGCACGCAGCTGACCGTGCTGAACGCCGAGAGCAATGTGCTGCAGCAGCGCCGCCTGGCGACCGACCTGCAGGCGCGCCGGCTGGACCTGCAGATGGGCCTGATGAAGGCGCTCGGCGGCGGCTACGAGGAGCCAGCGGAAGGCCACGAGAGCGCGGGCCACGGACCGGCGCAGCAACAGCACAACACCCAGGCGGGCGCCCGCGGCTGATCCGCGCACCCAGTGATCGAAGACAAGATTATTCAGAAGACATCATGAGCAACAACCAGCAAGCGGCCGGCACCAACGCCCCCCAGCACCCTGCCCAGCAAGCGCCGGCCACCACCAACAACAACGGCAAGCGCAAGCGCATGCTGCTGTCGCTGACCGCGGCAATCGTGGTCGCCGGCATCGGCTATGGCGTTTACTGGGGCATGTACGCCCGCCACTTTGAAAACACCGACGACGCCTATGTCGCCGGCAACGTGGTCCAGGTCACGCCGCTGGTGGGCGGCACCGTGGTGTCGATCTCCGCCGACGACACGCAACTGGTCACCGCCGGCCAGCCGCTGATCCAGCTTGACCGCGCCGATTCGCAAGTGGCACTGGAACAGGCCGAGGCCCAGCTGGCACAGGCCGTGCGCGAAGTGCGCACGCTGTACGTCAACAACGGCTCGCTCGCCGCCAACGTGGCGCTGCGCGAAGCCGACGTGGCCAAGGCCCGCGACGACCTGCGCCGCCGCCAGGCCATCGCCGGCTCGGGCGCGGTCTCGAATGAAGAGATCTCGCATGCGCAGTCCGCGCTCAAGGGTGCGGAGTCGGCGCTGCTGGCCGCGCGCGAGCAGCTGGCGTCGAACAAGGTGCTGACCGACCAGACCACGGTGGAGAAGCACCCCAACGTGCAGCGCGCCGCCGCCAGCCTGCGCTCGGCCTACCTGTCGTTCGCGCGCTCGGCCATGCCGGCGCCGGTCACCGGCTACGTTGCCAAGCGCTCGGTGCAGGTCGGCCAGCGCGTGGCCGCCGGCGCGCCGCTGATGGCCGTGGTGCCGCTGGACCAGGTCTGGGTCGACGCCAACTTCAAGGAAGTGCAGATCACGCATATGCGCATCGGCCAGCCGGTGACGCTGGAAGCCGACGTGTACGGCTCCAAGGTGGAATACCAGGGCAAGGTCGCAGGCTTCTCGGCAGGTACCGGCTCGGCCTTCTCGCTGCTGCCGGCGCAGAACGCCACCGGCAACTGGATCAAGGTGGTGCAGCGCCTGCCGGTGCGCATCGCGCTTGACCCGCAGCAGCTCAAGGACCACCCGCTGCGCGTGGGCCTGTCGATGACCGTCAAGGTCGACGTGCGCCGCGAGGAAGGCGCCGCCATGGCCCCCGCCGCGCCGGCCAAGCCGATGCAGACCGATGTCTACGACAAGGTTGCGCAGGACGCCGACCAGCTGATCGCGCGCATCATCGCCGCCAACAACGGCGGCCGCAGCACCGGCCTGCCCTCGGCCAGCGCCGCCAACGCCAAGCCCGCCAACACCTGACCATGGCCATCTCCCCCTCCGCCGCGCAGTCCGGCGGCAGCCAGGCGCCGGCGCGGCCCGTCCGGCCGCTGGCACCGCAGCAGCCGCAGCCGCTGACCGGCGGCAAGCTGGTGGTCGGCACCATCGCGCTGTCACTGGCCACGTTCATGAACGTGCTGGACTCGTCGATCGCCAACGTATCGATCCCGGCGATTTCAGGCGACCTGGGCGTGGCGCCCAACCAGGGCACATGGGTCATCACCTCGTTTGCGGTGGCCAATGCGATCTCGGTGCCGCTGACCGGCTGGCTGACCACGCGCTTCGGCGCGGTGCGGCTGTTCATCACCTCGATCCTGCTGTTCGTGCTGGCATCGTGGCTGTGCGGCGTCGCTCCCAACCTCGAGACGCTGCTGGCCGCACGGGTCCTGCAGGGCGCGGTGGCCGGGCCGATGATCCCGCTGTCGCAGTCGCTGCTGCTGTCGAGCTATCCGCCGCAGAAGAGCACCATGGCGCTGGCACTGTGGGGCATGACCACGCTGGTGGCGCCGATCATGGGCCCGCTGCTGGGCGGCTGGATCTCGGACAACATGACCTGGCCGTGGATCTTCTACATCAACGTGCCGGTGGGCATCGTCACGGCCTATGTCACCTGGGCCATCTACAAGGACCGCGAAACCCCGACCAGGGTGCTGCCGATCGACCGCATCGGCCTGGCGCTGCTGGTGATCTGGGTGGGCTCGATGCAGCTGATGCTCGACAAGGGTAAGGAACTGGACTGGTTCCACTCGACCGAGATCGTGGTGCTGACGCTGGTGGCGATTGTCGGTTTCCTGTTCTTCCTGATCTGGGAAAGCCATGAGAAGCACCCGGTCGTCGATATCAGCCTGTTCAAGGGCCGCAACTTCAGCGCCGGCGTGGTCGCCATCTCCGTGGCATACGGGCTGTTCTTCGGCAACCTGGTAATCCTGCCGCTGTGGCTGCAGACGATTGTCGGCTATACGGCCACGGACGCGGGCATCGTGATGGCGCCGGTAGGGATCTTTGCGATCCTGCTGTCGCCGCTGATTGGCAAGAACCTGCCGAAAATGGATGCCCGCTGGGTGGCCACGGCCGCGTTCATCACCTTCGGCATCGTCAGCCTGATGCGCGCCGGCTTCACGACCCAGGTGGACACCCGCACGCTGATGATCCCGACCCTGATCCAGGGCGCAGCCATGGCGATGTTCTTCATCCCGTTGACCTCGATCATCCTGTCGGGCCAGCCGCCGGAAAGGATTCCGGCGGCGTCAGGACTGTCCAACTTCGTCCGGATCACGTTCGGGGCCATCGGCGCTTCGATTTCGACCACGCTCTGGGAAAACCGGACGGCGCTGCACCATGCGCAACTGGTGGAACAGGTCAACCCGTACAACCCGGCCTACCACGACCAGCTCAACCACCTGATGCAGATGGGCATGAGCCAGGCCCAGGCGATCGGCGTGATCGAGCGCAATATCACCCAGCAGGCGGCCATGCTCGGCGCCAACGATATCTTCTGGATCTCGGGGATGCTGTTCTTCGTGCTGATCGGCTTTGTCTGGCTGACGCGACCGGCCAAGGGCGGCGGCGGGTCGGCGGATGCGTTGGCGGCGCACTGACCCGCCCTATCCGGTTTTCAAGACATGGCCCCTGATCGGGGCCGTTTTTTTTTTGCTTCGCCGCCGGGTTGCCGCGCCGGGAATGCCCCCTTGTGTTCCTGTCTTCGTGCCTCTATTATTTGCGAACCGATTTATGGAACCTTGGTTCCTAAAAATGGAACCATAGCAAGTAACAGACATGCGGGGCGTGGAGCAGCGGAGTGAGCATTCTTGAAGGCGTGGAAAGCGTCCTGGACATGTTCGGGCATCACCGGCACGAGATCACTTTTAACGATGTCCTGGACGAACTTGGCCTTGCCAAGAGCTCGGCCTCGCGCCTGCTCGCCCAGATGGTGCGCTACCGCCTGCTGGAACTGCAGCCGTCCACGCGGCGCTACCGCCCTGGCGCGCTGCTGATCCGCGCCGCGCAGGCTGCTGCACAGGCGCATCCTTTCGACGAGCAATGCCGCGAGATCCTGGCCACGCTGTCCGATGCCACCGGCTTCACCGCCTACCTGTCGATGCTGGACGGCACCGACACCGTCGTGCTGCAACGCCTGAACGGAAGCAACCCGGTGCAGGTGCTGTCACCGCCCGGCGCACGCCGGCCGGCATTCACCACAGCGATGGGCCGGGTACTGCTGTCGCGCCTGCCCGAGCCTGAATTCAACTCGCGCTATGGCGCCGCCGGCACCCGCAA
>NZ_JBYSZW010000065.1:0-42302 GCF_058787575.1 Cupriavidus sp. FW305-3-2-15-C-LB2
GTCACGGCGCTGGGGGTCAGGCAGGGGGAGTGGTCGGCGCGGTGAGGTCAGTGGCGTGAGCGCATTTCAACGCCTGCGGTTTGCTCCCCTCTCCCACTTCGCGGGAGAGGGGAGCGTCCGCGAGAGGTGGCAGTGAATTCCGGCGCACGCGGTGCGCTAGCGCCTGGCAATTGCGCCAGCACTTCGTCCTACCGCCTCAACACCTTCGCATCCCCCTGCATCCCCGCCTCCCTGACGTCCTGCGGCACCGACGGCCAGCCGCCGCCGAGCGACTTGTACAACGCCGCGGTGCCGGTCAGCACGTCCACCTGCCCCTGCACCGCCGACAGCTGCGCGGCGAACAGCTTCTCCTGTGCCGTGGTCACCTCCAGGTAGCTGGAATAGCCGCCCTCGTAGCGCGCGCTCGACTGGTCGGCATAGACCACCAGGCTCTTCTCCTGCTGGCGCAGGCTGACCAGGCGGTTGCGGGTCTCGATGCCGTTGGACAGTGCACTGTTGACGTCGGCCAGGGCCGACAGCACGGTGCCCTGGTAGGCCAGCATGGCCTGCTCGCGCTGTGCCGAGGCGGCCTGCACCTGGCCGCGGATGGCGCCGCCCTGGAAGATCGGCTGGGTCAGGCCGGCACCGATGCCCCACACCTGCGAGGCACTATGCCACAACCCGGCCGGCGAACTGGCAATGGCGCCGAACAGCCCGCTCAGGTTGACGGCCGGCAGGTACAACGCTTGCGCGGCGCCCAGCTGCGCATTGGCGGCAATGGCGGACTGCTCGGCCTGCAGCACGTCCGGCCGGCGCGACAGCAGCGCGGCTGGCAGGTCCGCACCCACCGGCGGCGGCTGCAGTTCATTGACCGGCTTGCCGCGCTCGATCGGCCCGGGCTCGCGGCCCAGCAGCACCGACAGCGCGTTCTCGGTCTGCGCGATGCCGCTGCGCAGCACCGGGATCGTCGCCTCGGTCACGTAGAAATCGTTCTCGGCCTGCGACAGCTCAACCTGCGAGATCACCCCGCCCTCATAGCGCTGCCGGAAGATATCCAGTCCAGCCCCGCGCGCCTTCAGCGTCTGCTGCGCGATCTCCAGCTGCGCGTCCAGCCCGCGCAGCGTGGCGTAGCCCTGCACCACCGATGCCGCCAGTGACAGCACCACGCCACGGCGCGCGTACTCGGCGTTCCACAGGCTGGCCTCGGCGGACTCCGCCTGGCGCCGGATGCGGCCCCACAGGTCGATCTCCCAGCTGGCATTGGCGAGCAGCTGGTACGAGTTGCGCGGGCCATCGAGCGACGCGAACGGCGTGCCGTTGAAGGTGCCGGCGCGCTGGCGCGTTGCCGCCGCAGACAGGTTCACCTGCGGGAAGAATCCCGAGCGCACCACCATCAGCTGGCCGCGGAACTCATCGATGCGGGCCGCGGCGATGCGCACGTCGTAGCTGTTGCGCAGCGCCGTCTCGACCAGCGTGTTCAGCACCGGGTCGCCGAAGCTGTCCCACCAGGCGCTGTCCGCGGCCACCGACAGCACGCCGGTATCGATGCGGTACTGCGCCGGCTCGGGCGTGGCCGGGCGCTCATAGTTGGGGCCGATGGCACAGCCGCCCAGCGCTGCGGCCAGGCAGGCACCGGCCAGCCGGTGGCGCGCGCTCATGACGGTTCTCCGGCCGGTGGCGTGGTGGCTGCGGCCCCGACCTTGGGCTTAGGCTTGCGCTCGGACATAACCTCCAGCCCCCAGAAGAACATCGGGATGAAGAACAGCGCAATCACCGTGGCGCCGAGCATCCCGCCGATCACGCCGGTGCCCAGCGACTGTCGGCTGGCCGCCGACGCGCCACTGGCGATCGCCAGCGGCACGCAGCCGAGGATAAAGGCGAGCGAGGTCATGATGATCGGGCGCAGGCGCAGCCTGGCCGCATGCAAGGCCGCGTCGTAGGCACTGAGGCCTTCCTTGTGCCGGATTTCCACCGCGAACTCGAAGATCAGGATGGCATTCTTCGCCGCCAACGCAATCAGCACCGTCAGCCCGATCTGGAAGTAGACGTCGTTCTGCATGCCACGCAACAAGATGGCAACCAGTGCACCGAACAGCGCGAACGGTACCGCCAGCAGCACACCGAACGGCAGCGTCCATTTTTCGTACTGCGCAGCAAGGATCAGGAACACCATCAGCAAGGCAAAGGCAAAGACCATTGCTGCCGTCGACCCGGCAGTCTTCTCCTCGTACGCCTGTCCGCTCCAGGCAAAGCTGTAGCCCTGGCCAAGCACCTCCCGCGCCACGTCCTCCATGGCCGCAAGCGCCTGCCCGGAGCTGTAGCCCGGCGCGGCATCGCCCATGATCTTGGCGGCCGGGAAATTGTTGAAGCGGGTCATGATATCGGCGCCCGGGACATACCGGGATGTCGTCACCGCCTTGATCGGCACCATTTCGCCAGTGCGGTTGCGCACGTAGACCTTGTCGAGATCCTCCGGACGCGAGCGGTAGTCGGCCTCGGCCTGCAGGATCACCTGGAACAGCCGGCTGTTCTTCGGGAACTGGCTGACGAAGAGCGAACCGAACATGGTCTGCAGCGCGGAATAGACCTGCTCGACGGGCACGCCCTGGGTTTCGGAGCGTTCGCGATCCACCTCCACCAGCAACTGGCGCGAGCGCGTGTTGATAGTGGAATTGATCCCGGTCAGCTCCGGCCGCTGCCGCGCCTTGGCGATAAAGGCATGCACCCGCTCCTCCAGCTGCTGGTAGGTGCCGTCCGCCGTGCTCTGGAGCCAGAACTCAAAACCACCGGTCGTTCCCAGGCCCGGGATCGAGGGCGGGTTGATCGGAATGGTCACACCGTCTTGGTAGCTCGCAAACTCCTTCTTCGCCTTGGCGATCAGATCCGCCGCGCTCTCGCCTTCCTTGCGGTCATGGAAGCCCTTCAGCGTGATGAACAAGGTGGAAGCATTGGCCTTGTTCTGCGAATCGATCAGGCTGTACCCGTCCACGGACGCCACCGAGCTGACGCCGGGCTGCTTGGCATACCAGGCCTCGGCACGGGAGGAGAGGTTGCCGGTGCGGTCCAGGCTGGCCGCATCCGGCATCACCACGGCACCGAACAGATAGCCCTGGTCCTCCACCGGCAGGAACGACGACGGTATCCGCACGAACATCAGCACGCTCACCCCGATCATGACAAGGATGATGACGATGGAGATCACCGTCCGCCTGATCACGACCTGCAGCGACTTGTCGTACCCCTGGATCAGGCGATCGAACGAATTGTTGAACCACTGGAAAAACCGGTTCTTCTTGTGCTCGCCGGGCTTGAGCAGGATTGCCGCAAGCGCCGGCGACAGGGTCAGCGCCACCACCCCGGACAACACCACCGACACCGCGATGGTGACGGCAAACTGCTTGTAGAGCTGGCCGGTAATGCCGGACAGGAACGCCACCGGGATGAACACCGCCAGCAGCACCAGCACGATCGCAACCACGGGGCCGCTCACCTCGTCCATGGCACGCTTGGCCGCCTCCTTTGGTGGCAGTTTGAACTCCACCATGTTGCGCTCGACGTTCTCGATCACCACGATCGCGTCGTCGACCACGATGCCGATGGCCAGCACCATCCCGAACAAGGTCAGCATGTTGACCGAAAAGCCGAACATGCTCATGCCGACGAAGGCGCCAATGATCGACACCGGCACGGCAAGGATCGGCACGATGGTTGCGCGCAGGCTCTGCAGGAACAGGTAGACGACCAGGATCACGAGGATCACCGCATCGCGCAGCGTGTGCACCACCTCGTTGATCGATTCGTTCACGAACTCGGTGGTGTCGAGCGCAACCTCATATTCCAGCCCGGGCGGGAACGACTTCTTCAGCTCCGCCAGCGTGCCGCGCACCTGCTTGGCCACGTCCAGCGCATTGGCGCCCGGCTGCTGGTAGACCGCCAGCAGCGTGGCGGTCTTGCCCTTGTAGCGGCTGCGCAGCGAATAATCCTTGACGCCGAGTTCAGCCCTGCCGATGTCCTTGAGCCGCACCAGCGCGGCGTCGCCCGACTGCGCGCGCAGGATCATGTTCTCGAACTCGGCGGGCTCGGTCATCTGGCCCTTGGTCGCAATCGGGAACGTCTGCAGGACGGGATCGGTGGTCGGCGACTGTCCGATACGCCCGGCGGAGAACTGCTGGTTCTGCGCGCTGACAGCGTTCTTGACGTCTTCCGTGGTAATGCCCAGCGACGCCATCCGGTCCGGCCGCAGCCAGAGCCGCATGGCGTAGTCCGGATTGCCGAAGATCGCTGACTGGTTGGCGCCGGGAATGCGCTTGAGCGCATCCAGCACATAGATGTTGGCGTAGTTGCCGACAAAGGTCTGGTCGTAGCTGTTGTCCGGCGAAAAGATGGCAATCACCATCATGAACGCGGAAGAACGCTTCTGCACGGAAACGCCCTGGGCCGTGACCGCTTCAGGCAGGGTTGGCAGCGCCAGGTTGACCCGGTTCTGCACGTCTACCTGCGCCAGTTGCGGATCGGTCCCGATCTCGAAATACACCGTCAAGGTCAGGTCACCCGTCGAGGAGCTCGTCGAGTTCATGTACATCATCCGGTCCGCGCCATTGACCTGCTGCTCGATCGGCGCCGCTACGTTTTGGGCGACCACCTCCGCGCTGGCTCCGGGGTATCGAGTCGTCACCGTGATCGACGGCGGCGTGACGTCCGGGAACTGGGCAATCGGCAGTTTGGTCAGCGCGACCAGGCCGCCCACCACGATGATGATGGACAGGACCGACGCAAAGATGGGTCGGTCGATGAAGAAGTGGGCAAGCTTCATGGCTTGCTCCCCGCGCTCTGCGTGCTCTTGGCCTGGGCGGGGGATGACGCGCCTGGCGCACCCGGTGCGCTGGCGGGCGCCGCACCCGCCGGGGGCTTCTGGCCGGACGCGACCTCGGTGGCCTTGACCGGCGCGTCGGGCGCCAGCCGCAGCCCGCCGCTGACGACCACGCGCTCGCCCGGCTTCAGGCCGGAGCGGATCACCCAGTTGTCGCCGGTCCACTGGCCCACGTCGACCACGCGCTGGTGGACCTTGTTGTCCGCGCCGACCACCCACACCATCTGCCCGCGCGGGCCCTGGATGACGGCTTCCTGCGGCACCGCCACGGCCTTGGTGCGCTCGGCGCCATGCAGCTTCACGCGCACGAACTGGCCGGGGCGCAGCGTGCCGTCAGGGTTGGCAACCTCGGCGCGGATCATGTAGGTGCCGGTCTCGGCGCTGAACGAGGCATCGGCAAAGGTGATCTTGCCGTGATGCGGGAACTGGCTGCCATCGGCCATCACGATCACCACGTCAAAGGCGCCCTTGGGCGGGAACTTGAGCGCGCCGGACTCCTGCTCCGAGCGTGACGACAGCACCTCGTTCTCGGACAGGCTGAAATTGACCCACATCGGGTCGAGCTTGGCCACGTAGGTCAGCAGGCTGTTCGACGGATCGATATAGCTGCCGGCCTGCTTCTTGGCAAAGCTCGACACGCCGGTGACCGGTGACTTGATCGTGGTATAGCCCAGGTTCAGCCTGGCATTGGTGACATTGGCCCGGGCCGCCTCGACCGCGGCCGCGGCGGCCTGCTGCTTGCCCACGGCGTCGTCCAGGTCGCGCTGGCTCAGCGCGTTGCGCTCGGCCAGCGGGCGCACCCGCGCCAGGTCGGCATTGGCGGTCTTGAGCCGCGCCACCTGCTGCGCCATTTCGGCATTGGCCGCATCCAGCGCCGCGGCGAAAGGCTTGGGATCCATCAGGAACATGGTCTCGCCGGCCTTGACCACCGCGCCCTCGGTATAGACGCGCCGGTCCAGGAAGCCATTGACGCGCGCGCGGATCTCCACCTGCTGCGAGCTCTGGGTCTGGCCGACGAAGTCATAGACGATCGGCACATCGCGCGGCGCCACCGTCATGGTGCCGACCTCGGCCGCGGGCGGTGCGCTGGGCGCCGGTTTGTCCTTGCCGCAGGCGGCCAGCGTCATCGCGCAGACCAGCCAGAGCGCGCCGCGCCAATGGAAAGCAGTGTTCACGGATCCCTCTCCCGCCATGGTTATGCACGCGATCGCCGCGCGCGCACGCTGGCGGCCTTCCGTCGCGCCGGACCGGTGGCCGCACTCGCCTCTTTACCGGCAGGGTAAGGCTCGGCCCTGCGGGCGCCAATTCAATTCTTTTGTAGGCGTCTTTACTGCTTTCGACTTGCTTTTGCCCGCACCCGCGCGGGCTGCCAGGGCCCTGTCTCAGCGGCGGAACCCGCCATGGAAACCGCCGCCGCGGAAACCCCCGGCACGGCCGCCAAAACCGCCCCCACCGCCGCGCCCCTGCCACTGCTGGGCCGTGCCCTGGAAACGCTGCTGGCCGATCTCACGCGCCTGGCGCTGCTGCTCTAGCCGCGCAGTGGCGTCGTTGCCGGGCTGCACCGGTTCCCAGCCGCTGGGGGTGTGCTTCTGCCAGCCGTTGTCTGTGTGCTGGTACACCGAGCCGTCGTGGCCGGCATACACGTTGCCGTTGTTCCACACCACCGCATTGTTCTTGTCCGGATTGGCGACAAAGCCACGGCTGCCGGCAGTGTGCTGGCCGGTCTGCGTATTGCCGGCAATGCCCGCCTCGGCCGCGCCGACGCGGCCGGTCTGCGCGTTGTAGCCCGCCGCCTGGCGGCCGGCGGCATAGTTGCCGGTGTAGGTGTTGCCGGCCACGCCGCCGCGCGCGGCGCCCTCGCGCCCGGTCGACGGATTGGCGAACGAGCCCTGGCGGCCCGCCGCATAGTTGCCGGAATAGGGATTGAACGCCGCACCGCGGCTGCCCTGGTAGCGCGCCCCGGTGGCCGGGTTGTAGCCGGCGCCGGCGGTGCCGCGCCATTCGGTGCCGGTCCAGGCGTTCCAGCCCTGGGCGTGGGTCACGGTGCCCTGGCCCCAGCGGCCGTAGAAATTGGCCTGGTTCACGTTGACGTAGTTCCAGTTGTACGCGCCGCCCCACCAATAAGGGCCCCAGTACGGCGACGCCGCGCCCCAGAACGCACCGGCGGCGAAGCCGAAGGCAAAGCCCTCGGCCATGCCGATGCCAAAGCCGGCGCCGTAGCCATAGGTGGCCGGGTAGCCGTAGTAGACCGCGCCCACATAGGGCGGATAGACATAGCCGGTGCCGTACACCACCGTGCCGTCGGCGCTGACCACCACGCCCATGTAGCCGGGGGTGTAGCCCACCACCACGGTCTCCGGCGTGACCGAATAGATGCGCACATAGGTCACGTAGTACACCGGCGAAGTCGGCGGGATGGTGTAGATCGCCGACGGCACTTCGGTGGCCACACGCCACGGGCCGGACGGTGCCGGCGCCGTGAACCAGACGCCGTTGGCGACCGCGTAGTAGTGGCTGCTGTCGACCTCGATCACCGGCGTGCCGCTGTTGACCGCGTAGCTGAGCGAGGTGCCGGTGACCGGCGTGAAGCGCGGCGCGCCGTCATACGCCACCGCCAGGCTGGCCTTGCTGCGCGACACCGTGGCGGTCTGCGGAATGGTCGCCGCGATCTCGGCCTCGCGTGCCTGCGGCGTGCCGGGCACCGAGACCAGCACATTGGCCTTGGGGTCGGTCGCCGGGATCCTGGCGAAGTCTGCCGGCAGCTGGGCGCCGGGCACGTACTCCCACGGCCCGGTCAGCATCGGCGCGCGGAACCAGCGGCCCGAGACCAGCACGTAATACTGGTTGGCACCCGGATCGACAAAGACCGCGTGGTCGGCATTGGACATCGTCAGCAGGCTGACGCCGCTGACCGGCGTCATCTGCGGCGCGCCGCTGGTCATGACCAGCTCGGTCGGCTGCGTGGCAAAGAGGATCGCCGGCGCCCTCGCCGGCCGCTTGCCGTCGGCCGGCAGCATCGTGTCGGGCTTCATGCCGGCCGCCGCCTTGGTGGCCGCGCTCTCCAGCGCCTTGGGCACGGTCGTCATCACTTCCCAGGCGCCTCCGGCCGATTCGGAGCGATACCAGTAGCCGGCCGCCTTCAGGTGCAGCTCGCCGCCGGATTCGCGCAGCAGCAGCGCTCGGCTGTTCAGCGCCCGTTCGTACTGCGTGCCCGGCACGGCGCGCCAGGCCGGCTCGCCGTCGACCAGCACCAGCAGCGTCGGCGTGGTGGCAAAAAGGATCTGGGGCACGTCATTGCGCACCGCCACGCGGCCAGCCTTGGCCAGTTGCTGCGATACCGCGTAGCTGGCCTGCAGCTGGTCCAGCGGCACCGTCAGCCCGTTGGCCGGCAGGCGCGACACCAGCGCCTGGCGCACCCGGTCGGCGGCGTCGGGCCGGGTCGGCACTTCGACGCTGTCCACCGTGATTCGGGTCAGTTGCACCAGCCCTGAGGACTTGTCGATATCGCCGGTTGCCGAGAAATGCACCACGCCGTAGGTCGGAGAACCCGACTTCTCGCCCACCGCCACCGCCGCGCGCCCGGACAGCCGGTTGCCGTCCCAGGTCTCGATCTGGGGCTGGTACAGCTCCACGTGATCGTTGGCGGCGTCGAAGTTGCGCGGCCAGCCCAGGGCAGTCGCCGCTGGCTTGGCCGGCGTGGCGGCCTGCGGGCTGAGCGGTGCAAATGCAAGCCACGCCGCGGCGATCAGGGCGCTGGTCTGCTTCAGGCGAAAAGACATGGGTTTCTCCGGGAGGAAGCCGCCTGCACCGGCGGGCCGGCACCGCGGGCACGATGCTGCACAACAGACGGCCCATCCCGCGAATCTAAATTAGGCCGCCAAGCCGAACAATCTGATTCGAAAACATTCAGGATCCGTCCCAAAAAAGACAGATCAGCCGGTGGCATGGGGCATGCGCGGCGGCCATCGACAGCGGCCTTCATACAAAGAAGTAGTCGGGGCGGCAGGCGGCCATGTCAAGCCGCAATGCGCCGTTGCGACACGCGCAGGCAAGGCGGGTGTGCATCTTGCTTGGCCTGATGCCACCACAACGGCCCTTGAAGCCGCCCCGCACGGCCTCATCTTTGAAGACTCCGCCCAGGCCCGCCCCCATGCCTCCACGCACCACCATCCTGACCGCCGCCCTCGTGACAGCCCTGCTGCACGGCTATATCGGGCTGCGCCTGCTGCCGGCGATGCCGGTGCCGATGGCGGTCAAGGCATTGGCCGTCGCCTGGCTGGCCCTCTCCTGCGCCCTGCTGCCGGCCGGGCTGCTGGCGCGGCGCGTCAGCCAGCCCTGGTCGGACCTGGTTTCCTGGATCGGCATGCTGGCAATGGGATTCTTCTCATCCCTGCTGGTGCTGACGCTGGTACGCGATGTGGCGCTGGCGGCGGCCTGGCTGGCCGGGCAACTGCTCGGCTGGCACGCGCCCGGCCTGTCCGCGGGCAGTGCGGTGGCGGTGCCGCTGCTGGCGCTGCTGGTCACGCTGGCCGGCTATATCAATGCCCGCCGGCTGGCGCGCGTGGTTGAAGTCGACGTGCCCGTGGCCGGCCTGCCCGACGCCCTGCATGGTTTCACCATCGCCCAGATCAGCGACATCCATGTCGGGCCCACCATCAAGCGGCCCTACCTCGACCGCATCGTCGACCGCGTCAACAGCCTGCAGGCCGACGCCGTCGCCATCACCGGCGACCTGGTCGACGGCACCGTGCGCGAACTATCCGCCCACACCGCGCCGCTGGCCCGGCTGCAGGCGCGCCACGGCACCTACTTCGTCACCGGCAACCATGAGTACTACTCCGGCGCGGAGCCGTGGATCATTGAGCTGCGCCGCCTGGGCGTGCGCGTGCTGATGAACGAACATGTGGTGCTGCAGCACGACGGCGACGCGCTGGTACTTGGCGGCGTCACCGACTACTCCGCCGGCCGCTTCCACGAAAGCCACCGCAGCGACCCGCACCGCGCCATCGCCGGCGCCCCGGCACACGCCGGCGCGCGCGTGCTGCTGGCCCACCAGCCACGCACCGCTGCCGCCGCGGCGGAAGCCGGTTTCGACCTGCAGTTGTCCGGCCATACCCACGGCGGCCAGTTCTGGCCGTGGAACCTGTTCGTGCCGATGCAGCAGCCATACACCGCCGGACTGGTGCGGCATGGTTCACTGTGGATCTATATCAGCCGTGGCACCGGGTATTGGGGGCCGCCGAAGCGGTTTGGGGCGCCGTCGGAGATTACGCGGGTTAGGCTGGTGAAAGCGGGCTAGGAGAATGCCGTAGAAGGCCGAAGAATGGTCGCAGGGATTACTCAGCAGAAAGCCCCGCTCATTTGAGTCGGGGCTTTTGCTTATGGCACGAGCGCTGTCTGCTCACCGCTTGGCGCCGCTCGGGCCCAAGGGGCTTTATTTGCCCTTCAGGTTCATCGAGCTGAATGCCTTTCGAGCCAAGTCTGAGATGCGTTTCTTGTTCCGCCTTAGCTCGGCGATTTCGGATTTCGTCAGGTATAGGGAAACTGGAGACCTGCTAGATTTCATCATCACTCCTCCCGTCCTGCAGGACTTGCGACAACACTGCGTCATTCGCCATTCGCGCGAAAACGCGAACGGCGAATTAACTCCCCTCCACAACGCTCACCGCACAATCGGCTTATACCGAATCCGCTTGGGCTTGGCCCCTTCCTCACCCAGCCGCCGCTTCTTGTCCGCCTCATATTCCTGGTAGTTGCCGGGGAAGAACTCCACATGCGAGTCCCCCTCGAACGCCAGGATGTGCGTAGCAATCCGGTCCAGGAACCAGCGATCGTGCGAGATCACCATCACGCAGCCCGCGAATTCCAGCAGCGCATCTTCCAGCGCCCGCAGCGTTTCCACGTCAAGGTCGTTGGACGGTTCGTCCAGCAGCAGCACGTTGCCGCCCGCAATCAGCGTCTTGGCCATGTGCAAGCGGCCCCGTTCGCCGCCCGACAGCGTGCCGACCTGCTTCTGCTGGTCGCCGCCCTTGAAGTTGAAGCGGCCGATATAGGCGCGCGACGGCGTTTCGTACCTGCCCACCGTCAGGATGTCGGAGCCGCCCGAGATCTCTTCGAACACGGTCTTGGTGCCATCAAGCGCGTCGCGGCTCTGGTCGACAAAGGCCATCTTCACGGTCGGCCCGATCTTGATCTCGCCGCTGTCGGGCTGTTCCTTGCCGGTCAGCATGCGGAAGAAGGTCGACTTGCCGGCACCGTTCGGGCCGATGATGCCGACGATGGCGCCCGGCGGCACCTTGAAGCTGAGGTTGTCGATCAGCAGACGGTCGCCGTAGCCCTTGCTCACGCCGTCGAACTCGATCACCTCGTTGCCCAGGCGCTCACCCACCGGGATGAAGATTTCCTGGGTTTCGTTGCGCTTCTGGTAGTCCTGGCTGTTCAGTTCGTCAAAGCGGGCCAGACGCGCCTTGGACTTGGCCTGGCGGCCCTTCGGGTTCTGGCGCACCCACTCCAGCTCCTTGTGCAGCGCCTTCTGGCGGGCCGATTCGCTGGCCTCTTCCTGCTTCAGGCGCGCTTCCTTCTGGTCCAGCCACGAGCTGTAGTTGCCCTTCCAGGGGATGCCCTGGCCGCGGTCCAGTTCCAGGATCCACTCGGCGGCGTTGTCGAGGAAGTAGCGGTCGTGGGTCACCGCCACCACGGTGCCCGGGAAGCGCGTCAGGAATTGTTCCAGCCATTCCACCGATTCCGCATCCAGGTGGTTGGTCGGCTCGTCCAGCAGCAGCATGTCGGGGCGCGACAGCAGCAGGCGGCACAGCGCCACGCGGCGCTTTTCACCGCCGGAGAGATGCTCGATCCTGGCGTCCCACGGCGGCAGGCGCAGCGCGTCGGCGGCGATTTCCAGCTG
Organism: Cupriavidus sp. FW305-3-2-15-C-LB2; assembly: GCF_058787575.1. NCBI lineage: Bacteria > Pseudomonadati > Pseudomonadota > Betaproteobacteria > Burkholderiales > Burkholderiaceae > Cupriavidus > Cupriavidus sp. FW305-3-2-15-C-LB2. Next base: position 11,754 of record NZ_JBYSZW010000065.1, read on the forward strand.
CAGCTCGACGTTATTGCCGTCGCTGGCGGCCAGGATGGCTTCGTACTTGGCCTGGTCGGCGGCCAGCGCGTCGAAGTCGGCGTCCGGCTCGGCATAGGCCGCGTAGATCTCGTCGAGCTTCTTGCGCGCCTCGAACACGCCGCCCAGCGCCTCTTCCACCGATTCGCGCACGGTCTGCTCGGGATTGAGTTGCGGTTCCTGCGGCAGGTAGCCGATGTTCAGGTTCGGCATCGGCGTGGCTTCGCCCTCGATTTCCTTGTCGAGGCCGGCCATGATCTTGAGCACCGTGGACTTGCCCGAGCCGTTCAGGCCCAGCACGCCGATCTTGGCGCCGGGGAAGAACGACAGCGAGATGTCCTTCAGGATGTGACGCTTGGGCGGGACGATCTTGCCCACGCGGTTCATGGTGAAAACGTACTGTGCCATGGGTGCGTGTTGGAGGGTTGTTCGGGAATGGCGGGAGTGTATCAGGCAGGCGCGGCGCGCTGAGGCAGCGCTGCTCGATTCCGCCCTGGCCGGTACAATGACAGGTTCGATTTTTCGCCGATTTCCCGAGCCATCGCCATGAGCAAACCCGCCCTGACCCTGAAGTTCAAGTGCAAGAAGTGCACCAAACCCGTCACGCTGTACCTGCAGAAGACGTCGGCCTGCTCGCACATCACCCCGTACCAGGGCTTCTGCAAGTGCGGCGAGATGATGCGCCACGCCACCGGCGACAAGGACGCGGTCGAGTCCTTCGTCAACTCGCTGGACAACAGCTGGATGCACCACCATCACCACCACCACTGAGCAGGCCACTGCCGTGAGTGAAACCTGGCGCCCCGCCGCCAAGGACCCGATGCGCTTCCTGGGCGGCTACCCGCCCGGCGTGCTGGAGCAGGTGCGCGAGCTGATCGCCGCCGGCCGGCTCGGGGACCATATCGCCCGCCGTTACCCCGGGCGCCATACCGTGCAGACCGATCGCGCGCTGTACGAGTACACCACGGACATCAAGCAGGAATATCTGCGCAGCGCGCCGCCGCTGCACAAGGTCGGCTTCGATGCGCGCCTCGATTCGGCCCAGCGTGCGCTGGGCCTGCACACCGCGATCTCGCGCGTGCAGGGCGGCAAGCTCAAGGCCAAGAAGGAAATCCGCGTGGCGTCGCTGTTCAAGGAAGCGCCGCCGGAATTCCTGCGCATGATCGTCGTGCACGAGCTCGCCCACCTGAAGGAGAGCGATCACGACAAGGCCTTCTACCGGCTCTGTGAACACATGGAGCCGCGCTACCACCAGCTGGAATTCGATACCCGGCTCTACCTGGCCTGGCGGGAGCTGGAACGCGCCGCCCCCGCCGGCGCAGGCACTCAGGCGTCGCAGGCGTAGCGGAACGAGCCGTTCAGGGTCTTGGGCAACACCAGCGTGCGCAGGTTGGCGGCCTGCGCCTTGGCGCACAGCCCGGCGCGCGTGGCCGCGTCCTTGTACTTGGTGGCGTACTCGATCTGGAACACCGGCTTGCCCTGCCCCGTGAACGCCGTATAGGCGCCGCACTCCCGGTACTGGAAGCACTGCTCGTTGATGGCGAAATCGAAGCTCGCCGCCAGGTCCGCCACCTGCTCCACATCGTTCTTCAGCCCCACCGCCAGCCCGCGCGCATGCGCCTCGGCCGCCAGGAAGCGGTTGTAGTCGAGCTGGGTCTCGGCCGTCAGCGGCAGGCCGGTGCTGTTGGTATAGCCATCGACGTTGTCCGGATCGACCGCGTCGCAGCCCTTGCTGACCGCCAGGTCCATGCGCGCCTGCATGATGCGGCGCACGTTGGCCGAGCGCGTATCGAGCCAGCGCTCGCCCGCCCAGCCCGACAGCGGCGCGCCCATGTCCGCGGCGGCAAACTGGTTGTAGTCGGGGCGCCAGTCCTCGGAGCTGCCCGCGGAGAAATAGCAGATCACGCGCCGGCCCTGGGCCTTGAGCGCAGCGATAGTGGCCTGCGGCGTATCGAACAGGTCGAAGTCATAGGCAGTCACCGCATAGCTGGTGTTGAGCTTGCCGGTCAGCTGGATCTGCCAGGTATCGGTCAGCGCCGGTGCCCAGCGCGTGGTCGCGCTGGTGGTGGTTTCCGTGACCCCGTATTTTGTTGTCGTGGCCGCCGTGGTCGTCGCAGTCGGCGACACCATCTCCGTCTGGCCCCCATCCCCGCCGCAGCCGCCCAGCGCCATCGACAGCGCAACAGACAGCATGGCCCCCGCCATCACCGCATAGTTGCCGTGCATGTTTTTCACCCTTCCCCGTGATAAACCCCGTTCAAAGCAATCGGCCCGAGTTCTCCCTGCCCCGCGCCGGCGGGCCTGCCACCACGGTTTATGCAATGTAGCGGATTCGTACCATGGTTGGAATGCACGTGCGCCCGCTGTTCGTGCGGCGCAACACACGATGCGCTTGACGCAACGCTTGCGCGCTAGGTATAAAGAGCGCGTGGGTAGAAGCGGTCGATTGGACAGCAGCGGTGCAATGCCGCGAGGTTCAACTGGAGATTGCTCACTGACGGAGGGTTTCGTCGGTGGCGCAGTGGTCCAACAGCTCCCCTGACAAAGACTCCCGATAGCAGCATGCAAGGCCGGCCCCGCGGCGTTGTTCGCGCACGCCCGCCGCATGCGTGTCCAACCTAGTCATTGTTAGGGGATCTCCCATGATCATCGACACCAGCTGTTATCCGACCAACCTGGTGGACCTGGCCTGGCGCCACGACGGCGACCCGTTCACCGGCGAGCGCCTGATCCAGATAATGGACGGCCCGTTCACCATCAACGGCAAGCCGCGCCGCATCGACAAAGCCTTTATCCAGCCCCCGCAGGGCAACACCATCTACACCTACACCGACGGCGTGAAGTCAGGCAGCGAGTCCATCGACGCGTACATGGCCTACACCGCGGAGATGGTGAAGAAGTATCCGGAACGCTTTATCGGCTGCTTCGTCTACAACCCGCGCTGCGGCGTCGAGAACGGCGTCAACGCCATGGAGCACTACGTCAGGAAGCTGGGCTTCAAGATGGTCCAGTTCCAGGCCAACATGCATGCCTACCGCCCGGACCGCGCCCTCGACTGGCTGCGCCCGGCACTGCAGAAGTGCGCCGAGCTGGGCGTGCTGGTCAAGCTGCATACCGGCGACGGCCCCTACAGCATCCCGACCGAATGGGTGCCGATGATGAAGGAGTTCCCGACGGTGAACTTCATCATGGCCCACTTCGGCGTGCAGACCGGCGGCGTGTATTGCTTTGAGCCGTTCCAGATGGCCATGGACATGCCCAACGTGTACTGCGAATCGGGCTGGTGCCTGCAGTCGCGCATCGTCGAGTTCGCCAAAGTGCTGCCCAAGCACAAGATCCTGTTCGGCTCCGACACCCCGCCCAACGAGCCCGGCATGTGGCTGCGCCTGCTGGAAGTGCTGTGCTTCGAGCCGCCGCAGGGCCTGAACCTGGATGAAGACACGCTGGAAGACTACCTCGGCAACAACGTCGCCCGGATGATCGGCCTGGAACCGACGCCGGTCCCGCGCACGCTCGAAGAAGCGAAAGCACGCCTGGCCGCGTAAGCGCACAGGCCCGCGCCACCGACAACGGACTCCGGAGCACACAACATGATTATCGATACCCATCTGCACCCGACCAATCTCGTCGACGAGGCCTGGCGCCACACCGGCGAGCCCTTCAACGGCGAGCGCATGCTCAAGATGATGGACGGCCCCTACATGATCAACGGCAAGCCGCGCCGCATCGACATGGGCTTTATCCAGCCGCCGCCGGGCAACACCGGCTACCGCGACGGCAACCGCCGCGGGCGCGAAGGCATCCGCGACTACATGGCCTACATCGCGGAGCTCTGCCAGAAGTACCCCGACCGCTTTATCGGCAACTTCACCTTCAACCCGCGCTGGGGCCCGGAAGAAGGCGCGCAGGAGCTGGAATTCCACGTCAAGGAATACGGCTTCAAGATGCTCAAGCTGCATGCCAACATGCACGGCTACCGCCCCGACCGCGCGCTGGACTGGCTGCGCCCGGCGATGAAGGTCTGCGCCAAGTACAACGTGGTGGTGCTGATCCACACCGGCGACGGCCCGTACACCATCCCGACGATGTTCTACCCGATCATCCGCGAATTCCCGATGGTCAATTTCATCATCGGCCACTTCGGCATCCAGACCGGCGGCAACTACTCGTTCGAGGCCTTCTGGATGGCAATGGACACGCCCAACGTGTATTGCGAATCGGGCTGGTGCTTCCAGTCGCGCATCGTCGAGTTCGCGCGCCAGCTGCCGCGCGACAAGATCGTGTTCGGCACCGACACCCCGCCCAACGAGCCCGGCATGTGGCTGCGCGAGCTGGAGATGCTGTGCGGTCCCGCGCCGCAGGGCATGGACCTGGACGAGGACGGGCTGGAGGACTACATGGGCAACAACATCGCCCGGCTGGTCGGCATCGAGACCACGGCGCCGCCCAGGACGCAGCAAGAGGCATTGGCGCGGCTGAAGGATACGTACGCCAGCACGCGCTGACATGTAGTCGCTAGCTGTTCGGCAGGCAGGCACGGCACGGCGGCCGGGAGCACTCCCGGCCGCCGGGGCAGCCTTCGCCCTGGCCAACCCTGACCACAGGAGCCGATCCATGAACTCACCCTCAGCGCCCTTCGCCTCAGCGGCATCGGCGCGCAAGCCCTTTCACGACACCTCGCAGGACTTCCACCAGTTCCTGGCCGCCTACCGCGAGGCCTTTCCCGAAGACGTGCTGCATATCCGCGAGCCGGTCGGCGCGGACCAGGACCCGACCGCACTGGTGTGGGCGCTGGCCGCGCAGGGCCGCCATCCGGCCTTGCTGTTCGACCATGTCGAAGGGCTGGGCACGTCGCTGGCGACCAACCTCTTCGCCTCGCGCGAGCGCGTGGGGCGCATGCTGGGCGGCGTGGCGCCCGCCGGCATCCATGGCGAATACCAGACCCGCAGCCGCCGCATGGTGGCGCCGCGCGTGCTGGACAGCGGCGCCGTCACCGGCCATGTCGAGACTGAACACATCGACCTGCGCACGATCCCGGCGATCAAGCACTTCGCCACCGACCGCGGCCCATACATCACCAACGCGATCCTGATCGCGGAAGACCCCGACACCGGCATCGGCAACGCCAGCTACCACCGCTCGATGCTGCACTCGCCGACCGAGATCGCCACCAGCCTGCATTCGCGCGGGCACCTGTGGCGCATGCAGCAGCGCGCCACCGAACTGGGCCGGCCGCTGCCGGTGGCCATGGTGATCGGCGCGCATCCGCTGTTCATGCTGGCCGGCGCTGCGCGGCTGCCCTACGGCGTGGACGAGCGCCACGTTGCCGGCGGCCTGTTCGGCGCGCCGCTGGAAGCGGTACGCACGCCGCGCCACGGCATCCTGGTGCCGGCGCATGCGGAGATCGTGCTTGAAGGCGTGATTGATCCCGACGCGCGCGTCGACGAAGGCCCCTTCGGTGAATTCACCGGCTATTCGTCGGACCGCTCGACCAACAACCTGCTGCGCGTGGAAAGCGTGATGCGCCGCACCGATGCATGGCTGGTCGACGTGGTCGGCGGCAACTCGGCCGAACACCTGAACCTGGGCCGCATCCCGCGCGAATCGGAGATGGTCGACAAGCTCAGGGAGCGCTTCCCCGGCGTCACCGCCGTGCACTACCCCAGCTCCGGTACGCACTTCCACGCCTACGTGGCGCTGCGCCAGAGCCGCCCAGGCGAGGCGCGCCAGGTGATGCTGGGCCTGCTCGGCTGGGATCCGTACCTGAAGACGGTGGTCGCGGTGGACGAGGACGTCGACATCACCCGCGATGAAGAAGTGCTGTGGGCGATGGCCACGCACCTGCAACCGCACCTGGACGTGGTGGTGGTCGACGGCCTGCCTGGCAGCGCACTCGACCCCTCGGCCTCGGGTGTGGGCACCACATCACGCATGGGACTGGACGCCACGCGCGGACCTGCCTTCGACGGTATCCGCGCTCGCATCGACCCTGCCGCGATGGAGCGCGCGGCAGCACTGCTGAAGCGGCTGGAACGCGCGGGCTCCCACGTGCCGTAAGGGATAACCCGCTGAAACTGGCGGACTCATCGTTTCACCCGATCGATAAATCCGCCGCGAACGTTGTACCTTCCCGCCGCCGCTGTCATGCTGGACTGACAAGACAGGACAGGCGCGGGCATCGCACGAGAAGGATGGCCACTGACCATCCCGGAAAGGAAACTGCCGGCGACCTTGGCGACACGTGAGCGCAATGCGCGACCGGCGTGGTACCGACCAAAGGAGACAGTATGAATTCCACCCTGCCTACGCAAGGGAATGCCCCCGTGCATCCCGTCGACGAGGTCCTGCCCCCGACCCGCCTGCTGGCCCTTGGCCTGCAGCACGTGCTGGTGATGTATGCCGGCGCCATTGCCGTGCCGATGATCATCGGCGGCGCCCTCAAGCTGCCCAAGGACCAGGTGGCCTTCCTGATCGCCGCGGACCTGTTCTGCTGCGGCCTGGTGACGATGATCCAGAGCATCGGCATCTGGAAGGTCGGCATCCGCCTGCCGGTGATGATGGGCGTCACCTTCACCGCCATCGCACCGATCATCGCCACCGGCTCCAATCCGTCGCTGGGCCTGCCGGCCGTGTTCGGCGCGGTGATGGTGGCGGGCATCTTCACCTACATTGCCGCGCCCTATGTCGGCAAGATGGTGCGCTGGTTCCCGCCGGTAGTGACCGGCACGGTGGTGCTGGTGATCGGCGTCTCGCTGATGCGCGTCGGCATCAACTGGGCGGCGGGCGGCAACCCGACCATCAACACGGCGGCCGGCCCCGTGCCCAATCCCAACTTCGGCCTGCCGGTGAACATCGCCATCGCCACCGCTGTGCTGTGCACGGTGCTGGCGCTGGTGGCCTTTGCCAGGGGTTTCCTGTGCAACGTGGCGGTGCTGATCGGCATCGCGGTGGGCTTCGTGATCGCGCTGTCGCTGGGCAAGGTCAACTTCGACGGCCTGCACAACGCGCACTGGGTGGAGTTCATCACGCCCTTCCACTTCGGCTGGCCCACCTTCGATGCCATGACCGCGGTCACGCTGTGCGTGGTGATGATCGTGATCATGATCGAGGGCGTGGGCCAGTTCCTGGCGCTAGGCGAGATCGTGGGCCGCCCGGTGGGCTGCGACGACCTCGCGCGCGGCCTGCGTGCCGACGGCGTGGGCGCGCTGGTGGGAGCGGTGTTCAACACCTTCACCTACACCTCGTACGCGCAGAACGTGGGGCTGGTGCAGGTCACCGGCGTGCGCAGCCGCTGGGTCTGCGCCACCGCCGGCGGCATCCTCATCGTGCTGGGCTGCCTGCCCAAGCTGGCCTTCTTTGCCGCCTCGATCCCGCAATACGTGCTGGGCGGCGCCGCGCTGGTGATGTTCGGCATGGTGGCCGCCACCGGCGTGCGCATCCTCGGCCATGTGGACTTTGTCGAGAACAAGAAGAACGCCTATATCGTCGCCGTCAGCGTAGCGCTGGGCATGATCCCGCTGGTGTCGGACAAGTTCTTCGCGCAGATGCCGGAGCTGCTGGCCAAGTTCTGCCAGAACGGCATCCTGCTCGGCACGCTGACCGCGGTGCTGCTGAACCTGCTGTTCAACGCCCGCTCGCCGGCCCCCCAGGCCCACGGGCTGGCGAAGGAGCCGGCATGACGTAGTCAGGCTGCGTCGGCCAGCTTGGCGCGATAGCGCATGAGCAGGTCGCGGAAAGCCTGGGCCGGCGGTGACAGCGACCGGTCCGCGTGCACCAGCAGCGAGATCTCGCGGTGGATCACCGGATCGGTCGGCATCACCGTGGCCAGCCCCAGCGCGGAAGTCAGCCGCGTGACCGCCGCGCTCATCACCGCGATGCCCAGCCCGGCATCCACCATGCCCACCATGGTCAGCGGCAGGAACACCTCGTGCACCCGCTGCAGCGAAATGCCGCGCGCGGCCAGCGCGGTATCCAGGCAGTCGCGGATCGGGTTGCCCTTGTGCGGCCCGATCACGGGCAGGCCCGCCACGTCTTCCCAGCGCAGCGTCTTGCGCCGCCGCAGCGGATGATGCGCCGGCATCACGATCACGAAGGGATCGGACATCAGCCGGTGGGCGCTCAGGTCGGGCTGGCCCTCGGGAATGGTGCCGATGCCGAAATCCACCTCGCCCGAGCTGACCATCTTGGTCACCTCATGCTCGGACACGTCGTGCAGTTCCACCTTCACGCCGGGATGGCTCACGCAGAACTCGCGGATCACGCGCGGCAGCATCAGCGCGGCCTGGATCGACGACGCCGAGATCGACACGCGCCCGCGCCCCAGCGTGCGCAGCTCGCTGGAGTTCTCGATCACGCTGTCGATATCGGCCACCGCCTTCTTCACCAGCGGCAGCAGCTCCGCGCCCGCCTGCGTGATGTGCAGCTGGCGCGTGTGGCGGTCGAACAGCTTCAGGCCGAGGTTGCCTTCCAGCTCGTGGATCAGCGCGCTGACCGACGACTGCGACAGGTCCAGCTTCTCGGCCGCGCGGGTGAAGTGGCGCTCCTGCGCCACGGCGATGAACGCGCGCAGCTGGCGCAGCGACACGTTCATGTTGCTGATGTTTGGCACGTTGTCTACCTCCGGGATGTCGGGGTGCGCACTTGTCTTGCCAGATTGGCCGGCGCGTCTGATTCAGAGGGTAACACGATCAATTAATCCGTTTCCGGGTCTTTACCGATGAAGCCCATCCGCCCATGATGACTTCAACGGTGCGCGCCCCACACGACAGGCAGACGCCGATGGCACAGACCAGGAGGAGCAATGAGAGCGTTTGAATATTTCGAACCGGCAACGCTGGCGGAAGCCTCGGCCATGCTGCACCGGTGCGGCGGCAAGGCCAGCGTGCTGGCCGGCGGCACGGACCTGCTGGTCCAGATCAAGGAGTCCGTGCGCAAGCCCGAGCAGGTGATCAATATCAAGAAGATCCCGGGCATGGACGTGCTGACGTTCGACCCCGTCAACGGCCTGCGCATCGGCGCGCTGGTGACCACGCGCGCGGTGGAGACCTCGGGCTTCGTGCAGCGCCATTACGCCAGCCTGGCGAAAGCCGTGACGGACTTCGCCTCGATCCAGGTGCGCCATCGCGCCACCGTGGTGGGCAACGTCTGCCGCGCGTCACCGTCGGCCGATTCGATCGCGCCGCTGGTGGCGGACGGTGCTTCGGTACACCTGTATGGCCTGTCAGGCTCGCGCGAGCTGCGCGTCGAGGACTTCGTCACCGGCGTCGGCAAGACCGCCATCGCGCCGGACGAGATCGTCACCCGCATCACCGTGCCGGCGCCGCGCCCCCACACCGGCAAGGTCTACCTCAAGCATGGCCGCCGCGTGCAGATGGAACTGGCCACCGTCGGCGTGGCGGTATCACTGACAGTCGAGAACGGCCACTGCGCCGAGGTCGGCATCGTGCTGGCAGCGGTCGGCCCGACCCCGGTACGCGCCGTGCGTGCCGAGCAGGTGCTGCGCGGCCAGCGCGTGACGGACGCCCTGGTCCTGCAGGCCGCGCACGCCGCCATGGGCGAAGCGCGCCCCATCAGCGACGTGCGCGCCAGCGAAGCCTACCGGCGGCAGATGGTCAGCGTGCTGACCCGCCGCGCCCTGGAACAAGCCCTGGAGGCCGCAACATGCGAAAGATAATCGAACTCGTCATCAACGGCGAACCGCGCGAACTGGCGGTGGAACCGCACGGCACGCTGCTCGACGCCCTGCGCAACGACGCCTGCCTGACCGGCACCAAGAAGGGCTGCGACGTGGGCGAATGCGGTTCATGCACCGTCATCATCGACGGCCAGCCGATGAATTCCTGCCTGGTGCTGGCGCCCGAAGCGCACGGCTGCCACATCACCACCATCGAAGGCGTGCAGCCCGCGCCCGACACCGTGCACCCGATCCAGGAGCAGTTCATGCAGTGCGGCGCCGCGCAGTGCGGCTTCTGCACGCCGGGCTTCGTGGTGATGGCCAAGGCGCTGCTGGACGAGAACCCGCGTCCCACGCGCGACGAAATCCGCTTTGCCATTGCCGGCAATATCTGCCGCTGCACCGGCTACACCAAGATCATCGAGGCCATCGAGAGGACCGCCGAGGCCATGGAATTCGCGGGCTGCAAGGCCCGCGCCAGCGAGGAGGCATGATGACCCACGCCGTGATCGGACACAGCGTCAAGCGCACCGACCTGCTCGACAAGGTCACCGGCAACGCCAGATACGTTGCCGACATGCCCTTCCCCGGCCTGCTGTTCGGCAAGATGAAGCGCTGCAACCTCGCGCACGCGAAAATCCACCGCATCGACACCTCGCGTGCGCTGGCATTGCCAGGCGTCAAAGCCGTGCTGACCCATGAGAACGTGCCGCGCGTGCTGCACGCCGGCTCGCCCCACCCGCGCTCCGCCTCGGTGACCTGCGACCAGTACATCCTGGACGACAAGGTGCGCTACTGGGGCGAAGGCGTCGCCGCGGTGGCCGCCATCAGCGAAGAGATCGCCGAGCGCGCGGTCGAGCTGATCGAAGTCGAGTACGAAACGCTGCCCGCCGTCTTCACCACCGAGGACGCCGAGCGCTCTGACGCCCCGCGCATCCACGACCGCGAACCCGGCGGCAACCTGGTGCTGCCGCCGGTGATCATCAAGCGCGGCGACGTCGAAGCGGGCTTTGCCGAGGCGGACTTCATCCTCGAAGGCATCTACGAAGGCGGCCGCCCCACCCCCGCCTACATGGAGCCCAACGTCTGCACCACCAGCTGGGACGGCAACGGCAACCTGACGGTGTGGATCTCCACCCAGACCGCCTTCATGGTGCGCGGCATCATGGCCGAGGTGCTGGGCCTGCCGCTGCACAAGGTGCGCGTGCTGGTCGACCACATGGGCGGCGGCTTCGGCGCCAAGCAGGACCTATTCCAGCAGGAGTTCCTGTGCGCGCTGCTGGCGCGCGAGACGCGCCGCCCGGTGCGCATGGAATACACGCGCGAGGAAACCTTCCTCGGCGGGCGCACGCGCCATCCGGCGAAGATCTGGCTCAAGCAAGGCTTCCGCAACGACGGCACCATCACCGCGCGCCAGGCCAAAGTGGTGTTCAACTCCGGCGCCTATGGCTCGCATGGCCCGGGTGTGACCAATGTCGGCACCGCCGCCATGGTCTCGCTGTACCGCTGCGACAACGTGTTGCTCGAAGGCCGCTGCGTCTACACCAACAGCCCCATCGCCGGCGCCTTCCGCGGCTATGGCGTGGTCCAGACCTATTACGCGCTCGACGTGCAGATGGACGAGGCCGCCGAGCACCTGGGCCTGGACCCCGCCGGGCTGAAGCTGAAGAACGCCGTGCGCGAAGGCGACATTGCGCCGTCCAACCATCCGCTGATCGGGCACGGCCTGGAGGCCTGCATCGAGAAAGGCATGGAACTGGTCGACTGGCCCGCGCTGCGCCGGCGCCCGCGCGACACCAACGGCCCGATCCGCACCGGCTGGGGCCTGGGCTGCGAAATGCACGGCAGCAGCGCCTATCCCGGCATCAAGGAGCAGGGCAACGCCATCATCAAGATGAATGAGGATGGCACCGTGGTGCTGCTGACCGGCGCGGCCGGGCTGGGTACCGGTGCGCATACCGCCCTCGCCCAGATCGTTGCAGAAGAACTGACCCTGCCGTTCGAAGCGGTGGCGGTCGTGCACGGCGATACCGACGTGGTGCCCTGGGACATCGGCGCCTTTGCCAGCCACACCACCTATATGGTCGGCAAGGCCGCGCAGATGGCGGCGGGCGAGATCAAGCGCCAGCTGTTCGATCGCGCGGCCAAGCTGATGGAATGCGAGCCCGAGGCCCTGACACTGACCGCCGGCGTGATCGCCGTGCGCGACCGCGACGGCCCGACCCTGACCGTGCGCGAGGCCGTGATGCCGCGCAAGGGCATCCCCGCCGCGCAGCTGGTGGGCACCGCCACCTATCACCCGACCAAGTCGTATTCATTCGCCGCGCATTTTGTCGAGGTGGCGGTCGATACCGAAACCGGCTTCATCACCGTGCAGCAGGTGTTGCCTGTGCATGACGTCGGCAAGGTGATCCACCCGGTGGCTGCCGCAGGGCAGATCGAAGGCGGCATCCAGCAAGGCATCGGCCATACGCTGTATGAGGACTACCAGATCGATATGCGCACCGGGCGCTCGCTCAACGCCAACTTCGTCGACTACAAGATGCCGCTGGCGATGGACATGCCACCCATCCACACGGTGATCCTGGAAGCGGCCCCCGACCCCGGCGGCCCGTTCGGCGCCAAGGGGGTGGGCGAGGACCCGATCGTCGCGATCGGGCCGGCGATTGCCAATGCGGTGTTCGATGCCATCGGCGTGCGCTTCCGGCACTACCCGATCAAGCCGGAGCAAGTGCTGCAGGCACTGGCTGAGAAGGCAGCGAAGGAAGGCGCCACCCCATGACCCGCAAGCAACGCCTGGTGGTGGCCATTACCGGCGCCAGCGGCGCGGTGTACGGCGTGCGCGTGCTGCAGGCACTGTCGGCACTGGACGGCTGGGAGACCCACCTGGTCTGCTCGCCGTCCGGCCTGCTGACCGCGCACCATGAACTGGGATTGCAGCGCCCGCAGCTCGAAGCCATGGCCGACGTGGTGCACAACGTGCGCGACATCGGCGCCACCATCGCCAGCGGCTCGTTCCGCTGCGACGGCATGGTAGTGGCGCCGTGCTCCATGCGCACGCTGGCCGCCATCGCCACCGGGCTTGCCGACAACCTCGTCACCCGCGCCGCCGACGTGATGCTCAAGGAGCGCCGCCGGCTGGTGCTGCTGGCGCGCGAGACGCCCTTCCACCTGGTGCACCTGCGCAACATGACCACGGTGACCGAGATGGGCGCCATCGTGGTGCCGCCGGTGCCGGCCTTCTACACACATCCGCAGTCAGTGGACGACATCGTCAACCACACCGTGGGGCGCGTGCTGGACCTGTTCGACGTGCCGCACGACGGGCTGGTGGAACGCTGGCAAGGCTTGCGCCCCAACGTGGCTACCGCCTGAAGAGAACTAGAGAACTTTCGCCCCGCGATAGCGGGGAACGCAGTACCCAATCAGGAGACAACATGAACGCACCTGCCGTCGCACAACAACCGCCCGTCCCGGTCACCATCCTTACCGGCTTCCTCGGCTCGGGCAAGACGACGCTGCTCAACCACATCCTGACGCAGAAGCATGGCCACCGCATCGCCGTGATCGAGAACGAGTTCGGCGAGGTCGATGTCGATTCCGACCTGGTGATGACCTCCGACGAAGAGATCTACCAGATGACCAACGGCTGCATCTGCTGCGTGGTCGATGTGCGCACCGACCTCGTGCGCATCCTGCAGAAGCTGCTGGAGCAGCCCGAGCGCTTCGACCATATCCTGGTCGAGACCAGCGGCCTGGCCGATCCCACGCCGGTGGCGGCCACCTTCTTCATGGACAACGAAGTCGCCAAGCAGGTCACGCTCGACGGCATCCTGACGCTGGTGGACGCGGTGCATATCGAGAGCCACCTCGATGATCCCCAACTGACCGGCTTCGACAACCAGGCCGTCGACCAGATCGTGGCGGCCGACCGCGTGATCCTCAACAAGACCGACCTGGTGAACGCCGCGCAGCTAGACAGGCTGGAGGCACGCATCCACCGCCTGAATGAGGGTGCGCAGATCCTGCGCTCAAACTTTGCACAGGTGGACCTGGGCAAGATCCTCGGCATCGGCGGCTTTACCACGGGCACGATCCAGGCGGACGCGCACGCTGACCACCACGAACATGCGCACGACCACGACCATCACGACCACGTGTGCGACGAGCATTGCGACCACGTGCACGATGACGACGCGCACGGCCACCGCCACGATCCGTCGGTGACGTCCGTATCGCTGGTGTTCGACCAGCCGTTCGACCGCCAGCGCCTGGAGCACGGCCTGAAGGCACTGCTCGCGGCGCAAGGGGACGATGTGTTCCGGATGAAGGGGATCGTGGCCGTGGAGGGCGATGACCGCCGCTACGTGCTGCAAGCCGTGCACCGGCTGATGGATTTTCATCCCGCCGATGCGTGGGGCGCGGAGGCCGCGCAAAGCAAGTTCGTATTTATCGGCCGGCACCTCGACAAGCTGCGCTTGCAGACGCTGCTGAGGGTCTGCCTGCCCGTGGCCCAGGCAGCCTGACGGTCCTGACCGGCAGCGGAGGCTGACCTCCCGTCAGTCCCCGCTGCTGCCCGGCACACGCTTGCGCAGCAAGTACCTTTGCGTACCCTCCATGACGCAGACGTCGTTCTGGTTTCGCACCTCCGACCGCATCGCCAGCACGCCGGTCGTACGACCGGGAACCAGCTCGGTGACGGTGAGGCGGCAGTACAACGTATCGCCGACATAGACAGGCGCGAGGAAGCGGCTGCTCTGCTCGATAAAGCCCTTCAGGGACTCCTCGACCATATGGGGAAACAGGCCCGCCCCCGCGGCAGTCTGGATCACGACCTGGAAGCCGTGCGCCAGCATGTGCGGCATGCCGAGAGCACGGCAGTACTCGACGTCGTAGTGAACCGGATGGTTGTCCCCGCTTGCCAGCTGGAACGCCGCGAACAGCGCGTCGGTCATGGTGCGGGACGGCAGGTTGAAGTGCTCTCCGAGTTCGAAATCCTCAAAGTAGCGTTGCGGACAAAGTTGATAGGCGTTCATGGCTTCTCCGTATTCCTGATGGTTGGTTCCGGCGCTGGCCTGCGCGGGTTTCGCTCAGTCGGCTTTCATATTCGTGGCGACGGCCACCCGCTTCCACTTCTCCAGTTCCGCGCGCAGGAACTGGTCGAGCCCCGCTGGTGTAGGCTGCGTCTCCAGCTGCAATCCGAGTTCGAAGGCTTTGCTTTGCAGGGCGGGATCGCTGAGTGCATCGCCAAGTGTCGAGACCAGCTTCTGGACAACTGCCGACGGTGTTCGGGCTGGCACGAATACCGCGTTCCAGGTGTACGCCTCATAGCCTGACACGGCTTCCGCAATCGCCGGCGTCTCCCTGGTCTGCGGCAGGCGTTTTCCCATCGACGTTCCCAGCAATCGCACCGTTCCCGCGCGCACCTGCGCCAGCCCTGTCGGTGCGCTGTCGATCATGAATTCGACATGGCCACCGATAAGATCGGCCATGGCAGGCGCGCTCCCCCGATATGGGACGTGGACCGCTTTCGTTCCTGCCGTGTAGTTCAGCAGTTCCCCGGCGAGATGCGGGGCACTGCCAACTCCGGCTGAGCCATAGTTGACCTGGCCGGGACGCGACTTCAGATAAGCGAAGAATTCCGGCAGTGTTTTCGCCGGGACGCCCTTGTTCACGACCAGCACCAGCGGCGCACGAGCCGCCAGCCCGACTGGCGCAAAGTCCTCGATCGTGCGATACGGCAGGCTGGCGTGAATGCTTGGGTTCACGGCATGCGCGACAGTGGTCAGCAGCAACGTATAGCCGTCCGGTGCCGCTTTCGCCGCGAGCTCGGTGCCGACTATCGTGCCGGCCCCCGACTTGTTCTCGACAACCACCGAGGTGTTCAGCTTGCGGCCCCAGCTTGCAGCCAGCGATCGGGCGAAGGTGTCCGTCGGCCCGCCAGCGGGGTACGGAACGATCAGTCGGACAGGCCGCACCGGGTAGTCTGTCTGCGCCACTGACGGGGACGCCCAGGCCAGGAGTGTTGCGGCGCTGCCCAGCGCGCTGGCGATCCTGCGGAAGAATGTGGTCATGTTGGTCTCCGATTCTTTTTCACGTAGCACAGGGGTAGCTGCGGTGACGAGCCGAAATATAGAATCGGACCCTACAAGGACACCAGTCGAAAGCTCCTGGGGTGTCGTTAGAATTCCTCTAAACATCCCCGGGAACTGTCGGGCAACGGAGACAAGCGTGCGTTTCGAACTCACCGATCTGCGAGTATTCCTCGCCATTGCGCAGGCCAAGAGCGTGACGGCAGGAGCGTCAGATATGCATTTGACGGCGCCTTCGGCCAGCTACCGCCTCAAGAACCTCGAACAGGCGATGGGCGTCCCGTTGTTCAACAGGACGCAGAAGGGCATGGCCCTGACGCCGGCGGGCGAGACGGTACAGCACTATGCCGAGGCGATCATGGAGAACGTCGAACGCTTGCAGTCGGAGATGCGGCGCCATACTGACGGCATTGAAGGGCATATCCGTGTCTACGCCAACAGCAGCACCATGGCCAGCCTGCCCGCCGCGCTTAGCCGGTTCCTGGCGGCGTACCCGAATGTCAATGTCGACCTGGAGGAGCACCTCAGCGAGGACAGCGTGCGGGCAGTGATCGAGGACCGTGCGGACGTCGGACTGGTGGCCGGCGCGATCGACATGCGGGGCCTGGAGTTCATTCGATATGGCGTCGATGAGCTGATGTTCGTGGTTCCGGCACGCCACCCGTCCGGGTTGCTCGACAAGATGTCCCTTGCACAGGCATTGGCTTACGACCTGGTATCCGTCGGCAGCAAGAGCAGCAATTTCCTCTTCCTCAATGACATGGCCGCGCGTGCCGGCATCAAGCCACGCGTTCGCGTGCATGCACCCGACTTTGCCGCGGCCATGCGTTGCGTACAGGAAGGCGCCGGCATCTCCCTCGTGCCACGTTCCGTAGCGGGTCCCCTGATTGAGCAAGGGGTGGTGGAAGGGGTCACCCTGGATGAGCCATGGGCCCGGCGCGAGCAGCGGATTGTCGTGCGGAGCCAGAAGGCGCTCCCGGCCTATACGCGGGACTTTATCCGGTATGTCGCCGAATGGGGCGCACCGGACGCTGCGCCCTAAGGGCAGGCATGCGGCCAGTTTCGAAGACTTCGAAGCCGCCTTAGGAATTCTCGACTGTTCGGGGGAAGAGGACCGTTCCTATACTTTGTCGTCCGGCCCGTGTGCCGCCAGGTCCCTTCATTCTCCCTCCATGAAACCCAGCCTACGCCCCCTTGATGGCATCACCGTTCTGGCGCTTGAGCACGCTGTAGCGGCGCCCTTTGCCAGCCGCCAGCTCGCCGATCTCGGCGCCCGCGTCATCAAGGTGGAACGCCCGCTCGTTGGCGATTTCGCCCGCGACTATGACCATTCCGTGCACGGCCAGTCGTCGTTCTTTGTCTGGGCAAATCGCGGCAAGGAAAGCCTCACGCTGGATCTCAAGAAGCCCGAGGCCAAGGCGATCGTGCACAAGCTGCTCGCCGAAGCGGACGTGTTCATCCAGAACCTGGCGCCGGGAGCCGCCCAACGCATGGGACTGGACTTCGAGTCATTGCATGCTGACTATCCTGAGCTGATCGTCTGCGATATCTCAGGGTATGGTGACAGCGGGCCATACCGCGACAAGAAGGCCTATGACCTGTTGATCCAGGCCGCTGCGGGCCTGATCTCGGTAAGCGGTACGGAAGCTGCGCCGTCGCGCACCGGCATTTCCATCGCGGACATTGCCGCTGGCATGTACGCCTATACCGGCATCCTGTCCGCCTTGCTGCAACGCGCACGGACTGGCGCCGGCCTCCGGGTTGAAGTCACCATGCTCGAGGCGTTGAGCGAATGGATGTCATATCCCCTGAACTTCGCTCACTATGGCGGCACGCCGCCGGCACGCAACGGCGTTGCGCATCCGGGTATCGCCCCCTATGGCCAGTACCAGACCGGCGATGGGGCCAGCGTCATCTTCGGGCTGCAGAACGAACGGGAATGGCAGCGGTTCTGCTCCGAGGTGCTGGAGGACCCGGCCCTGGCGGCAGATGACCGCTTTAACTCCAATCTCCAACGCGTCGCCAATCGCGCGGCGCTGGACCAGGAGATCGCCAGTCATCTCCGCTCCATGACCGGGGAACAGCTGGTCAAGCGTCTCGATCGCGGGGGCATTGCCAACTCGCCCCTGAACGACATGCATGATGTTTGGCAGCACGCGCAATTTGCCGCACGCAATCGCTGGCGGGAAGTCCAGACGCCGGGTGGCGCCATCCAGGCACTTCTGCCGCCGGCTACGCTGTCGGGCGTACCGGCTTCCATGGGGAATGTTCCGGCAGTCGGCGAGCACTCTGCTTCTGTCCTGAAGTCGCTCGGCATGAGCGAGGCAGAGATCGAAGCCCTGGCGGCCGCGGGCACGATCTGAGTGCTGAAGGCCCTGAGCAACAGGGGGCCGGCTCGCCGTCAGCCCCCCTGCTGCGCTGCCGCCCGCAAGGTCTGCGACGGCAGCTCGCCAAACTCGCGCCGGTACTCGCGCGAGAACAGGCTCAGGTGCGTAAAGCCGTGCCGCAGCGCAATCGCGCTGACCATCCCCTTCTGTTGCCGCGCCCGTTGCAGATCGGCGCGTGCGCCATGCAGGCGCAGCAGACGCAGGTACTCCATCGGCGTGGTGTTCTTGCTCTTGCGAAAACCCAGCTGCAAGGTGCGCGCCGATACGCCGCAATGTGCGGCGATCTGCTCCAGCGTCAGCGGCTGTTCAAGATTGGCGCGCAGGTAGGCGATGGCATTGCGCACATAGTCAGGCAGCACCGCCTCGAACCGGCGCGGCAGCATATTGCCGTCCGCGGCAAAGCGGTCGAGCAGCAGTGTCGACAGCACGATGCGCTCGATGCTGCCGTCCACCGCCGGCACGCCGCTGCCTTCGCGCCGCACCCGCGTTTCCGCGCGCAGGTAGCTCACCAGCGCCTGCCAGCGCGCGGCGCGGCCATCGTCCGCCACCGGCTGCATGTCGAATTCAATCGGCACCGGCGGCTCGAAGCTGAACTGCTGGCGGAACGCCTCGTCGATCAGCTGCCGGCGGATCACCACGCTGAAGCGTTCGCAGCCAGGGTCCAGCGACAACGTGGCCGGCACGGTGGGCGAGAACACAAAGGTCGCACCCGGCGGCATCAGCATCGCACCGCGCGGGGTCTCCACGCGGCACGTACCCGCCAGCACGGTCTGGATCACGAACTCATCCTTGTTCGGCTGCGGCTCGATCTGCACTGCCTGGTTGTAGGCAATGGTGACCAGCGTCAGCCGGCCGATGGTGCTGGTGTCGATACGGGCATCGAGCGCCGCATCGGCCTCCGTCGCGCGCAGCCGCGTGGGACCGAACACGCGGCCAGACAGAGACTGGATGCGGTCGAGGTCACCGCCGCGGCTGACTGGCGAGCGGGAGGCAGCAGCAGACCATCCTGCGGTGGGTGACATGGCGTTGGGAAAATGGTGGAAAGCGCCGGGAATACGTCTTCGCTTCCAGCGCATTCGGATAGCAATGAAGAAGCGCATCCATCCTATGACCACCCCCGCCCTCACGCAACCCAAGGGAAACCCCTGATGCCCCGGGCGCGCATTTTGCAAGCGCGATTGCGGCCCGGTGCCAGGGCCTTCGCAATAGCGCTATGACGGCATGCCGTGCATCACTACTGTGCAAGGCATGCGTCGGCCATGCGCCGCGCATGGCACCGTGACGGACCGAGCCCGGCAACCAACAGACCGGGCCAGCCGCCGCCGGCATGGCGCACTTTCCCCCAGCACGCGGCAGGAGACAACATCATGCAAGCAGCGGTTCACCCCGTCGACCAGGTCCTGCCGGCACGCGCCATGGCGACGCTCGGCTTCCAGCACATGCTGGTCAGTTATCTCGGTGCCATCGCCGTGCCGATGATCGTGGCCGGCGCGCTCAAGATGACGCCGGCGCAGACCACCATGCTGATCAGCACCGCGCTGTTCACCTCCGGCATCGCCACCCTGCTGCAGACCGTCGGCTTCTGGAAGTTCGGCGTGCGCCTGCCGCTGATGCAGGGCGTTGCATTCAGTTCAGTGGGCCCCGTCATCGCCATCGGCACCGATCCGTCGCTGGGCTTCAACGGCGTCTGCGGCGCCATCATCGCCGCGGGCGTAATCGCGATGTTCCTTGCGCCGATCATTGGCAAGCTCAAGCGCTTCTTCCCGCCGGTGGTTAGCGGTTGCACCATCACCGCGGTGGGCCTGTCGCTGTTCCCGGTTTCGTTTCACTGGTTTGGAGGCGGAAGGGGAGCGTCGGATTTCGGCGCCCCCATTTTTTTCATCGTTGCCTTCGGCGTGGTGGCGCTGATCCTGTTCATCAACCGGCACGGCGGCGAGCTGATCCGCAACCTGTCCGTCGTGATCGGCCTGCTGGTCGGCGGCGCGGTGGCGTGGATGCTGGGCATGGGCAGCTTCGACGAAGTCGCGCGCGCACCGTGGTTCACCATGGTGACGCCGTTTGCCTTCGGCATGCCCACCTTCAACGTGGGCGCCATCACCACCATGGTGATCGTGATGGTGGTGCAGATGGTGGAATCGATGGGCCTGTTCATCGCCGTCGGCGATATCGTCAAGCGCCCCCTGACCGAGCGCGATGCCACCCGCGGCCTGCGTGCCAACGGCCTGGCCAGCGCCATCGGCGGCATGTTCGCGGCGTTCCCGTATATCGCCTTCATGGAGAACGTGGGCCTGGTCATCGTCACCGGGGTGCGCAGCCGCTGGGTAGTGGCCACCTGCGGCGCGATGCTGTGCGCCGTGGCGCTGGTGCCCAAGATCGGCGCCCTGTTTGCCTCGATCCCGGCCGCGGCGCTGGGCGGTGCAACCATGGTCATGTTCGGCGTAGTCGTGGCCGCCGGCATCAAGACGCTGGGAGAGGTCGAATACGACCGCAATCCCAACAACCTCTCCATCGTCTCCATCACGCTCGGCTGCGCGATGATGCCCGTGATGCTGCCCGGCATGCTGGAGAAGCTGCCCGGCTTCCTGCAGCCCTTTGTCCACAGCAGCGTGATCATCGCCTGCGTGGTCTCTGTGCTGCTCAACCTGATTCTCAACGGCGTGCCCGCCCGTGAAGCCGACGAGCTGCCCGCCAGTGCCGACAACGTCCAAGGGGTCTGAAACATGGTGCAGAACACCAACACCACCAGCGCCGCGCCCGCCGGCGGCCTGCTGATCCGCAACGCCGCCGCCGTGATGACCGGCCGCACCGGCAATGCCGCGCGAGCGGGCGCCGCCGACATCCGCATCCGCGACGGCCGCATCGCCGAGATCGGTGCAGTCCTGCTGCGCCAGGGCGACGAAACTGTGCTGGACGCCACCGGTTGCGTGGTCTACCCGGGCTGGGTCAACACCCACCACCACCTGTTCCAGAACCTGCTCAAGGCCGTACCCAGCGGCATGAACGTGGGGCTGGAGCAATGGCTGGCCTCCGTCGCCTACCCGCGCCTGGCGCGCTTCACGCCGGAGATCTTTCGTACCGCCGTGCGACTGGGCATGGCCGAACTGCTGCTGTCCGGCACCACCACCTGCGCCGATCACCACTACCTGTATCACCACGGCCATGGGGCGGAGACCGGGGACGTGCTGTTCGAGGTAGCGGAAGAGCTTGGCATGCGCCTGGTGCTGTGCCGCGGCGGCGCCATCCAGTCAGCCTCCGATCATCCGGGTATGCGCGCCACCGCGCTGGTGCCCGAGACGCTGGACGTGATGCTGGCCGATATCGAGCGACTGAAGGCGCGCTATCACGACGCTTCGGCCGATGGCCTGCGCCGCGTAGTGGTCGCACCAACGACACCAACCTTTTCGCTGCCCCCCGCACTGCTGCGCGAGCTGGCCGCCTTCGGGCGCGGCATGGACCTGCGGCTGCATTCGCACCTGTCGGAGACCGACAACTACGTGAAGTTCTGCCGCGAGAAGTACCAGTGCACGCCGGTGCAGTTCGTGGCCGACCACGACTGGCTGGGGCCGGACGTCTGGTTCGCGCACCTGGTCACCGTGAATCCCGAAGAGATCCGAATGCTCGCCGTAACCAACACCGGCATGGCGCACTGCCCCGTCAGCAATGCGCGGCTCGGCAGCGGCATTGCGCCAGTGCGCGCGATGGCCGATGCGGGCGTGCCGATTTCACTGGGCGTGGATGGAGTGGCGTCCAATGAATCGGGCAGCATGGTGCATGAGGCCAATTTCGCGTGGCTGGTGCACCGGGCGCTGGGCGGGGCCGCGCAAACCCGCGTGGAGGAAGTCATCCACTGGGGTACCGCAGGCGGTGCGCAGGTGCTGGGGCTGCCGGGTATCGGCACGCTCGCGCCAGGGCAGTCTGCCGACCTGGCGATCTATGACGTCAGCGGGCTGCGGTTCCATGGCTTCCATGACATCGGCACTGCGCCTGTGGCGGCTGGCGAGCCTACGCCGGTGCGGGATGTGCTGGTGCGGGGGCGGCACGTGGTGCGTGATGGCGCGATCGTGGGGCTGGATCTGGAGAAGCTGCGCCGGGAGGCGCGGGAGGCATTGGCGACGCTGGTGGATTGAGGCGAGTGGTTTAGGCGTTTGGCTATTTGCTGGCGGGCGTGGCTCGGGCAGGATGCGGCGTCCGTGTAGGAATGCGAAGTGTCTTATCGAGTTGTTGGCTCTGACGCGGGAGACTGACACGGTCATCGCACACAACGGTGACCGGGTGTGGAAACCCGAATGTCAGCAGCCGGACGGTCGTCCCTGACGACCGTTCTTGCCTATACGGGCAAGCCATCTATGGCGGGCCGGATGAGGCAGCCGCAAGGCTGACCGGCAATGGCTGTGGCACCGGTTTCCACCCTCGTCGTCAGGCCCGCCGCCCTTCCCTAACGTCGTGCGGCGGACCTTCACTCAACGATAGGAGGTCCTATGTCGGAAACCGATCTATCCACGGCGCGGTACAGCCTTCAGTCAGTCTCGGCTGGTATGGATGGTGTGCTTACCCTGCTGGAACAGCAGAGTGTGCAATTCGAGGGCTGCTTTAGTGCATTTTGCTTGTTGGGGCTGGTGAAGGCGCAGCTGGAGAGTGTGTTGGCGGATGAGCTGCCTGCGTCTTAACGGGGATGGCTTCCCGGCATTGATGACTGTGACGTCGGGAAGCTCCTTGGGAAATGACGGCGGCTCACGATCAGGCGTCCCAAGGGTTCAGGACGCTCACGCCAGTTGCCATGAAGTCGGCGACATTTCGTGTAACGACGGTCATTCCATGCACGATTGCTGTTGCGGCAATCAACGCATCCCGCTCCGATTGCCGGTCTGGTACGTGCAGCCGAGCGCAACGCAGGGCCACGGCGGTATCAATGGGCAAAACGCGGCCTGCGAATTCGGGCAATACATGGTGGTCCAGCCACGCCCGCAGCAGCGCACCTTGGCGGGCATCCCGCCGCTCGATTTGCAAGACACCGGTTTCCAGTTCCATGATGGTGACCGCCGACACAAAGAGCCAAGCTGCATCAACGCTGGCAGACCACGCTGCAACGTTTGCATCAGCCTTACCGGCTCGGACCTTGCGCAGTTCGGAAACGACATTGGTATCGAGCACGAACATCATGTGAGATCAGCGGGCCGGAATTTGATGTTGGCACGTGGGGGATTGAACTCGATGTCCTCAATGCCGGGCATCGCGAGTGCATCTGCAATATTGCGACGCTGCTGGGTGAGCCTCTGATATTCCTCGAAGCTCAACAGCACATGCGCCGGTTTGCCGCGGTCCGTGATGAAGACCGGACCGTCCTTCGTCGCCTTCTTGGCTTTTGTCACGTCCTGATTGAGTTCTCGGCTCGATAGGGTTGTGATCGTCATGATGACCCTCCTAGCAACTTCAATGTAGTTACGTTACTACAATGAAAAGGGTGGCGCAACCCTGCTTTGCCAACATCACGAGGAGGTGCCCCGCCTACGTTGATAGGCCCGCGCTGAGCCGCAAGCCATGCGGAATTCCGATGCGTCAATTGACGACGCACCGGCGTCGTCAGCGCGACTCAGCCTGCAACGCGGCTGAATCAATCCGCTTACTTCGCCGCAGTCTTCACCTGGTCCCCCGTGTAGCTCAGCGACGCCAGCTCTTCCTTCGCCTTCTCCGGCGTTTCCAGCTCCAGCACCACGCGGCCCACCATCAGCCCCAGCGACGGCGAGCTGCGCACGTACTTGGTCTCGCCGGCATCCAGCACGAAGCTGAGTGTCTTCTCGGTTTCGGTCGAGGCCGCCGCGACATACTTGCCAGCCGTGCGGTCCACGAAGAAGAAACCGCCGGGCTTGGATTCGCCAACGACCTGGCTATTCAGGCGGATATCCGGCTGGATGGCCGCCCCGAACATCGACGCCGAACGCAGGAAATAAATCCGACCCTCGCCCGGCTTCAGCGTGGGCATCGATGCCGCCATCTCGGCGTGCTTCACGCCCGAAGCGCATCCCGCCAGCAGCGATGACACCGCCAGTCCGGCGATCAGCATGCGCGCAACCCGTTTCATTCCGATTCTCCCAAGTTCAAAGGTACTGCTGTCGTTAGCGGGGAGTAGTTCTGCTCCCCAGGCAGATAGAAGCCCACCAGCGTCTTGTTGCGGACGACCAGGTAGGCCTCATGAACGTGGCGGCCCTCGATTGTGAGAATGGTGCCGACGGGGCGGTAGACATCGCCTTGCGGGAGGCGCCCGACCTGCGACCAGGTCGACCTGGCAGCGAGGTCTCGGGAATAGCCGGTGTCGAGCTTGACCTGCGTTGGCGCCAGAAGCTGGACGCGCTTGGCCGTGGCAGCTGGCTGCATGAGCTCCACTGTTGCCGGGGTGGTCGCGATCATCGGGGCGCAGGCGGAGAGTGCCAGGCCAAAGCCTGTGGCGAGCCACAGGCGGCGGGCGCGGAAAGAGAAGGAGGTCATGGCTGGATACGCTCGGGTGTATGGCTCGCAGCCTGAGCGGCTGCGAGCCACAGCAATTGCGCCAGTCGGCACGATGCGGCGCCATTGGCACTTTCCCTTGGCGCCGCCCAGGTTGTCTTCTGAGGCTAATTACGACACTGGGACAGACATGCTTAATACAAAGCGGCACCCTACAGGAGGAGGGTGCCGCGGGAATTCTCCAGCAAGCTGACACAAATAGAAATCGTCTTCAGCCGAGTTTGGCTGCGGTTACGAAATTCCTCTCAATCCCCCTTGAAACCCGACGCCTTGATCACCGGCGTCCACCGTGCCGAAAGCGCGCTTGCATACCTGGCAACCTCATCAGAAGTGCCGCCCGGCAGGATGTCATACCCGGCGCGCGCCAGCTTCTCGCGCACGTCCGGCATGGCCAGCACCTTGCGCACGGCCTGATACCACTGCGCGGTCACGTCGGCCGGCGTGTTGGCGCGGACATAAAGCAGGTAGCGCGACGAGGTCACCAGGTTGGGGAAACCAGACTCCGCAAACGTAGGCACATCCGGCAAGGCATCGGCGCGCTTTTCCCCTGCCACGGCCAGCACGCGAAGCTTGCCGCCGCGATGCAGCTCGGTGAAGGTCGTGATGGCGTCCATGCCCGCCGCGACCTGGTTACCCATTATTTCCGTCACCATCGCCGCGCCACCGCGATACGGCACCAGCGTACTGCCGGTGCGCGACTGGCTGACGAACTCCACGGCAAGGAAATGCAGCAGCGAGCCAACCGTGCTGATGCCGATCGAATAGTCAGCCGGCTTGACCCTGGCGGCCTTGACGAAGTCGGCCAGTGTCTTGATGGGTGAGCTGGCGCTGACTGCAATACCGAACTGGACGCCCGTCACATCGGTGATCGCCGTGAAGTCGGTGGCGGGGTTGAAGCGCATATTGCTGTAGATCAGCGGCCCGATGAACATCGGATCGACAGGTGCCAGCAGCACGGTGGTGCCGTCGGCCGGGGCGTTCTTCAGCACTTCGGCCGCCACGCGCGTCCCGGCACCGGGGCGGTTGTCGACGATGACGGTACGGCCCATGGCATCTTTCAGCTTCTCGGACAGCAGGCGGCCCATGTAGTCGGCCGGCCCTCCCGGCGGAAACGGCACGATGATGCGCGATACGGACTGCCCCCATGCGGCCCTGGAGAGCAGGCCACCGGTACACAGAGCGGCGGCGGTGCCGGCCAGCATGGCGCGGCGCGACAGCCGTGGGGCGTAAGCAGGTTTGCGTTCGTTCATGGGAAGCTCCTGGGTCTAGATGCCGGTTTGCAGGTCGGTGTAAGGGGTAAAACCCGCCGCGTCCTCAATGGCCTGGCCGGCGCGCAGCAACAGGTCTTCGCGGAAGCGCCATGCCATCAGCTGCACGCCGACCGGCACGCCGCCGGCCATGCCCGTCGGCACGGACAGCCCCGGCATGCCAAGCATCGCTGTTGCCAGCATGGGGCTCTGTGCGTCCAGCAAGGCCCGGTTCTCTTCGGGCGTGCGGGTATCCGCGTCTTGCACGCTCGGGCGCTGCCACGACACCGGCATCAGCACCAGCGGATACGTTTGCATGAACAGCGACCAGTTGCGTGCGATCGCCTGGCGGCGTGCCAGGGCATCGAGAAAGCCATCGCGGTCGGTCTCCTGCATCCCGTCCAGCATGTTGCGCTGGCTTTGCCGCATGGCCTCGTCGCCATGCTGGTCAACGCCTGCGATGATGTTGCGGCGGCTGTCGTCGACCGTCAGCGTGCGCCACAGCGCTGCCGCTTCCAGGAAGTCAGGCAGCCTGGCTTCTTCGACGGCGTAGCCCGCTTGCTGCAGCCATTGCCCGGCACTGTCCAGCGCCGCGCTGACCGCTGGGTCGACGGGAACGCCCGGACACCGCCGGAACAGCGCCACGCGTATCGGTCCCGGCGGCAGCGGCAGTTCCAGCGGCACCGGCACCCATGCCGGGTCGCGCCCGTCATAGCGGGCCATGGCGTGGTAGCCGAGCCGCAGGTCGGCAATGCTGCGCGCCAGCGGCCCCTGCACGGACATGAGTTGTGGCGTGATGCTGCGCTCGGCAGTGGCCGACGGGTTGTACGCGGGCACCCGCCCGGTCGTCGGCCGCAAGCCGGCGACACCGCAGGCATAGGCCGGATAGCGAATGGAGCCGCCGATGTCATTGCCATGCGCCAGCGCCCCCATGCCGGAAGCGACCGCGGACGCGGCACCGCCGCTGGAGCCGCCGGGAGTGATATCCGCATCCCACGGGTTCAGCGTGCGCCCGTGCAGGCCGTTGTCGGTAAACCAGCGCGAGGAATAGGTAGCCGTATTGCTGCGCCCGACGATGATGGCCCCGGCACTACGCAGGTTCGCAACCACGGGGGCATCCTCACGCGCGACGTTGTGCTTCAGCGGAATCACGCCGTTGGTGGTGGCATGGCCTGCCTGGTCGACATTGATCTTGATCGTGACCGGCACGCCATGGAGCGGCCCCAGCTCTGCGCCCTCAGCGACCTGGCGGTCCGCGGCATCCGCGCTGGCCATCGCCTCTTCTGCCAGCACCTCCGGCAACGCATTCAGGCGAGGGTTAAGGGCATCGATGCGGGCCAGCACGCTGGCCGTGACCTCCCGGCAGGAAATCTCGCGCCGCCGCACGGCATCGGCAATATCGACAGCGCTCCAGCGCCAAAGCAATTCAGCAGGTTTCACGTCAAGGCTCCCAGGATTCAGGCAATAGGAATCCCACCCGCCGTGTCGGATGCGACGATGGCGGTTGGGTGTGCAGAAAAAAGGGGGACGCTAGCGCGTCAGGGACCAGTCGACCGGGCTCATCAGCAAGCTCCCGCGGTCCACGCGGGATTCGGCTTCCAGGGCCAGGGATTCGGCATGCTCCATGTGCTCCTGCATCAGGGCACGCGCACGCTCCGGGTCACGCGACCGGAAGGCTTCAATCAGCGCGTTGTGGCTGTGGAAGATCTCTTCATCAAAGTCGTCGAAATCATCCTGCGCATTCCGGACCACGATGACGCGGCGGATGATGTCGTTGAGCAGGCGGCAGAACAACGCCAGCATCGGGCTGCTGCAGGCATCGGCCAGGCGGTCGTGGAACAGCAGGTCGGCCTCGCGCCGCTCGTTCCAGTCCGTGCTGCCGCCATGTTCCGGGTGGCTCAGCCCGATCAGCGCTTCGAGATCGGCGATGTCGGCATCGGTCAGGCGCAAGGCGGCGTTGGCGGCCAGCTCCGGCTCAACCGCGCGGCGCAGGGCGTACAGCGTGACGATGTCGACCGACTGGAAGTACAGGAAGTTGGACACTGCCTCCAGGCATCGCTCATAAGGCGGCTGCGTCAGCGTGGCACCGCCGTTTGGCCCCGTGCTGACCTTGACCAGCCCCTGCGCCTGCAGCGAGGCAAGCGCCTCACGCACCGTCCCGCGTGCGACGCCCATCTGTTCGATCAACGCTGCTTCCTGCGGCAGCTTGTCTCCGACCTTCTGGTGCGTCTGCACGATCCAGCGCTTGATATCGTTGACCACCTGGTCCGAGCGCTTCACGCGTTTGCTGCCCTCTATCTGCGGGGTCGGCTTGGAATCCATCGCTTCGTATTTATGATCATAATTACTATGATTATGGTGAAGGACTGGGCTTTTCCTATGCGGGTATTCCCGGCGAGACGGGTCAAGAGCTGCAACAAGTCGGGGGTCATGGAGGGTCGGACCCGCCGACATTCGCGCGATCCGCGCGCCCACCGGCGAACGAAATCCGTCGATTCGGCCCTTGGGCCTGGAGCGGCGCTTTGCAATGGCCTATACCTGACGCAAGCCAACCATCTTGATCACGGGGTATCCCATGCACCACGCCTTCCCGCCCAACGACGACCCCAACGCCATGGCCTACTGGCGCGCGCGCCGCATGGTGCACGCCCTGCGCGGCTGGTACATCCACCTGCTGGTCTACGCTGTCGTCAACGGCTGGCTGTGGTTCCGCTTCTTCTACTTTCCGTCGCCGCGGTGGTCGCATTACGCCGCCACCGGCTGGCCATGGCCGCTGACCACCACCCTGGCCTGGGGCCTGGCGCTGACCGTGCATGGGTTGCTGGTATGGATGCGGCTGTCGCGCCGCGGGCGTGACTGGGAACAGCGCAAGATCCAGGAATTCATGGATCGCAAGTGAATCCCTCAGCCGGCGGCGCAGTGGCCCCCCCCGACCGCCTTACATCTGCCGGAAGCGGTGCATGTAGGCGCGCGATACCGGCAGTTCGGCTTCGCTGTCACGCATCCGGACAAAGAGCCGCCCTGCCTCATCGCGGCGCGTTCCGGCCACGTATTCCATGTTGACGATGGACGAGCGGTGGATCTGCCAGAACACCTCGGGATCGAGGCCGGCGATCAACTCCGCCAGCGGCGTGCGGATCAGGTGCTCGCCATCGCGGGTATGCACGACCACGTACTTGTCGTCGCTCTGGAAGTACATCACTTCCTGGATCGGCACGTGGCTGGTGGTATTGCCACGGCTGGCGCGTACCCAGCGCAACTGGCCGCCGCTTTCCGCGCGCGGCTGGGCGCGTGTGAGCTGGCTGAGTAGCTGTGCCAGTTCCGGCAAAGGCGCCGCTTCCTGCAACGCCTTGCGCAGCCGCTCGATGGTGCGGCCGAGCCGTTCCTCGCTGACCGGCTTGACCAGGTAATCGACGGCCGCGCGCTCGAACGCATCGAGCGCGAATTCATCATAGGCCGTAACGAACACCAGCCGCGTATCGGTTTCAATCCCTTGCGCCACCTCCAGGCCGGACAGGCCGGGCATCTTGATGTCGAGGAAGGCTACGCTCGGCGACAACCGTGCGATGGCGTCGGCGGCTTCGATGCCGTTGGTCGCCTCGGCAACGATCTGCAGTTCTGGCCAATGGCGTTGCAGCTTGCTGCGCAGATATGCGCGCAGGTGCTCTTCGTCGTCGGCAATCAGGGCGGTGGGCGTCATGGGCGTCTCCGTTTCAGGATGCACGCGGCAGCGGGATTTCGATCAGCACGGCAGTGCCGGGCGAGCGTTCTTCAATCCGAACGTGGGCGTCACCGTCATACAGCACGGCCAGCCGTTCACGCAGGTTAGAAAGCCCGACGCCGGCGCCGGCCGAGGGACGAAAGCCCATGCCATCGTCCTCGATGGTCGCCAGCATGCGCGGGCCGCGCCGCTCCAGCCGGACCAGCAGCCGCCCGCCTTCGATCTTGGGCTCCAGCCCATGCTTGATCGCATTCTCGACCACGGGCTGCAGCAGCATCGGCGCCAGCGGCATCGATTCGAGTTCGGGGTCGACATCGACCGAGTAATGCAGCCGGTCCCCCATGCGGATCCGGATCAGCGCCAGATAGTCACGCAGCAGCTTCGCCTCCTGCGCCACCGTGCCTTGCGTGGCGCGGCTGGCTGCAAGCGATGCGCGCAGGTACGCGATGAAATGCTCCAGCATCAGCGTGGCCTTCTGCGGCGCGGGCTCGATCAGGCTGACCACGTTGGCCAGGGTGTTGAACAGGAAGTGCGGTTCGATCTGGGCCTGCAGCAGGCGCATGCGGGCTTCGACCAGCTGCTTCTCCGTCGACAGCGTGCGCACCTGTTCCTGCGCCATGTATTGCGCGATCTTGCGCTCTTCCCACTGCCGCCCGAGCAGGCCGACGCGACTCCACGTCATCACGCCGTGTATCGCCAGCCCGATACCCCAGCCCACGAGCGGCCCACCAGACCACGGCCGATGCGGCGATCCCACCAGATGGAAGCCGATCAGCAATGCATTGACCGCCACGTAGACCATGGCGTGCATATAGAAGAAACGCAGCGCGCGCACGCGGCGGCGGGCGTCTTCAAAGGCGCGCTGCTCGGGGGCGGATCGCCAGATGCGGGAGTCTGGGGGGTGCACGTG